>JBJOOF010000001.1:0-20371 GCA_046051425.1 Bacteroidota bacterium
ACCTCTTTTAAAAATTTAGGATTGGGGTTTACTTGGATTTGAAGGGTACTATCAGCGCGATTCCGTTTTCTATAATCGAGAACAGCTTCAAATTCTAAATCCTTTAGTTTGGCTAAATCGGCCTCTTGAATCAAATAGCTTAGGACAGGAATCAGTTCCTCGTTGGTAAGTTTGACGTTGGCGGGGAAATTTAGCTTTTTGATTTTTAGGCGCTTGTTTCCCTCCAAGTAAGTTACAATTGAAAAGCTAACTTGGATTTCAGTTTGCTTGAGTTGAACAAGGGCTGCCAAATCTTCTTCTAGTTCTAGGGGAACCTTTCCAGAATAATTCTTGGCGATTTTTTTAGCATTCAATACCACGGGGAATTTTCCTTGGTAGCTCTCCAAAATGGAGGAGGGTCCCGTAACTTCTAGTTTATCCGGGTTGAAGGACACCTTCCCTTCTAGGGCAATATTTTTATCCAAGGAGTATCCGGCCGAGTCTAATTCAGGGATCAAGGTCTTGGTTACAATTCGATCGATTTGGAAAGGAATCGTATCGCCCAACACATTTTCAAGGAGGGTGGGAGTGATGAATTCTCCTAATCCTCTTTTCAGATCTGAAGTGAGTAGGTAGTTTTTCTCAGAAGGGGAACTGATTAGGATGGGGTAGGCATTGGTGCTGATGTTGAAATACTTACGAAGTAGATCCCAGCCATTTCCAGAAATTTGGATTTGGATGCTTTGTGGAAGCGGTTTTACTGGAACAAAATTTTTCCGATCAAATTCCCATTGGACAGGATAATCTACGATAGTACTGTAATTGTCCTTGTTGAGTGCATTTAAAACCCAAAAAGTGGTAGCCGCTGCGATGCAGAGGACTACCACTTTTATATTGGAGAGTTTTCTTTTGGATATTCTCCAGGGGGATTTTTTAGTATCAGGCAAGGTGTTACTTGGTTGGACTTGATTTTTTGGAGAAGTCAGCGGAGATAGCAGACTTTTCGACTTTCACCTTCAGACCCTTGTCTAGTTCCAGAAGTATGGTGTCTCCATCCACGCTGTACACTTTTCCATGGATTCCGCCGATGGTCACTACATCATCTCCTTTTTTTATTTCTTCAATAAACTTCTTGGTTTCCTTTTGTTTTTTCTGTTGCGGGCGGATCATGAAGAAATACATGATCAAAATGATCGAGCCGAACAGAAATACTTGTCCAAGAATACCGCTACCGCCTGCAGCAGCTTGTGCTAGAATAAATAAATGCATCGCTTATCTGTTCAAGGGACCTGCTTGAGCAGCTCCACCAGCTGTTTTAGGAGTTACACTACCTCTCATGCTCAGACGAGTTACCGATGGGTTGGTATTCGCTTGAATGGTTACGGTTGGCGATTGTGCGCCTGACTTCGCAGCAGAGTTGAATACCACTTTCACGAATCCAGTTTCACCTGGCTGAACGGGTGCTTTGGTCCAATCAGGGCTAGTGCATCCGCAAGAAGCAGTGATGTTGGAAATCACCAAGGGAGCCTGACCATTGTTAGTGAAGTTGAAAATCTTTTCAACCACTTTTCCTTCGTTGATGGATCCAAAGTCGTATTCCATTTCGCTAAACTGGAAGGATCCTAGGGTGCTTGGATCTGCAGAAGTGGTCGTTTGAGCCATATCCGCTGGAACAGGTACATTAGACCCATCCATTGCAGCAATTTTTTCTTCTAAAGCTTTGATTTTTTCTGCTTGTTCGTCTTTGCCCTGAGAGCAAGAAGTAATCAATACGACGGCTAGTGCGATGGCGCTGAGTAGTCTTGTTTTCATGTTAGTTTTTATCTTGATTTATTTGGTCTATTAGTTTATTTACATCATTTAGGAGATCTTCTGCTTTGTTTTTAGCTTCGGATATCACTCTTTTTCCTTCGGTTTTGGCCTCATTAAGGTGAATTTCTTTTCCATCCACCAATTCATTGATGAGGTCCTCAAGTTCCTTCTTGTATTTAGACAATTTGAAGGAGAGTTTGTCTCGCGTATTTGCCCCAGTATCGGGAGCAAATAAAATTCCTAAGGCTGCACCTACTCCTGCGCCTACGGCGAAAGCGAGTAAAGTATTTGTTGTCTTGCTCATGGTCTTTCTTATTTATTGTCCAAGAGGCCTCGTCCACTTTTGCGAATCTGTCCTTTGTCCGTTAGTTCTTTGGCCAATACATCCAACAAACCATTCACAAATTGCTTGCTTTTTGGTGTGCTGTACGTTTTTGAAATATCAATGTACTCGTTGATAGTCACTTTAACTGGGATGCTTGGAAAATGAATCATTTCTGCAAGCGCCATGGAGATGATGACTTTATCTGTAAAAGCCAAGCGTTCAATGTCCCAGTTTTTAGTTTTATCAGCGATAAGTACCTTACTACTTACGTCGTTAGCGATGGTGAAGTTAAAAATATTTTCAAAAAATTCTTTGTCCTCCTCCCAATTCATTGCAATTTCTGGTAAGGGCTCAGCAAGAGTAGTCTCAGGCAGGGAAGCATTTTTCAACACCTTGGCAGCCAAGCTTCGTACTACCGATTTATTTTCGGTCCAGTTTAAGTCCTTCTCAGCGAAAAAGGTCAATATGACTTCGTTTTTAAAGATGACTTTTTTGAGCAGATCATCTACCACTTCAAAATCTTGATCCAAACTAGGGTTTGCAAGGGAAAGGTAATGCTGATAAGGCTCTGCAGGCTTGATGTATTCTCGAAACCATTCTTTGATTTCAAGTTCGAGTTCATCCAAGTTTACCCCATTTTTAGTGAGGGCAGCCTGGTATTCTAGAGATTCGCGAAGTCGCTTCAATACTTGGTTATTCGCCAAATTGAGTTCGTTACCAAAGGCAACAGGGGTGTCTCCCGCAAGTTTTTGCTTTTTCTCCACCTCTTTTCCCACATGTTTGGCAAAAGCTTGAAGTAGTTCGATGGCCAAGAGGTAAAGCTGGGGAATTCGTTCGGCAGAAACGACCATGTTTTTTAACAAGAACTGGCGATCCTTTTCGTTGGCAGCATGAACCTGCTTTAGGGCTTCTAGCGCAATTTTTTTGACTTTAATACCTGCCTCATTCGGAATCAATTTTTGCCCTAAGTCTACGTTTTCATCAAAGATCTGAATGGATTCTTCAGCTTCTTTGGAAAGGGCAGCCTTGTCTTGAACCTCCATGCTGTTGAGGTCTGGTAAAAAAGACTCTCGTATAAAGTCTCTGGCTAAATTTAGATTGGATCCTTTGCACTGTTCATAAGCATAAAGATTCTGAAATGCTTTGACTCTAAGGATTCTTCTGTTGAGCATAGGGTATGTAAAGAGTCACAAATATAAGTAATTTGATGGGTCTTGTCCCCATACAGTTGGGGACAAAAAAACCACCGAACTCCTGTTCGGTGGCTCTTTAAGAATTTGAAAGACTGCTTAGAAAGGAAGTTTAATTCTTCCGATCGCTTCAATTCTTGCCTTCGCTGCCTGGATTGCAGCTTGCTGAGCTGGGATGTTTTGTTGCTCAGAGGCGTTTAAAATGGACAAGCAGGTGTCGTAGATTTTTTCTGTTTGAGCAAAAACAGTTTCCTCTTGGTATTCGCCGTAATATTCTGCTCCTACGTTGATGACCCCGCCAGCATTGATTAAGAAATCTGGAGCATAAACAATTCCTTTTTCCATCAATATTTTGCCGTGCTTGGCTTCATCCTCGAGTTGGTTGTTGGCTCCGCCTGCAATCACTTTGCAAGTCAAGCGATCGATGGTCTGGTCGTTGATGGTGGCTCCGAGAGCACAAGGCGCATAAATGTCCATTGGCATATCGTAGAGTACCTTGCTGTCCACCACTGTGGCCCCGGTAGTAGCGGCAACTTCCTTGAGTTTGTCCTCAAAAATATCCGTGATCATAATTTCTGCACCTTCTTTCACCAGGTAGTTGATGAGGTATTTTCCCACCTGACCTACTCCTTGAACGCCTATTTTCTTTCCTTGAAGGGAGTCAGTACCAAATGCTTTCTTGGCGGCAGCCTTCATGCCCATGTACACACCATAGGCAGTTACTGGGGAAGGATCACCTGCACCGCCCTTACTTTTTGGAAGGCCAGTCACGTGACGGGTTTCCAAGGCGATGTATTCCATGTCGGAGGTCTTCATGTTGACATCTTCAGCAGTCACATAGCGACCACCCAAGCTCTCTACAAAACGGCCGAATCGTCGCATAAAGGCTTCTGATTTCAGTCGTGGATCGCCAAGAATAACTGCCTTGCCTCCTCCCAAATTCAGTCCTGCGAGTGAATTTTTGAAGCTCATGCCTCGTGAAAGCCGCAAAACATCTTTGATGGCTTCTTCTTCCGTGGCATAAGGCCACATGCGCGTGCCACCTAATGCTGGGCCTAACACGGTATTGTGAATTCCTATTAGGGCTTTGAGGCCTGTAGCCTCATCGTGGCAGATGACCAACTGCTCATGGTCCATGGTGGTGATTTGTCCAAAAATAGAACCCTCACGGATAGTTTCGGTTGCATTAATCGCTGACATCTGAAAATAGCTTTTTAGAATGTGTTATATTTGGGTTGAACTCGCATTTCTGCGGACACAAAATTAAATACTTTTATCAGCTTACAAATTTTCCTCTGCGAAATTTTATACAAGATTATTATTAAATACTAAGAATTTATTCTGTGAAGGAACTCCGAAGAATTAATAAATATTTAATCAAATACAAGGGCTTATTGTTTTTGGGAATACTCTTTACTGTGATCTCAAATATTTTCGTAATTATTCCAGCCCAACTGGTTCGAATCGCCATAGATTATGTGGTTGAGAGTTTTGCGCTTTTTACCCCATTAGACAAGGGTGGGCTTGGAGATTTGGCAAGGGAGTATTTTTTAGAGTCGGTCTTTGTTTTTGGGATTTTGATTTTGGTTATGGCTCTGCTTCGGGGTTTCTTCCTGTTTTTGATTCGCCAAACGCTCATCATCATGTCGCGAAAAATTGAGTATGACATGAAAAATGAACTCTTTGCCCATTTTCAATTTTTGCCTTTAAGTTTTTATCGGAAAAATAGCACAGGAGATCTGATGGCGCGTATTTCAGAAGATGTAAGCCGTGTGCGGATGTATCTGGGTCCAGCGATCATGTACGGACTCAACCTGTTGATTTTGTTCCCTTTGGTAATCTCTTACATGGTTTCAGTCAATTTGGAACTAACCCTGTATTCCTTATTGCCGCTCCCAATTCTCTCGTTGAGTATTTATTATGTCAACAATCTGATCAATGCGCGTTCTGAAAAAATCCAGCAAAGCCTTTCGCAGCTCAGCACCTTTGTTCAGGAAGCATTTTCAGGGATTCGGGTATTGAAGGCATTCGTTCGTGAACAGGATTCTGCATCCGAGTTTGACAAGGCAAGTGAAGAGTACAAGCACCAGTCTATTGAATTGACTCGGGTCAATGCCCTGTTTTTCCCTTTGATTATGGCCTTGGTGGGGATATCTACCATCATTACCGTCTACATTGGAGGCATGATGGTCATTCAAGGCGAGATTGGCTATGGGGTCATTGCAGAGTTTATCCTATATGTCAACATGCTGACCTGGCCTGTGGCCTCCTTAGGCTGGGTGACCAGCATTGTGCAGCGTGCTGAGGTATCCCAGAGACGTATCAATGAGTTGCTCGATCAAAAGACGGATTTGGTGTCTGAGGAAAACATCGAGTCTCCCCTTGCCGGTGCACTCGAAGTAAATCACCTTTCCTTTGTCTATCCAGATTCAGGAGTGCAGGCTCTTCGGGACATTTCCTTTTCCATAGCAGCAGGACAGACCCTAGGAATCATTGGTACTACAGGTTCAGGAAAGTCTACTCTTGCTAACTTACTCATGCGCATGTACGATGCCAGTGCAGGAGAAATTCTAGTTGATGGAAGACCTATTCAACAGTATTCGCTTGCCAGTTTACGTAGTCAGATAGGGGTAGTTCCTCAGGATGTGTTTCTTTTTTCGGATACCATTGCCAATAACATTGCCTTTGGGTTGGATCAACCTAACCTAGATCGGATTACGCAAGCAGCCAAGGATGCGGATGTCTATCAAAATATCCTAGATTTTCCGAAGGGTTTTGAAACGCTCCTTGGAGAAAGAGGGATTACCCTCTCTGGAGGTCAAAAGCAACGGGTATCCATCGCGCGAGCGATTGTGAAGGAGCCCAAGATTTTGATCTTGGACGATTGCCTCTCAGCAGTAGACACTAAGACGGAGAATGCCATCCTGAATTCCCTCCAAAAAATCATGAGAAATCGTACGTCCATCATCATTTCCCACAGGGTATCTTCAGCCAAGCTTGCAGATCAAATTATAGTCTTGGATGAAGGAAGAATTGTGGAGCGTGGGGACCATGGGTCACTGATGGAACAAAAGGGAGTGTATGCGGCGCTTTTTGAAAAACAAACCCAAGGGGGTGAATCCATCGAGGAGAGTACCCACTAACCGATACCGATAGAGTTCTCCCTTCTAGAATTAAAAGCCAGCGTTAAAGGCGAGAATTCCCCTTGTTGAGTTAATAGATTTTTGGAAGGAAAGGCGGATTAGTTTCAAGAAAAATGTGGTACAAAAAAACCTCGCTGGTGAAGCGAGGTTTTTTTTATTTTTCTTTGAGTGCATCGCATCGATCGTAACTCGGGTCGATGTCAATATAAATGTCTTCTTTGGCAGTGACAAACCATTTGCTAAGCACCTCATCTTCTTTGCGTCGAAGCGTAGCAGCTTTGAGTTTTTCGTAATCATCTTCCAGATTAGCCTTATGTGCTGGATAGCGAGCCTTGTAGAACAGGATTCGGACCTTGGTACCTTCTCTTGGGTCTTCAAATCGAATCGGAGGCGTAATGTCCCCTACCTTCATGGTATCGATCGTGAAGTAAAGCACTGGATCTTCTAAGGTACGTAGAGATAGGCGGTTTGAAGTGGTCGCAGGATCGGTAAAAAAACCACCTGCATCGGAAGTAGTTCGATCTTGGGAATACTCCTTAGCTGCCTTTGAAAATTCGATTTTCCCAGCTAAAATTTCTTTCTTCAAGCTGTCTAAGTAGCGTTCGGATTTTTGGACATCCTGCTCAGTGGCTTTGGGGATTCGTAAGATGTGCCGCGTGTTGAAGGTGGTCCCTTTGATTTCAAGTAACTGGATCAGGTGAAACCCAAATTGGGTTTCCACAGGATCTGATAGTTCCCCAGGTCGTAATCCTAGTGCAGTAGCCTCGTATTCAGGGGCTAATTCTCCTCTTCTGAAGAAGCCGAGGTCTCCGCCTTGTGCTGCAGATCCTGGATCTTCTGAGTTGGCTTTGGCAAGTTCTGCAAAGGTGGATTTTCCAGTACCGATGTCTTGTTTGAACTGCTTCAGCTGCGCAAGTATTTGTTCCCGTACTTGGGGATTTGTTTCTGGTTTTCGTACAATCTGCCCTACAGTAGCCTCAGAAGTAAAGAGGGGTAGAGAATCCTTAGGAATGCTGTAGTAAAATGCGCGAACTTCTGCAGGGGAAACGGTGATTCCTTCAGTGATGGTTTTGCGCATTTTTTCCACAACCAACTGTTCACGGATGACATCCTCTAGTTCGGCTTTTAACTGGTCAGCGGTCTTGCCATACATTTCGGCAAGCATGGCTTCGTCTCCGCCAAACTGCTGCATGACCATACTAAATCGGTTGTTGGCTTGGAGCATGACTTCTGCATCGGTGACGATTATGGAATCAATCTCTGCTTTGGCTACCATGAGTTTGTTGATTAACAAACTTTCAAAAACAGTGCAACGGGTTGGCGCTTCAATACCTTGCTGTGCTTGAGATAGTGCTTCGAGGTAGGTTTTTTGGACCTCAGATTCCAGTACGATGTTGTTGTCTACCTTGGCAACAATTTTATCTACCACCTGTCCTGTGGCGGTTTCTTGGGCTTGAGCTTGTCCCAAGATCCAAAATGCAAGAAGGCTCAGAAGAAGTCGTTGTAACAATTTCATAGTTTTTTCTTTTTCGGGAAATCCGAATGGGTAGAATTATTGGTTCAAAGCGGCAAAGGCTTTTTCTTTTACCCCAGAATTGACTTGAATGGGATATTTTTCTTTTAACCTTTTGCTCAGGGCTTGGTCGAGGAATTCTTGATAATCTCGAATGACTAATCCTCTTGCCTCTTCAAATTTTCTTGGTCCAGGAGGATAAATTTTCCCAACTGACAGGATGTAGGTTGCTCCATCTACTACCAATTCTTGGTAGACTTGGGTCAAATCAACCTTGGAAAGAATAGGATGGTTTTCATTTTCAAATGTACCAGACTCGATGACGTAAGCAGTTGGAAAATTGGCGCGGTAATCAGCTTCAAATAAAGCGAAATTATCGGGGTTAAATGCCTTGTTCTGAAGGTATTTGCGTGCATTATCAAGCTTAGATGCATCGTTTACCTTTACCAAATAGGCTTGAACTCGAGTTTTCCATTGGTAGTTTTGAAGATTATTTTTATAAAACTCCTGTTGGCCAATGCTGTCATTTAATCCTTTTTGCCACACCTCTTGGTTGGTCAAAGTAAACATTAATATTCCGTCTCTATATTCTTTGAGAAGTTTCTGATAATCCGAATTGTTCGCCTCAAGATCCTTCTCTTCAGCTTGCTCCAATGATTTTGCCACAAAGCTTTCAACCCATCGGGTGAAGAATGTGCCTGAACCTTTAGGGGTCACTTCTTTAATCTGCATGTATTTCAACAGATCTCCTGCGGAATACATCTTGTTGTTGATGGAAAAAAGTTGAGTCTTAGACAATCCCTTTTCTTGCATTGCAGTACCAAAGGAAATGAGGTCTTCATTGGTGAGTGTCTTGGACAACTTGTTGATTTCTGTTTCATTTTCCTTGAATCCATATTTCGCTTTTTGCATGGCGATAACTTGGGATTCGATCATGCCAGATTTGGAGTTTCTCAAAATCTTGGACTTGATGGTTTGTTCAAGATCCTCAAAAGATTGCAATTCTCTTTTCCCTTCCAGGCGTAGAATATGGTAGCCATAAGGGGTTTTAATTGGTGGGGAAATTTCTCCTATTTCTGTTAGGGAGAAGCTCGCCATTTCAAATTCTGGAATCATGGTCCCTACCCCAAACCAGGGCAAAAGTCCTCCAGTCTCTTTGGTGGCAGGATCCTCCGAATAAGATTTTACGATTTCCTCCCAAATGGTGTTCTCCTTTTGAATTTCCGCATAGATATCAGAGATTTTTCTCCGGGCATTTTCTTCTTGACTCAGGTTTTCGGCATCAAAACGAACCAAAATATGCGAAACTTGAACATCTCCTGGATTGGACTGTCGGCCATTTACTTGAATGATGTGGTATCCAAAATCAGTTAATATTGGATCTGAAATATTTCCAACCGGAAGCATGTAAGCAGCTTCTTCGAATTGCTGGACCATTTGAAGGCTAGTAAAATAACCTAAATCCCCCTTATTTATTTTTGCTGAGGGATCATCCGAGTACACTAAAGCCAGCTCATTAAATTTGGCCCCATTTTCAAGTTCTGCTTTTACTTTTAAGGCTATTTTTAGCGTTGCTAGCGTATCTTCATTACTCGCATTTGGAGGAAATTGGAATAAAATATGGCTGGCACGTACAATTTCTTGCATGCGGCCATATACCTTTTTTACCTCCCCTTCCTCGATTGTATTCTTAATTAAAAATGGAGCAGTAAGGGATTCTTTGATTGACGAAAATTCCAAATTGAATTCCTCAGATTTATCCAAATTAATGGACTCTGCTTCGATGACCTTTAGCTTGTAATTCAAAAAAGATTCAAAATTTTCTTCAAATTCTTTTCGCGTCAAGGAAATGGAGGGGCCATCACCTTCTTTCTCTTTGGAAAGCAGGTAGAGAAATTCTTCTTTGTCAATTGAAATGTTCCCAACAACCACTAAAATCTCTTTCTTTTCTTGAGCTTTTGCTAAAAACGAGAAAGGACTTAACGTGAGTGTCAAGCAAAGTGCTATAAACGCCGAGAGGGCTCTTTTTTTCATCGAATGGCGGACCAAAGTAAAGCTCAAAGGTACGAAAATAATAAAGAAACAATGTGGAAATTCCCTCCTCATTTTAAGGGTTACCAGTTGAAGGATAATTTTTTATTAACCTACAAATATTTTTTCCGTTTTTGGATTCAAACTCTATTTCATCCATTATTTTTTTGACAAGCAAAATGCCAATTCCCCCTTTTCGTTTCTCTCCAATCACTTGGCTCAGGTCTGGTACTTCGTATTCCAATAGATTGAAGGCGTCCCCTTTATCTGTAATTTCCACAATTATTTTTTTATCCAATGCTTTGACTTCCAAGTGGATTTCTTCCTTAGGATTGCAGTCATGCGAATGAATGATCAGATTGGCACAAACTTCTTCAACCGCCAGGGTGACTTGGTGTTTGTCACCCTCTGATAGCCTGTAAAATGCTAAATTCTGCTGCAAAAAGCCTCTCAATTCAGCCAATGCAGCGGTACTGCAGGATAAATTAAGCTTATGATTCATGCTGGGAGGCGATAGCGGTTGACTTATCTGGGACAATGGAGATCAATCGGTCTAGACCAAGAATTTTGAATACTTCTCCAACTTGATCATTCAACCCGAAAATTGCAAATCGAATGCCTCTTTCTGAAAAATCATCTAAGTAGGACATGAATACCCCCAATCCCGCAGAGGAGATGTAGCCTAGTTCTTTGCCGTCAATTAATAAAAAGGAAGTGCCTTGTTGTACTACTTCCTGAATGGATTGGTCCAGAAGCACTGAATTACTTGCATCTACCTCACCTATAAGGTGTAGAATGTCAGTAGTTTCCTCTTTCGTTTTCTCAATTCGTAGCATGTTTCGCTAGTTTAATCAGGTTGGGTGAATTTGACCACCAAAAGGGAATAATCATCGTCTATCATTCCATCTCCTCCAACAAATTGGTGGAGCGAATCGATGATTTCCTGCTGCAAGGTGGGTGGGGATAGTTGATGCTTCGCTTCAACCAAGTTTTTTAATCTGTCGTATCCAAACTGTTCGCCTTTTTCGTTTCTACCTTCCAGTATTCCATCCGTGAGCAGTACCAAAAGGTCTCCAGCTTGGTAATCGTATGTTTTCTCGTGTACGTGGTTTTGGTAACTTGGGTTTCTTACAATTCCGAGCCCAAGTCCTTCAATTGAAATAAACTCAGCGGTTTTTTCATTTGCCTTATACCACAGGGTGGGAATATGTCCTGCTCTAGCATGACAAAATGTATGCGTAGCCGTGTCAATTTCAAAAATAGAGGCCGTGATAAAGTGGTTTCGCTCCAAGCACTTGCTTAGTGCTGCATTCGCTTTTTTCATGAATTCCGCAGGTTTAAGGCCAAGCTGGATTAAACTTTGGAATACCCCTTTCATTTGAGCCATATGGAAGGCAGCAGAGGTGCCTTTACCAGATACGTCTCCCATGATGACCACAAAATGATTGGCGTCGACTTGGTAGGTGTCGTAATAGTCACCACCCACCTCATCCGCAGTATTGGAATAGGCACTAATCTGGAATGAGTCCGGATGATCGAGTTTGATTGGCAAAAGAGCCTTCTGAACGCGTTGTGCAATTTTTAATTCTTCTTGGTAGCGTTCGTTTGCAATAGCTTGGTTGAGGAGGCGATGGTTTTCAACTGAAATGCAGGCTTGCCTTGCAAAGGTTCCAATGATGCTCATCATTTCTTTGTTGAATCCTTCTTTTACCTCTTTGATAAGAACGATTCTTGCTAAGATTGATTTATTGATTACCAATGGAATATGAAGCGCAGATTTGTAAACAGGGTGGTTGACCCGAATGGATTGGATTTGCTCGGTAGACGCATTAAAAGCCCAGGATTTGTTTTCTTGGAAGATTAACGAAGCAATGGCTTTTTGGGTAGGTTGATCCAGAAACCGATGGGAATTTTTGAGTTGGATTTGTTCCTTAGGATTTAGTTCTATCCAGGCACAATCCGAATAGGAAGCACTCATACAGGAATCAAGTAATATGTCTAAAACTTGCTCCTCATTTTCTTCATGCTTTATGGATTGACTTAGTTTTTGGAAATTGATGGCTTCGGTCAGCTTTTGTTCAAAAACCGAAGAGGTAGGAAGGTTAAATAGCGTGACCAAAAAACTGAAAAGTCCATAGGCAAATACAAACCCAAACAAGGCCATAATGAACAAGTTGTCTGTAAGATTGATCTGCAATTTTACCTCATTGCCATAGGCCAGGACTCTATAAAAAAGAATGCCAGAACACACTAAAATTAGGAATAGAAAGAGGAGAGTCTTCCATTTCTCCTTAAAATTGAGGTAAGGAATCCACTTCAAATTGACGGCTAGCAGGATGGAGACTACCAAAAGGATGACCAATCCAAACAAGAAGCTGTAATCAAAATTATTGTGGTTGAAAAACACAAAAAATAAGGCGCCCAACATGGAAAGCTCAAACACCTGCCATTGCTTAACTACCGCCTTATTCTTTTGGTAAAGGATCAAATGCTTCCATAAGAAGGCTGTGGAAATCAAGAATGCACTTGTCCAAGCAAAATTGATGTGGTAGAAAATATTTTTTAGGAAGGGATCCGTACCAATTTTACTTTCTCCTAATGCAAAATAAATTAGTTCGGTGAGTAGGCCTGCGCCGGCAGCAAAAAGCCCAGTAGAAACACCTCTCCAAATCAGGGTGAGGAAGTCGGCCTGGCGATTTTTCCAAAAAACATGGCGGTAGACCAAATACACAAAAAAGAAAAACAGGATTTCTAAAATCCAGGTAACCTCTTCTGAAATTCCAGAATCGAGGTTGTTGATCATACCAAAAATCCGGACCAAATCGACCAATACCAGAGCCAGCCAAATTAAAATGGCCATCAAGAGGCTTATTCTGCCAAGAGGAAGTGAGGTGGTCTTGATCATGGAGTTATGCTCCAAAAATAGGGAATGTAGACCAATGCAGCGCTACTTGTGCTTATCCGAAACCGGGGAGAATTGTTAAATTTTTCAAAAACTTTACAGGAAGACGACTTCGTCTACAATTCCCTTCCCTACTTCGGCTTCGATCAGAGCAATCACCTTAGATTTATTCAGTTGAAGCTCTTTTTTTACTGGCCCAGACGTAATTTTCACAAAAAGTTTTTTGTCCTTGATGTAGAGGTTGCTAGTCCGATCGGCAATGGTTTTCCCCATCAATTTTGACCAAGAAGCAAGGAGAACTTTTTCCTGATAGGTGTCTTCTAGACGATAGGATTTCAGTAAGTCTTGGAAGGCCTCTCCCAATGGAGTGGCTTCTTTCTTTCTAGAGTAGGTCATGGGAATCAAGAAAAATTTCGGCGGCAATGCTGTCTGCGAGCAACTTGCCTTTCCGAGTCAAAGTTAGCGTTTTCCCTTCCGCAAGAACCATTCCTAGTTCAGTTAATTTAGTGATGCTAGCTCCTTTAATTTGAAAGAGATCTAAATGGTAACGATCAGCCAAACTTGCAGTATTTAGTCCCCAGCTCGTTCGAAGGCTTGTCAGGATTTCTTCGTTGATCAATTCTTCTTTTTCTAGTAATTCTACCACAAAGGGGAGTTTGCCGGCGGCTAATGCCTTGACATAATCGGGGTTTGAAGGAGGATTGTAGCCTCTTGCATGGCCATCAAATGAATGTGCACTTGGCCCAATTCCCAGGTAGGGGACCCGTTTCCAATAATTGCTGTTGTGATTGGCGCCTTGATCTGGGCGGCTAAAATTGGAAATTTCATACTGTAAGTATCCCGCTTGTTCACATTGCTCTTGCAGCCATTCAAATTGCTGGGCTACGAATTCTTCCTCCGCAGGGATAAATTTTCCCTTTTTTGCCCAATTCCCCAAGGGGGTTTTGGGTTCAACCGTGAGCGAATAGGCTGAAAGGTGGCCAGGGTCAAGAGTCAAGGCTTCTTCCAGGTCTTTTTTCCACAAGTCGTGATTGGCATGGGGATACCCATAAATCAGGTCTATGGAGAATTTTTCAAATCCGGCAGCTCTACCCAATTGAATGGCCTGCTTTGCCTGTTTGGAATTGTGAGCACGGTTGTAAGCGGTAAGGATTTCATCTTGGAAGCTTTGAATTCCCAAGCTCAGGCGATCTATTCCCAAGGATTTCCAAGTGGCTAAAGCGTTTGGGGTAAGGTCATCTGGGTTGGCCTCCAGGGTAACTTCTAGTTTCTTACCAGGAAAAATACGAGCGACTTGATTCAGAATCTTTTCCAAGGCATTTGTAGGGAGTAAGGAGGGGGTACCTCCCCCAAAGTAGACGGTATCTACAGGTTCGCCTTTCAGGTAGTCTTTTCGAAGCTCCAATTCTAGAATCATGCTTTCCACCACCGGACTGATTAATTGCAGGTTTGTTGAAAAATGGAAGTCGCAGTAGTGACAGGCTTGTTTGCAAAAGGGAATGTGAATATATAGGCCTGCCATGGGGATCAAATCTTGAGTAAATATAGCGGATGTTCCAATTTTCGCTCCTAGACTTCAATTAAACTACCGCAATTCATTGACGGTTTGGAAAAAATCATTTGGAGTCTGGCTAAGGATTGTTGAGTTTTGTACTTGTGAAATCCATGACTTTCTTCAAAGGAAACACCTTTGTTGAGGGGTTGACCAATGGGTTCATAAGTCCTCTTTCACCCCCTATTGATGCGTAGCCTATTCCTACTTTTCTTTTTCCTTTTTTCTTCCGCCTGGGCGACTGCTCAGGTATTGGAAAATTACGAAGGAGCATGGAGTAGCTCAGTCGAACAATCGTTGGTGGGATCTATAGGGCAAAAACAAGTAAAATTGGCTGTAAATGCTTTTCCACAGTCGTTTTTTCAATTTGAGGTACCTGCAAACTCTACCGTATTTGTGGATGGAAAACTCTGGGTCTTGACCTCAATTGACACGACCTTTTTTGTGGCTACCAATTCCTTGAAGCAAGAATTTGGGAGAGATAGTCTTTTGGTCACAGTGGTGAGCGATAAAATTAGACTTGGGGAGTTTGGATTGACGATTACCAAGGTGGCCAAGAATGAAAAGGAAGAGAAAGAGTTAAGTGGGGAGGATCCCTTTTTTGCCCTTGAAAAGCGGACGGTAGTGCAACCTTTAAAGGATTTTATTGCTGTTTCGCTATTGTCTATTTTGGCCTTAGCGGCAGTTTACAGAAGAGTCTATCCTTATCTGTTGGGAGTTTTGCTTCAACCTTTATCGGTGATCAAGGCGGAAGATTTTTCAGAAAGTGGAGGTCTTCAAAAGGTATTTTCATTGGACATCTTATTTTTTCTATTTCTAGTATCCATGATGCTTGCCCAAAGTTTGCTCACGGGCATCGTTTTGTTCAGACCGGATTGGTTCGGTATTGGAGAGAATTTGACTTCTTTATCGCTTATTAATTATTGGGTTATTGCCTCCTTTCTGCTCTTGATTTTGACTATTTTGAAATTTTCTGCCATCAAATTGATCAGCTATCTCTTTGATTTAGGAAAGTCTGAGTTCGCCCACTTTTTCTACTTGTTGCGCCTCATTACTTTTGGATTCGCTTTTGTTTTAGTGGTCACCACATTTTTTACAATCAATGAATTTTTTGAATTGAAGATGATATTCGCCCAACTGATGAAAGGAGTCTTTTGGGTCTACCTTTTGGGAGTGCTTGGACTTTTCTTGATTATGATGAATAGGTTGAATTTTAAGAAATATCATTTATTTACTTACCTTTGCATTGCGGAAATAGTACCTTTTTTGGTTTTGACCAAATGGATCTTGGTACTAGTCCAGTGATGTGTTGAACGTAAAAGGAACTCCTAGCATGAGTGCAGCTCCAAAAGATCGCTATACGCCAGTAAAAAGCATATTGGTATCTCAACCTAAACCTACCGAAGCTAATTCACCTTATTTGCTGCTTGCAGAAAAGTATAAGCTGAAAATCGATTTTAGGCAGTTTATAAAGGTGGAACCTGTTCCCCCTAAAGAGTTTAGAAAGCAAAAAATAGATATCTTAAAGCATACGGCCATCATTTTTACAAGCCGAAATGCGATCGATCATTTTTTCGCGATCTGTAAGGATTTCAAAATTGAGATGCCTGCAGAAATGAAATATTTCTGTATTTCAGATCAAACGGCCCACTACCTTCAGAAGTACATTGTGATTCGTAAGCGCAAGCTATTTGTGGGACTCAAGACCGCAGAGGACTTGTTTGATTACTTTAAAAAGCACAAGAGCGAAAAATACCTGTTTCCTTGTTCTGATATCCGCAAGGAGGACATTCCTTCCTACATGGAGAAGCAGGGGATCGCATTTACAGAAGCAATTATTTACCATACGGTGGCGGCAGACTTATCCGACTTGGCAGATGTCAAGTACGATATATTGGCATTTTTCAGCCCATCTGGGATTAAATCTTTGCGTCAAAATTTCCCAGATTTTGTTCAGGGGAAAACACGTATCGCTGCATTTGGTCCTACCACAGCACAGGCAGTACGCGATATGGGATTATTATTAGACATCGAGGCGCCCATGCCAAACGCCCCAAGTATGACGGGTGCTTTGGAATTGTTTATAAAAAAAGCCAATAATTTGTGATTCTAAGAATCATTTTCGGTGGATTCTCAGTTTAAATTCCTAGACTAGTTTAAATTTGAGGACTCCACAGCCAAATGAACAGAAAAATCGACTTGGTTATTTTTTTTAGAGCAGCAGCTTTTCTGCTTATGCTCTTGGCATCGAATGGGGGCTTTGCCCAGCAAGACCCTCAGTTCACGCAATACCTGTATGCAGGCAATTTTTTCAATCCTGCCTTAGCGGGTAAGTCCGGTGCGCTCGAGTTTTCTGCGTTCCATCGCTCCCAGTGGCAGGGCTACACGACTACAAGCGGAGTGGGCAATCCGCCTACCACGCAGTTGATCACCCTTCAAAACAGATTAAAAGGCAAAAATTTTGGGTACGGACTCACTGTGGTCAACGATCAGTTAGGGGCCACTTCCAACCTTGAGGTGAATTTGCAAGGGAGCTATCATAAAAAAATTCAGCGCACGCAACTCAGTTTTGGAGGCTACCTGGGTGTATCGAATAGCACCTTAGATTTTGAAGAGTTGCAATTTGTCAATCCAGAGCCCAGCCTTCCTTTGGCTGGCACCGAGTCCCAGATGGCCTTGGATATGGGAGCAGGCCTTATGGTGGATCGTGGAGATTTTTACCTAGGCCTTAGCGGTAGGCACCTCAATCAAGCCTCTTATGATTTTGGGGATGGAAATTATGCAAACCGCCTTCAAATGCATAACTATTTACTGATGGGATACCGCATGCGTCCCATTGGCCAACTTCGGATCGAGCCCAGTATTTTAGTAAAATCTTTGGGGACACATACTTTATCGTATGAAGTTAGCGTTTTAGCTACACTTCAGAATAAAGTGAATGGAGGGATAGCCTATAGAGGGGAGGAATCAGTTTCCTTAATTCTTGGTTACAGCTTGTTGAAAGACAATAGTTTAAAGTTGGGGTATGCCTTTGATTTAGTGGTGGGAGGCCTTGATGCCAAGTCGCCTACTTCACACGAGCTGATGCTACGCTATGCTTGGTCAGATGTGTCCAAGACCGTCAATCGAGTGATTCAGCGGACCCCTAGATTTAGGTTTTAGTAAGTTAGTTGAAATTAATTCTGGGTTGAAATTCTGAACGTAGAAGTCTAAAAATAGCATTTAGACCTGTAATGTTTGTTTTATTGATTCAAATTAAGCTAACTTTCGAATTCATTTTCATAGGTTGGCGAAGTTTGGCCAAAAATTTGATGATGCTTTAAAAAAGTCATTTATGTATACAAAAATGAGAGTTCCTTTTATGCCAATTGTTTTGGGCCTAGTAGCGATCCTACTGCTCCCTAGCTGTGGGCTGTTTAAGAAAAAGGGAATGGCTAGTGAAAAATCAAACCGAAAGGGAGAGGTAACTGGAGCGATTGATAGGAAGCCATGGGTGCAAAAACTGCCCATAGACATGGTGGCTATTCAAGGAGGGACCTTTTGGATGGGGCAATCTGACGAGGACATTGCTTTTACGAACTCCTCAGACAACAAGCAAATTACCATCTCGGAGTTTTACATGGACAAATACGAAGTGTCCAATAATAAGTACAGACAATTTTTGCAGGCGATAGAAGATAAAACATCACCTCTCAAAACTAATACAAATGCTCCTGAAACGGCAATGAAGGAGCCAGACTTTGATGTAAATACTCTTAAACCTGATAGCACGCTTTGGAAAAAAAGCTATGCCTACCATTATGGGGACCCCCTGATGGATTTCTATTTTGATCACCCTGCCTTTGACAATTACCCAGTAGTAGGAGTCTCTTATGATCAGGCCATGCAATATTGTGAGTGGAGAACCTACCACATGCGGGCAAATGATGACCAAGAATTTGATATGCCTGATTTTAGATTACCTACAGAAGCGGAATGGGAATATGCAGCTAAAGGAGGTATCCAACAGGCAAAATATCCTTGGGGAGGTCCTTATGTGAAAAATAGTCGGGGTTGCTTGCAAGCCAATTTTAAGCCGGGTAGAGGTAACTATACAGACGATGGATTTGCGTATTCCGCCCCAGTGGATGTGTTTGAGCCCAATGGCTTTGGCTTGTACAACATGTCAGGCAATGTAGCCGAATGGGTATTGGATGCCTATAATTCGAGCGCTTACGCAAGTACTTGGGACTTAAACCCGATTTATTTAAATAAAAATGAAAAAAGGAAAGTGGTTCGTGGGGGAAGCTGGAAGGATATTTCCCATTACTTAGAAACCTCCACACGTACTTACGAATACCAGAATCAAGGACAATCCCATATTGGATTCCGTACTGCGATGGCCTTTATAGGGCGATCAGCCTCTATGGACGCAAAGCTTAACAAACGAATTAGAAGATAATTGCTTTTTAAAAATCATTCCAACCACCCAAAAAAAATTCTTACCCATGGCAACTTTTAAAGAAAATTTTTACACGAACATAATGCCAAAAATTTATGGCATCGGTGCAGCCGTAGTAATTCTTGGAGCAATGTTTAAAATCCTGGATTGGCAGGGTGCAAATATTATGATTGGAGTAGGTTTGACGACTGAGGCAATTATCTTTTTTCTATCTGCTTTTGAACCTGCGCACAAGGAAATTGATTGGGAAAAAATTTATCCAGGTCAAGGACCAGGTAATTCTTCTCAAGATCCCATTGCTCAGCAGTTAGATAAAATGCTTAAAGAAGCCAACATTGGTCCTGAATTAATTCAAAGTTTAGGTAAGGGGATGCAAAATTTGGCTTCCTCTGCTGAAAAGATGGGAAATCTTGCAGATGCTGCAGTAGCTACTACAGAATATGCCTCAAATGTGAAGGCTGCTTCTAAGTCTTTGGCAAGTATGAACGATTCCTATGCACAAACTGCCACAGCCTTGGTGGCCATGTCTTCGGCCGCTCAGGATGCGCAAGCCTATCAAGTCCAAATTCAAGCAGTAACCAAAAACTTGACTGCTTTGAATGCAGTGTATGAACTTGAACTTCAGGATTCTTCCGAGCAGAAGAAAGCACGGGCTGATTTCTACAAAAATATGTCTACTGCCATGACTAGCTTCACCGAAGTAGGGAACGAGACCCAAGCCTTCAAGGAGGAAATGGTGAAATTGAACAAAAACGTCAGTGAACTAAGTAGAATCTATGGTGGCATGCTAACTGCCATTAGAGGGTAATTTATCTCAACAAGCTATAACCAAATAGACAACTATGGCAGGAGGTAAAGAAACACCTAGACAGCGGATGATCGGGATGATGTACCTGGTATTGACGGCCCTTTTGGCCCTCCAGGTAAGCAACCAGATCCTCCAGAAGTTTGTCCTTCTCAACGAGGGCATGGAGAAAACATCCTTAAATTACGCAGGAAAGAATCAGTTTTTGATTGAGCAAATGCAGCTAACAGTGGATAGCACTGGAAAAAAAGAAGAAGATGTGAAGTTAGTCGCAGCTGCCAAGGAAGTACGTAAATCTACACAGGAGCTATACACCTACATTGAAAATTTGAAGCAAGAACTCATCATTCAATCCAATGCGAAAGATGAGAATGGAAGTTTCTTGACTGGCGCCTTGAAAAACGTTGAAGCCTCAGGGAATATTTTTCAGGTGCAGGGTAAGGGCGAAGAATTAAAGAAAAAGCTCAATGATTTTCCCCTATCTATTAAAAAACTTCTTACAGATAGCGGGGCTGCAGGAGAATTTAAAGTTGACACGATTGCAAGAGATGCTTCACAAATCAAGTTATTTAACAACGATATGGAGGCAAGAAATAAGAGTTTTGTTACCCTTAATTTTGTAAAATCTCCTGTAGGTGCGGTTTTAGCCATTCTTTCTCAGTACCAAAACACAATCTT
>JBJOOF010000002.1:0-8606 GCA_046051425.1 Bacteroidota bacterium
GGTCCCCAATGTGGATTGTCCCAGATTCCCCCTTTGCCGTGGCCATGTCCTCGTTGCTCCAGAAACCAATCGGATAGTTCCAAGTATTTTTTATCGCCTGTAGTCTTGTACAATTTGACCAAAGCAAGCTCAATTTCCTCGTGACCAGACACCCAAGGTCGATTTTGTTTCCGGAAAGTGTCGTCGATATGATCCGCCATCTTGATGGCCACATCGAGTAATTTCCGCTTCCCCGTAGTTTGAAAATAGGCCACGCCAGCTTCCATCAAATGCCCGGCGCAGTAATCCTCATGCTTCTCCATATCCGTCCAGCGATTTTCAAGTCCGGTCAGCGAATAAAAAGAATTGATGTATCCATCTGCCTCCTGTGCAGCTGCAATTTTAGCAATCCATTCGTCCGCTTTTTGTTCCATAGCTTTATCCGAATGGTTTTTCAGCGAATAGGCAATTGCCTCCAGGGCTTTGTACACATCACTGTCATCGTAATAAATACCTTCGTGCTTTTCGTTTTGATGGTGCGCCACTTTTTCATAATTCCGGATGCGGCCGGTGGCTATTTCAGTTTGATAAATCATAACTGGGACAGCTGTAGTTGCAATTTTTTCAAGCTTTGGTTTCCAAAAATTATCAGTGATGGTCACCTGCGAAAAATTCACCGGATTCAATTTGGTAATCCCGGATTGTGCCAATGCAGGAAAGGATACTGCTGCAAGTAGGATTGAAAGTGTGGATCGTGTTAGCATGGGGCGATCATTGATGAAGAAAAGAAGGAAAAGTTTTTCATGGCTTGGAGCTCTAGGGAGTAAAAGTTAGCAAGAAAAAGGGGGAGTAAAAAGCTGTTTTTTTTCGGCCAAAGCCAAAGCCCGAGATCCCTGTCAGGTTCTAATCCTTCTCAAACCAATACCTCTGGCTACTGCTGGTCACCTGCATCATCAGTACAGTAGGAGTTAGCGAAGGAGCTATGGGATCAACTTACCGCTGCTACACTATTATTTTGGAAAGAGGCCTTAAATTGATAATTTGAATCGCCATAAAATTCAATCTCGGCCTTCTTTTAAACTTTCAAGGAGTTTAGGGACTGCCAATTCTTTCCAAGTTGATGAAAAAGTACAGCCTTATTTTTCTGCTTTCATTCGGGGTATTTTGGGGGTCCTTTGGACAAGCCAAAGAAGAATTCAATGTGCTCTTGATCCATGTAGATGATTTGGGCTGGGCGGACATTGGCGTTTTGGGAAGTGATTTTTACGAAACCCCTTTTATCGATCGCTTGGCATCTGAAGGTATGCTTTTTAGACAGTCCTATGCTGCTGCAGCGATTTGCTCCCCCTCCCGAGCAGCCCTGATGACAGGCAAGTACCCTGCTCGAATGGGCATTACCGATTGGATCTATGCACGATTCCAAGGTGTTGGTACGACTGGTCTGACAGGGGAATATGCAGAAAACCCGGATCAGCCCCTTCGCACACCAAAAAATCAGGGTTTTCTACCCTTGGAAGAGCTTACCCTAGCGGAGCGCATGAAAGCGCAGGGATACACGACCTTCCACGTAGGCAAATGGCATCTGGGTGGAGAGGAAAACTATCCCGAAAAACAAGGATTTGACCGTAACTTTGGAGGCAATGACCTGGGTCAGCCCCCTAGCTACTTTGATCCCTACGAGCCATCTACTCCCACGCCTTTTTATTCCTTTGATCGGGTGACACCCAGGGATTCTGGTGAGTATTTAACGGATCGAGAAGGGGATGAGATTGTGAATTTTCTTCAACATCAAGAGCATAAATTTTTCATCCATTGGGCTCCCTATGCCGTGCATACGCCACTTATGGCTCCGCAAGCCTTGGTCGAAAAGTACAAGCAAAAACCCGGGGGAAAACAGAAAAATCCCGTTTACGCTGCGATGGTTGAGAATTTGGATCAAAACGTAGGCAAGGTGCTCGCCGAGTTGGACCGATTGAAGTTGACCCAAAAGACCTTGGTGATTTTCACCTCTGACAATGGGGGCTTGATGGGTAATCCCACAAACCCCATCACGAATAACGTGCCCTTACGCTCTCAAAAAGGATATCCCTACGAAGGGGGAATTCGGGTACCCACAGTCGTGAAGTGGCCGGGAAAAGTTGCTGCAGGGAAGCAGTCGGAGCTTCCCATCGTGACGCTAGATTGGGCTCCCACGATCTTGGACTACATGGGATTAAATCCGGAAGAACCAGGTCTCGATGGGCAAAGTTTGGCGGGAGTATTGGCAGGGGGCGCGTTAGAATCAAGGGACTTGTTTTGGCATTTTCCCCACTACAGGGGAGCGGATGTTGTTCCCTATTCCATCATTCGCTCAGGGGAGTACAAGTTGATCCATTACTTTGGTATGCAGCCGGATGAACTCTTTTCCTTGGCAAATGATCCCTATGAGACGACCAACCTCGCTGATCAACTACCAGACCAAGTTGCAAAACTCAAATCATCCCTCCAAGCCTGGTGGCTGGAAACCGGGGCCAGAATGCCCCAGAAAAAGTAGAATTAATCCTCACCAATTTTGGTTGGGCTTAGTGAGAACAGCTATGAAAAAAGGAATCTTAAGTTGTCTGATTTTTACGGGAATTGCCTTCGCTGCACTTGCTCAGGGGAATGGAATGGGTCCAAAGGAGCGCCCAAACATCATTTACATTCTTGCAGACGACCTAGGCTATGGGGAACTCGGAGTGTATGGACAGCAGAAAATTGAAACTCCAAATATTGATGCCCTGGCTAAGAGTGGAATGATTTTTACCCAGCATTATTCAGGAGCGCCCGTTTGCGCACCAGCTAGGTACATGTTGCTCACCGGCACCCATGCAGGGCATGCCTACATCAGAGGAAATGATGAGTGGAGCGAGCGCGGGGATGTGTGGAATTACCGAGCCACCCTTCTGGATTCTACTTTGGAAGGGCAACGACCCATCCCCTCATCGACTGTTTTGCTTCCCAAAAAACTAAAAGAAGTGGGCTATCGCACAGGCATAGTGGGAAAATGGGGATTGGGAGCCCCCCATACGGATGCCATTCCTACTAAAATGGGCTTTGACTTTTTCTTTGGCTACAATTGCCAGCGCCAAGCACATACCTATTACCCTGTACATCTCTACCACAATGAACACAGGGTCTATCTCGAAAATGACACGATCGCTCCCTCTACCAAACTTGCGCTAGGGGCAGACATACAGGATCCGGAGAGTTACAAAAATTACTCCTTAAAGACCTATGCGCCCGATGTGATGTTTGACCAACTCCTGTCCTTTATCGGGGATGAACAAGGGAAGGAAAGCCCCTTTTTCCTGTATTGGGCTACGCCTTTGCCGCACAATCCCATTCAAGCACCCCAGCGATGGGTAGATTATTATAAGGCTAAGTTTGGGGAAGAAGCCCCTTATTTGGGAGAAAAGGGCTATTTTCCCCATCAAAATCCTCGAGCTGGCTATGCGGCCATGATTTCCTATTTGGACGAGAACGTAGGCAAACTGGTGGCCTACCTCAAAGAAAAAGGCCTGGATAAAAATACACTGATCCTGTTTAGCTCTGACAATGGGGTGACCTTTACCGGGGGGACGGACGGAGCATTTTTTGAAAGTTCAGGGATTTTTGGAGAGGCCCAAGGTCGAGCCAAGGGCTATGTGTATGAAGGCGGAATTCGGGTTCCATTCATTGCCAATTGGCCGACGAAAATAAAGTCGGGTTCTCAATCTGAACACCTCTCTGCGCAATACGATGTCATGGCAACCCTCAGCGAGTTGACAGGATTTGAACTCGAATCGGGTAACGATGGGATCAGTTTTATGCCTACGCTATTGGGTCAAGACAAGCAGGAGCAACATGAATTTTTGCTTTGGGTATTCCCTGAATATGGAGGGCAAGTAGCGATTCGTTTTGGGGACTGGAAGGTAGTACGCCAGCATTTGAAGGATAAGCAAAGCCCAACTTTGGAGCTTTACAACCTGCGAACGGATCCTCAAGAATTAGTGAATGTGGCAGCTCAGCATCCAGAATTGCTGAGACAGGCAGCAAAAATATTTGAGGAGCAACATGAAACTGCCTTCCTCCAAAATTTCCGAATTCCACTTGTGGAAAAAGGACTGTATTGAATCTACTCCCTTTCTAAGGATTTGGTGGGCAAAACAGTACAGATCCTTTCCAAAAGGGAAATTAGTTAAGTCAGAAATAGCCATTTTCTTCTAATCCAAAAGAAGGAAAATGGCTCCATTCTAAATTCTTCATCCAAGCATGAATCCGTACATGAACCATTTACACAAAGGAATTAAGCTTTTCCTACTGCTACTTTTCTCCATTCCAGCCTTCTCCCAGCAGCCGGCTTCTCCACTGGAAGCTTCCTTTCAAACCTATCGAAAGATGAAGGCAGAGACTCCCTACAAGTTGGATTGGATCGCTCTCGGCCCCACGGCTAACTCCGCGCGAGCCGATGTGGTGCAGGTGGATGCCCAAAATCCAAGCACCATGTACGTTGGCTTTGGTTCGGGGGGATTGTGGAAGACCACCAACAATGGCCTGACCTGGAAATCCATCTTTGAAGAGCAGTCTTCCATAGGAATTGGGGATGTGGAATTGGCTCCCTCCAACCCGAATGTCATTTACCTGGGAACAGGGGAAAACCTAAAAAAGCCACGCAACTTCACCTTGCCAGGCACAGGGATGTTCCGCTCGGACGATGCAGGGGCTACCTGGAAGTCCATTGGCTTGGAAGATTCCTGGTCCATTGCAGAAGTTGAAATTCACCCGACCAATCCGGATATCGCATTTGCTTGCGTCCTCGGTCACCTCTGGTCGAAGAATACAAACCGGGGCCTGTACCGCACGACGAATGGGGGAAAAACCTGGGAGCAGGTGCTCCATATCGATGAGAATACCGGGGCTAACGAAATCGTCATTTCACCCACCAATCCTCAAATCATATATGCCTCCCTTTGGGAAATGAACCCGGGCATCTCTGGGCAAAATAGCGGCATCTACAGAAGCATAGACGGGGGCTCCACCTGGATTAAAAGTACGCAAGGCTTGCCTTCGGGACCCAAAGTAGGCAGAATCGGCTTGACGGTCTCCGCTACGAATCCGAAAAAAGCCTATGCCTTGGTAGACAATCTAAATTACCCACAAGGCCAGTCTGCTGAACTTTATAAAACTGTGGATGGAGGCCTAAGTTGGACCAAAACGCATTCCGGTTCCTTCCCCTTATTTACCACCATCGGCTGGTACTTCACGGATGTGTATGTCAATCCCAAAAACGACGAAGAAGTATTTGGTTTGGGCATCCGCCTTGCGCATAGCCTAGATGGAGGCAAGACCTTTAAGTTTATCGGTGGGGAAGTGACTCGCATCAACCCAAGTTTGGCGCAGGGACTCCATCTGGATCAAACGGAATTATGGATTAACCCCAACAATCCCAATCACCTGGCGCTGGGGAATGACGGCGGGTTCTACGTGAGCTACGACAAGGGCATAACTTGGATGCATTACAATTCCATGCCAACGGGCGAGTTTTACGACATCAGCATTGACCAGGCCGACTACACGATTTATGGGGGTACGCAGGACGATGCTACCGTATCTGGCCCGCCCAAAGAGCTAAATACCCGCTTCCCAGATCCCTGGAAGTATGTGTGGATTGATGCTTGGGATGGGGGCGATGGTTGTGTCACAGCCATTGATCCCGTGGACAAGCACATCATCTACTATAGCCGACAGCATGGCGATGCAATGCGATTGGACAAATCCACCGATGTGGCGGTCTCCATTAAGCCCATGCTTCCCAAGGAGATCAAGGATACCCTTCAGTTCAATTACATGACGCCTTACTTTTTGTCTGCTTACGATCACAAAACCTTGTATCAGGGAGGGAATTACTTGATGAAAAGCACGGACCGGGGGGACACTTGGCAGGCGATCAGTCCCAATTTGGCCCTTTCTTCTATGCAAGAAAAGAAATCAGTTGCTGCAGGAACGGTAGTAGAATCTCCCCTCGCCAAGGGGCTGCTGTATGTGGGAACCGATCATGGGGCTTTTTGGGTTTCAAAAAATGATGGATCCACCTGGGAGGAGCATTCCGCAGGCATCGCCTCGAACTACATTCGAAGTATTTCACCCTCCAATCACAAGATCGAACGGGTGTATATGGCCATGACGGGCATCAATTACGATGACTTGCATCGCTATGTCTATGTTTCGGAGGATTATGGGAAAAATTGGAAAAGCATTGCCGCGGGCCTTCCCGATGAGCCGGTGAATGTGATCAAGGAAGATCCTACAAATGAAAACTTGCTGTATGCCGGTACGATGCGGGGGGTATTTGTTTCCCTCGATCGAGGAGCAAGTTGGGACTACCTGGGGGTAAATATGCCTGCCGCAGCAGTAGCCGATTTGGAGATCCACGAAGGAACGCAGGATTTGGTTGTGGCTACCCATGGAAGGGGAATCTACAAAACCAGTCTGAAGCTTCTCCAAAAGCATCTCACCCAAAAATTACCCCGCAATCAAGATTTCTTGGCCGAAATTGAGCAGGTAAGCAGACCTTGGTTCAATTCCTCACATGGCAATCCGGATTACCGTACCCTTGAGAAAGTAGCCTTTACCTTCTGGTTGAAGGAGGCGAAGGCGGTAACCCTTTCGGTGCGTGATAGCGCATCTAAAGAAGTATGGAGGACAGTACTTGACGGTTCGGCAGGGTTCAACCAATTCCGCTGGGATTTGATCCTAACCAAGCAGGAGAGTGATTCTCCGTATTTTGTGCACTACGATAAATTTATCGATTCCGGAACCTACACGCTCGTGCTATCCACTGCTGAGGGAAGTATGCAACAAAAATTTAAGGTCGTGGATGGAATCTCCCCGTACCTTGAGAACTAAGCTTCTTTTTTTCTAAATGCCGCCGTCAACATGGTGGCGGAGGTATACAAAATCACTCCAAGGACGACCCACTGCAGGGTTTCTAGGGGTAGGGATTTGACAATAAAGGCGGCGATTAGCACTGCAATCGAACCTGGAATAGCCATGGCGAGTGCAGCTTTCCGGTTGTAGGATGCTGTTTTTATGAATTTTACGGAAGCCACAGGCATCAAAAAAGCACAGGAGCCCATCATGATGGGAAAAGCAACTGTTGGTGACATCCCTAAGGCAAAAATCAAAGCCATGCATGGGGCATACAAACCCACCCCTGCGGTCATGATCGCGCCCAAAAAGAAGTTGACCACCACGGCAAAGGCCAGCTTGTAGCCCGTCAGTCCGATAGCATCCCCGCCTCCTTCGATCCAGTTCATCATTCGGGCCAGCATAAATCCTGCCGTGACCACCAAAGCAATTCCCATAGTGAGCCTAATTTTCCGTTCCGAAAGTTTCGACACAATACCAGCGCCAATCACCGCTCCAACAGCTGCGGATACCAGCATCGATATCAAGGTGAGCGGATCGACTTCGATGATGGTGATAAAAATAAATGCCTGCAGCAAAACTGGGATGGTATTCGCGACATTCATCGTGCCGGGAATCAGCTTGTCTTCCGTTTGCCGGGTAAATTTCAATAAGGCTGTTTGCGGAGCAAAGGCCCCAATGCCCAGCACGTCAAAGAAATTCACGACAAAGCCAATCACCGAAGTTTTGAGCCAACTTGAATTTTCAAATTTGGCCCGGTTAGCGAGGAGGTCTTTGATAAACACAAAGCTGAACCAGATGGCCAATGCAATTAAGGAAACCCAAATAAAAATCAGCATAAAAGAAAGGGAATAAGTAGCGGATGATTCAGTGTGAAGAGGAGGTTAGCAAACCTTAAAAAAGGTCTTGGCGGCTTCTTGTTCCTGTTGATTCAACATCGCCTCAATCTTCTTTGCAGTTTTGGTAATTGCCAAGCCCCCCAGCCCGGTGCAGCGCAGGGTATTTGGGATGGCATCTCCTACCTTTTTCATCGTTTCTACCACTTCATCCAATGGGATCAAATGGTTGTAGTCCGACAAGGCCATGTTGGCACAGGAGATCGCATTGGTGGCGGCCATCACATTCCGATTCAGACAAGGAGCTTCCACGCGATCGGCAATCATGTCACAAATCATGCCCAGCGAAGACTGCAAGGCCATGGAGGCTGCTCCTAGGGATTGATCTAGGGTCCCCTTTTTCAATTCCACAATACCGGCTGCTGCCATGCCTGAACCCGAACCGCATTCGGCCATACAGCCACCTACTTCGGCGGCAAAGGTGGCATGCGCTGCAATAAATACGCCGATGATGCCGGCTGCGAGCATCGCTTTCACCGTTTCATCTTCATGCAGGGAAAGTCCCCTGCTGATGCCGATGAGAGCACCAGGGAGGGCACCACAGGAACCAGCGGTTGGGGCGGCTACCACCACGCCCATTGAACTTTTGACCTCCATCATCGCAGAGGTGTAAAGGATCACTTGGTTTAGAATATCTCCTTCCACCAGCTTTTTGTCCTCTAGCTGCTTCTGAAATCCAAGGGATTGCGGACCTAAAATCCGGTCAGCATACTTCGTTCCCTTCAATCCAAGATCGATGGAGTTTTGCATGATTTGTACAATGCTCCGCATCTTTTCAAAAACCTCCGCTCTCGAAATATTCCC
>JBJOOF010000003.1:0-3190 GCA_046051425.1 Bacteroidota bacterium
TAGTGAAGTTTTACGAACCTAGCCTTCAGCCAAAAATCATAGAAGTAACCAGCAGTAGTCCTAGGAATGCCGACATACTCAAAAAAATAAAAGGAAGCATTTCTGCTTCCTTCGTTAACTAGAGCGATTGACTTAAGCTCCTATTTTTTCTGAAATACACGAATGTAATCCACTTTCATTTCCTGAGGGAAAACTGTAGTTCCGTCGGGCATACCGGGCCAAGTACCGCCCACTGCGACATTTAGGATGAAGAAGAAGGGTTTCTGAAATTCATTCAATTCCGCCGGCCGAATGTCAATGACATGGTATTGGACATTGTCTAGTAGCCAAACGATCTTTTCAGCATCCCAAATAATCGAAAAAACATGGTATTCATCATTGAAAACTCCAAAGGGTAGGCTGGTTTTTCCCCCATAATTGGCATTGCTGCCGGCATTGTCCCAATGCACGGTTCCGTGGATAGTTCCATCTCTATTTTCGGCACTTCCTCCAACCAATTCCATGATGTCAATTTCTCCGCATTTGGGCCAGCCGACCTCTGAGAAATTTTCGCCCAACATCCACAATGCAGGCCATATTCCTTGTCCTTTGGGAAGCTTTGCTCGGATGTCAACTCTTCCATAAGTAAAAAACTTTTTCCCTTTGGTAATTAACCTGGAAGAAGTGTAATTCTTTGTGCCAGCACTTTCCCTTTTTGCAGTGATGATTAGGTTTCCGTCCTGTAGGCTTGTGTTTTCCTTCTTGTAAAACTCCAATTCCTGATTTCCCCAGCCGCAATTAGCAGGACATCCATCCCCTAGTTCAAAAGTCCAATCCGAGGAAAGCGTAGCATCGGAAAACTCATCTGACCAAACCTTAGTGTATCCATCGTAGGTATCGGGACTTGTATAGCCTGCATTTGGACCCAGACCCAGCAAGGTTGAAGTCATGCTAATGGTCTGAGAGGCTACCACGTAATCTGTTTCTGTGGCATGGGCCTGTACATTTAATTGAAAATTACCTTTTTGGGTAAATGTCTTGGAGGCAGTATTGCCATCTACACGCTGGGCAGTCTCCCCTGGAGTGCCAAAATTAACCTTGAAAAAAGCTGCATTATCCGCTTTAAAATTTGCCTTGACTACCCCGTTAGCGAGGTATTCCACGGTCACAACTAGGTTGTCGGGCAATTTGACCTGAGGCTCAGCCTCACCTTCCGAACAGGAATAAAAGAAAGTAGTGCCAAAAAGCAGGATGATGAGCGCAAGGAATTTATGCATGGGATTATTGTTTTGCCCGAAATATAAACGGAATATGGATTATCCGCAATCCTAACAGTTGGACAATAGGAGAATTAAATCCTGTCGATAATCACAAAAAAGTAAGTCCTACCCGTCTATTCAAACCTTCTTCAAAAATTTGAATAAGGGTTGAAAGCCGAACATTCACTTTTCCATTTTCAAGTTTGGAGATATAGCTTTTTTTCGTTCCAACTTTTTCAGCTAGTTCCTCTTGTGTCATATTGGCTTCTTTTCGAGCAGCTTTTAACATTTCACTCACGATGAAGCGTTGGGATTGCTCCTCAAATTTACTCCGTGTCTCCGTTCCAATTTTTCCATGCTCGAAGTCAAGAAGCGTATCAAAATCAGTGATTGGTGGATGAATCATCTTCATTTATCTTTTAGTTGAGAAATATTCTTTCATTAATCGGTCTGATATTTCTAATTCAATAGGAGGCGTTTTTTGAGATTTTTTACAAAAAACATTGAAAAGCACTACAAGTTTCCCCTCATCAAAACAGCAAAATATTCGATAGCTCTCTGATTGATAGGAAATCCTTATTTCGTAAAGTCCCTTATGACCAGAAAGATTTTTTAAAAATTTTTCTGGTACCATTTCAACTTGCCTTATCAATTCAAAAACATATTGAAATTTGGTTTTTAACTTCTCATTTTGGGCAGAATAAAAATCAATAAAGTGATTTTCGTAAAAAATTATTTTTCGAATCATTCAATTAAGTTATCACAAGTGATAACAAAATCAAACCAATTCACCTCGAATTTTTAAATTAAATTTAAAGCCTTCCCCAAAACCGGATTTCGATTGGTTGTCTTCCAGATCATGCTGAGTTCGGTAAATGCAGTAGTTCCTGGGATCACCATGCCACGCACAGGTACCGCATAGCCCACCAGGAGCGAGCTGGGTACGATGGCTACTCCCATCCCATTGGCCACTAGGCGAAATATGGTCAGGGCATGAACTGATTTGTGTTTGATTTTTGGGTGAAAACCTGCTGCGCTGCAGATTCCTAAAATTTGCTCGTAGTACTGGTTGGAATAGTCTGAAGAGAACAAAATAAAGGGCGCCTCTGCAAACTGTCCCAAGGAATGAAAATCTGCTGGTTGCAGCGGATGGGCCTGGGGTACCACCAGCGAAAAGGTATCGCGATGCGCCACCTTACGTTCGAGTCCCTCAGGCAAGGAAGCCACACGCACAAATCCTAGATCCAACTTGTCCTTTTGAATTCGATCAATTTGTTCTTGGTTACTCAACTCCTCCAAACTCGTCGTAATGGCTGGAAAGCGGGTATTCAGTTGGTTGAGCAGATCAGGAAGTACCTGGTTGGCGGCGGAACCTAAAAACCCAATGCGTAGTTCGCCTTCTCGACCTTCGGCAATCTCCTTGACTTGCTGTCCAGTAATCTTGAGGTGGTTGAGTACAAAATCTACCTCCTCTTTCAAATAGGTTCCGGCCGCGGTCAGTTTGACCTGTTTTTTATCGCGCTCGAATAGCGGTGCTTGCAACTCCTCTTCCAACTGTTTGATTTGCCGGCTTAGTCCAGGCTGGGAAATGAATAAACGGTCTGCAGCTTTTCGGAAGTTTAATTCCTCTGCTACCGCTTTAAAGTAAGTCAGGTGTCTCAGTTCCATTGATGCTTTATAAGTATCAGTTACTGACAAATATAGTATTACTAGGCATCAAAAAGAAAAAGTAGATTTGATAAGATTATCCGCAATACGGGTAGTGACCCAATGCATGCTAATCACTGCGGATAATCGCCCACAGACCACGGTCTGCAGGCAGTCGACTGTCCACGGTTCACAGCCCACTTACTTGAACTTCAAACCTTATTTTCAAGAGGATAATCAGAAAAAACAAAATTCTTGAGGTTTTGAAAACCCCAACCAATATGAAGACATTTAGATACGGTGAG
>JBJOOF010000004.1:0-3610 GCA_046051425.1 Bacteroidota bacterium
TCATTCTCATGCGATTCGGTAATGGCTGGGGATGCTTCCGCTCCACTTTCCATTTTTTCGCCTGTCGCTTCGTTATCAACCACCACTTTGGGTAGTAAATAAAGACCTGCTACAGATGCGATACCAATTCCTATAAGAACAACCTGTAGTTTTTTCATGCCTTTAACCCAGGCTTAGGCCTGAGTAGCCAATTGTTTGATTTTCTTGCTGTTTTTAATTTTCTCTACAAACACCTTGGAAGGTTTGAATGCAGGGATATAATGCTCGTCAATTACGATTGCCGTATTCTTGGAAATGTTACGGGCAATTTTCTTTGCTCTTTTCTTGTTGATGAAACTTCCAAATCCTCTGACATAGATGTTTTCTCCATCTGCCATGGAATCTTTTACTACTTTGAAAAACGCCTCAACTGCTTGAGTTACATCGTCTTTTTGAATTCCTGTCTTCTCGGAAATTTTAGTAATTACTTCTGCTTTGGTCACTGTGATTAAAATTTAGAAATTTCGAAATAAGCTTAACAACCTATTAACCAAGTATTTTTGGGACTGCAAATGTACAAGAATCAGCGCAATTAAAAAAGATATTCAAAAAAAATACCTTGGTTTGTAGTCCCACAATCTTTCACCCATGAAGAGTAAAGTTACTGAAAATCAATTGTTTTCAAATTCAATAATTTCTTGGTATCGTGAAAATCCTAGGAATTTGCCTTGGCGAGAAACCCAGGATCCCTATAAAATTTGGCTCTCTGAAATCATTCTCCAGCAAACACGTGTAGCGCAGGGATTGCCTTATTACTTGGCATTTTCAAAGGCCTATCCTACGGTGCAAGCGCTGGCGGAGGCTCCGGAAGAGGAAGTACTCCGCCTTTGGCAAGGTCTAGGCTATTACAGCAGAGCCCGCAACTTGCATGCATGTGCGAAATACATCTGGAACGAATTAGGCGGGAATTTTCCCAACACCTATGCGAGCCTGATTCAACTTAAGGGAGTCGGAAGCTATACCGCTTCGGCCATTTCAAGTTTTGCCTTTGGAGAAGTGCAAGCTGTGGTGGATGGAAATGTGTTCCGAGTGCTCGCCCGCTACTTTGGAATCGCCACCGACATCGCCAGCAGCAAAGGAAAAAAAGAGTTTGAGGCACTGGCAAACCAGCTTATCCCCAAAAATATCCCAGGGGAATTCAACCAGGCCATGATGGATTTTGGTTCCCGCTGCTGTGTCCCCAAAAATCCAACTTGTACGGCCTGTCCACTCGCTAGCTCCTGCTTTGCTTTCCAAAAAGATCTCCTAGATTCCTTACCTGTAAAAATCAATAAAACCAAGGTCAAAGAACGAATACTCGATTACCTGGTAATTCGATGTGCAGGGCAGGTAGTTTGGAATAAAAGAGGGGAAGGAGATATTTGGACCGGGTTATATGATTTTCCACTTCTTCAACAGGAGGACTTCCCTTGGCAAAAGAATCTCTCTCAGGAAGCAGCCCAATTCCCTAAAAAATACCGACATCTTCTGTCACATCAACGAATACTTGGAAGCTTTTGGGAGATGGAACTTTCGCCAGATAAACTCGCTGAATTGGCGAAATGGTGCCAAAAAGAAGGATTTGACTTGATTGATGCCCAGCAAATTGACGCATTACCCAAACCTAAATTGATTCTCCGCTATTTGACTGATCGAGAGATTTGATTACTTTCAATCTTCTAAACTTTTTAACTACTAAAAACAAAATGTTATGGCAGGAGTAAACAAAGTCATTTTATTGGGTCACCTAGGTGCAGATCCAGAGGTCAAATATTTAGAGGGAGATAAGGTGGTCGCCAACCTTAGCCTAGCCACCTCAGAAGCCTATCAAGATCGAAGTGGCAATCGAGTGGAACAAACCGAATGGCACGACTTGGAACTTTGGGATCAACAAGCAAAAATTGCTGAAAAATACCTGAAAAAGGGCTCTCAAATCTACGTGGAAGGTAAAATCAAGTCCGACAAGTGGACAGATGAGCAAGGACAAAACCGAAAGAAGATGAAAATCCGGGTGTTGAGCTTTACCATGGTAGGCGGCAAACCTGAAGGAATGCCTGGTGCTCCTGCAGCACCAGCAGCACCAGCAGCATCAGGGGCAATGCCCAGCGCTTCCCCTGTGTCAGCACCCATGGTATCCCTTGATGAGGGGGATGACGACCTCCCCTTTTAATGGAATTCAAATCCCCTGTTCCTTGAATTCAGGGGATTTGATTACATTTGACCACTTATTTTCTCAAACACATGGATGACCCCTACCCGAGTTACTTACTGATAGCCCAGGTTTCCTCTTTTTCATTTTCCTATTTTTTAATTAACGGGCTTGTGCTCCTCCTCCTTTTGGTAGGATCTGCCTTGGTCTCTGGTTCTGAAGCAGCTTTTTTCTCCCTAACAAAGGACGATCTAACAGAACTCAACCAAAAAAATCCAAAAAAGGGAAGAGTTATTAGCACCTTGCTAGCAACTCCCAAAATTTTGTTGAGTACCCTACTTATACTCAACAATGTATTCAATATTGGCCTAATCACCTTGACTACCTATCTCACTTGGAGCATTTTTGGCACCAATGTCCTAGGAATTACCGCCATCCTCATCCAAACCGTGGGAGTCACCTTTGCTATTGTGTTTTTTGGAGAAATTGTTCCCAAAGCCTATGCGAATCAGGCAAAGACACACTTTGCGCTAAACCTCGCAATTCCCATCTCCTTTTTTACGAAGGTATTGAAGCCATTCTCGGCTTTTTTGATAGCTTTCAGCAACATCATCGAAAAAAGAGTACAGCAAAAAGGATACTCACTCTCGGTAGATGAATTGAATCAAGCCTTAGAATTAACCACAGAAGATACCCCTGAAGAAGAAAAAGAAATTCTACGCGGCATTGTAAATTTTGGCACACTTAGCGTTCGCCAAGTGATGAAAAGTCGAATGGAAATTTCAGCAGTGGATGCGGAAATTGACTTTCACGAACTCATGGACAAGGTCAATAAAAGTGGCTACTCAAGAATCCCTGTTTACGAGGAAACGATAGATCATATCCTAGGCCTTCTTTACATCAAGGATCTTCTTCCCCATATCGATAAAGACGAAAACTTTGAGTGGAAATCACTCATTCGAAAGAGTTTCTTCGTTCCTGAAAACAAAAAAGCCGACACCCTACTCAAGGATTTTCAAAAAATGCGGGTGCACATGGCTATCGTTGTAGATGAATATGGAGGCACCTCTGGCTTGATTACCCTGGAGGATTTGATTGAAGAAATCATTGGAGAAATCAACGATGAGTTTGATGACACCGATACCCTCTTTTTCCAAGAGGTCGATGTAGACACCTTTATTTTTGAAGGGAAAGTTTCGCTCAATGATTTCTGCAAGAAACTCGATTTAGACACACAAATCTTTGACGAGGTGAAAGGCGAAAGCGAATCTTTGGGAGGCTTACTCCTGGAGCTCAACTCAAAACTTCCCAAAAATGGAACCAAAATCAGATACAAGGATTTTGAATTCACTATCCTTGCCGTAGATGCACGAAAAATCAAAAAAGTAAAGGTGCATTTGATAGGGGAGGAGAAGGATTTTTCTGGGCCATTTACTGACTAAA
>JBJOOF010000005.1:0-3572 GCA_046051425.1 Bacteroidota bacterium
TGACATTGCCAAAGGTGCTGCTATGATGACTGGGACGACCATGACTTCCAAGGTGCTGGGTACGGCTTGGCCTCGTCACTTCAACAAGGTAATCGCAGAAAAGATGTACCAGAATATTCAAAAGGTAGGTTTGCCTGCTTGGGATGAAAATGACCTTGCTTTGGCCAAGGCAGTGCAGCGTGAACTGGGAGTCAAAGAAGAGGGGATGCCCACCAAGTTGGATGAGTTGGGAGTACCTGTGAAGGAGCCTATCTCTGGAGGATCAGATGATATTGGTGATGTGTCTTGGGTAGTGCCTACCGTGACCTTGCGTTTTCCATCTAATATCCCTGGACTTCCCGGGCACCACTGGAGCAATGCGATTGCGATGGCTACCCCGATTGCTCATAAAGGAGTTACGGCAGGTGCCAAAGCAGAAGCGATGACCATTTTGGATTTCCTGCTGCAGCCGGAATTGGTGTCGCAGGCTTGGGATTACTTCAAGAATGTGCAAACCAAGGAGGAAACTTACAAGCCCATGATTACGAAGGAGGATGCCCCTCCGATTTATTTGAACCGTGACATCATGAATCGTTTCCGTCCTGAATTGGAGAAGTTTTACTACGACGAAACGAAGTACGGTTCCTATTTGGAGCAATTAGGTGTGACTTACCCGACGATTAAGAAAAACTAATTCTGTTCTTAACACTTCATTTTTTAGAACCATCCCCATGGATACGAATCCCCCACTTCAGCTCCGCGAGGCCAGCCTGGCGGAGCTGCTTTGGGTACACGAACGCATTTTAGAATTTCCGGGAAAAGCGAGTCTTGCTTTTTACCAAGATCGCCTGCAACACCGTTTTTCCTTAGCCTTGGTGGCCGTTTGGGAAGGGGAGTTGGCTGGATTCAAGGTAGGTTACCAAAGTGAACTTCCTGAGACTTTTTATTCCTGGATGGGAGGGGTTAGGGCTGAGTTTCGTGGAAAAGGAATTGCTACGGCTTTGGCGGAGGAGCAGGAGCGTTGGGCCAAAGCACAGGGATTTACTTCCGTATTTTTTAAGACGCGCAACCGCTTTCCTGGGATGATTCAGTTTGGGATCAAGCGCGGATTTAAGATCGTGGATCTTCAACCCAAAGGAGGAGTGGAGGATTACCGAATCGTGATGCAGAAAGTGTTTTGATTCGCGAGACTGATTTAGTTAGGAATTAAGAATAATCTAATTTTTGGAAAGGAAACCTCGATTTTATGCTGTTTTTCAGTATATTCTGTTTAATTTCAATAACTTAATTTTTTTATTAAAAAGGAAAATAAACTTATGCTAGGGCTACTGCTCCTAAGTTTTTTAGGAGTATTTATTGGAGGCTATTTTAAAATCCAAGGAAACTGGAACGCGGATTTTATTCTTGCTGGTGCGATTTTGTTTAAGGTTACAGCAGTTTTTGGGCTTCTTTACTTTAACAGAAGAAAAATACTTTCGATTTTGAGTTGACTTGTTCAAAAAATAGAATCGAAGATGGAGGATCTTAAAAATTCCGGAAGAGCCTTTCTCGGCCTTTTTAAGATCTCTGATTTTTGATGCTGTTTTGAAAGTAAGCAACTACTTTTTATTGGTTACCTGGAGAAAAAAGCTTGAGGTGCTCAACAATTTCGTACTTGGTACTTAGTACTTGGTACTTCGTACTTCGTACTTCTTTCTTTTTCTTTCAATCTTATCCCTTACCTTTGCCTTCCTATTAGCGGTCGAATCACCCGCTTTACCAAAAATTCAAATGACAACACAACAATTGGTAGCCTCAGGGTTACAGCTTCCACTCATGGAAGCCTTTTACACCATCCAAGGAGAAGGACGATTTTCGGGCCATGCAGCCTATTTCATACGGCTAGGTGGCTGTGATGTGGGTTGCGTTTGGTGTGATGTAAAAGAAAGTTGGGAGGCAGGCAAGTGGCCGATCCTGCCCATCGAGCAACTAGTAGATGACGCCCTTTCTTATCCAGGCAGGCTCGTAGTAATTACCGGCGGGGAGCCTTTGCTGTACGATTTGGGGCCCTTAACACAGCTTTTGAAGTCCAAAGGATTCAGTACGCACTTGGAAACCTCCGGAGCGCATCCATTTTCGGGTGATTTCGATTGGGTGTGTTTTTCTCCCAAGAAATTTAAAAAGCCAGACCCTTCCATCTATTCTGTAGCGGATGAACTTAAAGTGGTGGTCTATCATCCGAGTGATTTGACATTTGCCCAGGAGCATGCGACTCAAGTGGGTCCGGGATGTGAACTTCGCCTTCAGCCCGAATGGAGCAAGGCCACCGAGCGCCTTCCTGAATTGATTGACTTTATAAAAAACAATCCAAACTGGAAAATTTCGTTACAAACACATAAATTTATGGATATCCCTTAAGTCCATGCGTAACCTATTATTGGTCCTGCTTCTATTTTTTTTGGCTTTTGCAGCCGAGGCGCAGACTTATTCAGTGACGGATGGCAGGGCTATTAAATTTTTTGAAGAGGGAGAAATTTTTTTAAAACAGAAACGATATTCCGAAGCCTTGCAAAAATATCAAGCGGCTTGGGAGCGCTCTGAGACTTTTTTTGAAGCCTACCAGAAGGGAACTCAATTGCTGATTACGCAAGGAAAATTGACTGAAGCGGAGGCCCTTATCGGCAAAGGAAAATCAGCGGTGATGCCTGTAAAAAATCAATTTGCAGTCGATTTTGCCTGGCTTCTAAGCAGTATTTATTTGAAACAAGGCCGATTTGAAGACGCTTCCCAAGAATTCCAAGTAGTAGAGCGGGGTGCGACCGAAGTGTTTAAGAAGGGGGGGTATTTTATTGAAATGAAGCAAAAGGTGGATTTTTTGCGCAAGCAGCTACCCCTGAAGATGAACATTGAAAAGGAGATTCTTCCCTCACCACTCAATGGCTTTGCCTTGCAGTATTTTCCAGTTTTGACGGCAGATGGAAAGCAGTTGTTCTTTACCAGAAGAGGGGGAACTGCTGCTTTTGACAAGGAGGACATCTACATCTCTCAGGCGGAATCAACTCAAATCTGGACTGCTCCTCAAAGTATTTCTACCAAAATAAATTCTTCCTTCAACGAGGGAACTTGTTCGGTCACTGCGGATGGAAATTTTTTGATTTTCACCTCCTGCGATTCCCCAGATAGTCAAGGCAGTTGTGACTTGTATAGTTCGGAAAAATTGGGTGGAGAATGGCAAGCCCCCAAGAATATGGGAGTCAAAATCAATTCTTCTTCCTGGGATTCCCAACCCTCGCTCTCTGCTGACGGGCGACTCTTGTTTTTCTCTTCAGATCGAAGGGGTGGTCTGGGTGGAAATGACATCTGGTATGCGGCTCGAAAAGCAGATGGCAGCTGGTCTGAGGCCAAAAACTTAGGGGCACCTATCAATACCCCAAAGGATGAAATCTCTCCTTTTTTGTTTTTCAACAACGAAACGCTTTTTTTCGCCTCTGATGGGCATTTGGGCTTTGGGGGGATGGATATTTTTCTTTCTCGCGTGTCAGTGGGAGTATTTCAGAAACCGGAAAACCTGGGCTTACCGATCAATGATCACCTAGATCAGGTGGCCCTATTCA
>JBJOOF010000006.1:0-16847 GCA_046051425.1 Bacteroidota bacterium
ACATTCAAGCGAATTTCTATCGGTTAATTCCCAATAGTATAATTTTAAAAAGGCTGTTTCCGATCTGAAAACAGCCTTTTTTTATGCCCAACAAAAAAGCCCGTCCCGAAATTCTTCGGAACGGGCTTTGTTTTTTTGTTCAACTTAACGGTTCATCAGCGACTCAATCTCCTCTGCTTCAATTGGAATGTTCCGCATCAAATCCAGATATCCCTTCTCTTGAACTACGATGTCATTTTCGATACGCACTGCAAATCCCTCCTCAGGAATATAGATGCCTGGCTCTACGGTAAAGACCATGCCTGCGGAAATCGGGTAGTGCATGGTCCCCACATCGTGCACATCCAAGCCTAGGTGGTGCGAGGTGCCGTGCATGAAATATTTTTTGTAGGCAGGCCATTTCGGATCCTGATTCTTGATATCCGTTTGATCTAGCAAGCCCAAGCCAAGGAGCTCTCCTTGCATCACCAATCCTACTTCACGGTGGTAATCCTGAATAGTGATCCCAGGACGTAGCATGCTTGCTGCCTCTCGCTCCACCCGCAAGACTGCATCGTATACTTGACGCTGACGCTTGGTGTAGCGTCCATTGACCGGAATCGTGCGAGTCATGTCTGCATTAAAGTTGCCATACTCTGCAGCCACATCGAGAAGCAGGAGCTCTCCATCTAGGCAGGCCTTGTTGTTTTCGATGTAATGCAAAACACAGGCTGACGGCCCAGAAGCAATTATCGGTTCGTAGGCGAAGCCTTTGCTCCGATTTCGGACAAACTCATGCACAAACTCTGCTTCGATTTCGTATTCGGTCACCCCAGGCTTAACCATTCCGAGTACACGTCGGAACCCTTTTTCGGTGATGTCACAGGCGATTTGCAATTGCTGAATCTCTTCAGGCTCTTTAACCCCACGCAAAGCATGAAGTATCGGCGCAGCACGCTCCAATCGGTGAAGTGGATGCCGGTCTTTAACGGATTGAATAAAGCGGGAATCCCGAGTTTCCACCACCACCCCTGCCCGAAGGTGCTCGTTGGTATTCAAGTAAATCGATTCGGAAAGGTTGACTACCGAATTGAATATCAAGTCAAACTCCGTCAGCCAAAGTATGGTTCCGATACCAGAAGCAGCTAAAGCCTCCTCTTTGGTGTACTTATGTCCTTCCCAGACCGCAATGTGTGCGTTTGTTTCCCGGAGAAACAAGACCTCACGCCAGGCTGGATTGGGGCAATCCGGAGCCAAAAGCAAAATGGTCTCCTCCTGGTCGATGCCACATAGGTAAAATAAATCGTTATTTTGCCTAAACTTCATCGTTCCATCCGCATTGGTTGGCAAAATATCGTTGGCATTGAAAATTGCTACGCCGTTTTTCGCCATTTTTGCAGCAAACTTGGCTCGATTACGTTGGTACAATTCTTTCGGTAAGGGAGTATATTTCATAACGGAAAATTTATCTTGCCAAGATAGTAAAATAGGACGTTTCCTCGAATGAAAATTCTAGGAACTGCCCAAGAGGATTCGGATTCATTTTTCCAAACAAGGAACCACAACAAATGCAATTGACTTTTAAAGAGCTTCCCAATGGGATTCGGATTGTCCATCAGGAGATTCCGCATACTCGATTGGTGCATTGTGGATTTATCCTCAACATTGGTAGCCGAGACGAGGACCAAGAACAAGAGGGGCTCGCTCATTTTTGGGAACACATGGCCTTCAAAGGCACTCAAAAACGAAAAACCTTCCACATCCTCAACCGTCTGGAATCCCTGGGAGGCGAACTGAATGCCTACACCACCAAAGAGAAGGTCTGCTTCTATGCATCGGTGCTCAAAGATCACTATGCCAAAGCAGCCGAACTCCTCTACGACATCACTTTTCACTCCACCTTTCCCGAAAAGCAAATTGAACGGGAGCGGCAGGTGATCCTGGAAGAGATGGCCATGTACCGGGACTCCCCCGATGATGCCATTCAGGATGAATTGGATGCGCTGGTATTTGACCAACATGCCTTGGGAAGAAATATATTGGGCACAGAAGAAACGGTGGGCAACTTTCACCACCACGACTTCATCGACTTTATTTCCTCGCGGCTAGATACCTCGCAACTGGTATTCTCCATTGTAGGCAATATTTCCTTCGAAAAAGCGCTGCGGCAAATCGAAGGGCCACTGCGTGAAATTCCCACCAAGCGCACGTTGTATACCCGAAGTGGATTTCAGACCTACCAGCCCAAGCAGAAAACCAGCAAACGGGAAATTTCGCAATCCCTATGTGCCATCGGTAGACCCGCCTATTCTCTACACGATCCCAATCGATACAAGCTCTTTTTATTGAACAATATCCTGGGAGGTCCCAGCATGAATAGCCGACTCAACCTGTCCTTGCGCGAAAACTATGGCTATGTCTACAGCGTGGAATCCACCTACCAGCCCTTCTCAGATACTGGTTTTTTTGGAATCTATTTTGGGACCGAGGAAAAAACGCTCAAAAAGAGCCTGGCCATCGTCCATCGGGAATTGGAAAAGCTTCGCGCCAAAAAGTTAGGAAGTCTCCAACTCCATACTGCCAAGGTGCAAGCGATTGGACAAATGGCTATGGCTGAGGAAAATTATGCGAGCTTGATGCTGGTGTATGGGAAAAGCCTCCTCGATCACGGAAAAATAGACCCCTTGGACTCTATCTTTGAGCAAATTCGCTGCACCACTGCTGCCGAACTTCAAGACATTGCTCAGGAGATTTTCCAGGTAGATCAACTCACCCAGCTTATCTATACCCCTGCCTGATATGGAGTTTATTTCCCCAGAACTACTGGCCTACTGTGAGGCACATACCCAAGTAGAAGATCCCCTGCTTCTGAAAATCACCCGTGAAACTCAGGCAAAGGTTTTACTTCCACGCATGCTATCTGGGCACCTGCAAGGGAAAACCTTGGAGTTTTTCGCCAGAATGCTGCAACCAAGTGCTATCCTGGAGATCGGTACATTTACAGGCTACTCTGCCATCTGCCTAGCCCGAGGCTTGGCGCCGGGAGGCAAACTCCTCACCTTGGACATCAACGACGAATTGGAAACTATGGTCCGGGGATTTTTTGAGGAAAGTGGGCTGGCTTCGCAAATCGATTACCGACTGGGAAATGCGCGGGAACTCCTTCCTGACATTCCTGGGCCCTTTGACCTCGTGTTTATCGATGCAGACAAGTTCTACTATAGTGCCTACTACGAGCTGGTCATCGACAAACTCCGTCCAGGAGGAATCTTACTCGCAGACAATGTACTTTGGTCGGGAAAAATTCTAGTGGAGGAAGGCCAAAAAATTGACAAGGATACCCAAGCCTTGCTGGATTTTAACCGACAACTGGCCCAAGATCCGCGGGTAGAAACCCTCCTTTTGCCCATCCGAGATGGAATTTTGGTAGCAAGAAAGAAGTGAGCTGAAAAAATGGGAATCATTTTTGCTTAGTTTTCCCCAGCGCCAAATAATTCCTGTTTCAATGAAACCCCAACTTCGTTTTCAGCTCTTATTTTTTCTCCTTTTTTCGGTAAGCACGCTGCTCCAAGCACAAATCCCACAGGTACCCTTGGAGATGGAATTTGCGGATTTGACCTTGCGCATCCATCCTCAAGCCCAACGGGAAATTCAATTGGATGTGGATGCACTTTACCGTAGTGCGAGTTACTTTAAATTAAAAGCAGACCGCGTCAACCTGTACCTTCCGATCGTGGAGCGAGAGCTACGCAGCCAAGGGGTCCCCGATGAACTCAAGTACCTCGTCATTCAAGAAAGTGGATTGATCTCAGATGCGGTATCCACCTCCAATGCGGTAGGCTTTTGGCAGTTTAAACAAGGAACCGCTGAGGAAGTGGGTCTACGAGTTGATCCTCAAGTTGATGAACGAAAGAGTATTGTAGCTTCCACTCGTGGAGCTGCACTTTATCTCAAAAAGCACCAGAATGTACTGAACAATTGGATGACTGCCTTGGTATCCTATCAAATGGGTCTTGGTGGCGCAAAGGCTTATTTTGGCAACCAATATACAGGTCAAAAAGTGGTAGTTGTGGATCGAAATACACACTGGTACTTTAAAAAATTCTTGGCCCATAAAGTGGCCTATCAATCTTCACTTGCCATTTTCACCTCAAATGGATCACGCCTTTCCGAAGTGCAAATTCAGGGACCAACCAGCTTTGCTAGTCTATCCAAGCAGTTTGGTGTGTCGGAAGCACATTTGGTGGAGTTCAACAAGTGGGCGGTCAATGGGAGGGTTCCTGCTGGTAGCTTCACTCTTTTCTATGTGAAATCAGGAGGTCTTCCAGAAGGACCAGTGGCCAGCCAAACCCAACCTGCGCAACCTACGCAAACGGCACCAACTACTGTTTCTCCTACCTACAAACCTGCCAACTCCTATCCTAAAATCTCAGGAAACACAACGAAGGCTTCTCAGCGAAATCAAATTTTGGTAAATAATCTAGAAGGAGTACAGGCCCCTGCCAATACCACTACAAGCGAATTATCCGAGGAAATCGGAATGCGTGAAAAACGCTTTTTGAAGTTAAATGACCTTCCCGAAACTGAGAAGGTAGATCAAGGAGCCTACTACTACACGGAGAAGAAACGCCCTAGCGCTGAGGCAGACACCCATGTGGTGGAAGCAGGAGAAACCCTCTGGTCCATATCCCAGAAATATGGCATCCGACTTGCCTCCTTGAAATCCAAAAATAGAATTCGTAAAGATTCCGACCTTCGCCCAGGGATGGTACTCAATTTAAAAGAACCGCGAAAAAGAGGAGAAGAAATTCCCGTGTATCAAGAGCCCGTTTCTGCTACCCCTGCACCTGCAACTAGCCCTAGCCAGGTGACCACAAGTCCAACTCAATCCAAGGAATCGACTCCATCAAGTGCAACTGAGTCCTCCCATACCGTTCGGGCAGGAGAAACCTTGTTTTCCATTTCTAAACAATACGGACTAAGCGTGGAGGAACTCAAGCAGCTCAATGGTATTGGAAGTCAAAATTTGATCACGGTAGGACAAAAATTACGTATTTTGATCCGTTGATCTGATTCTCGTTACCCAATTCCTATGCGGCATTGCTTTTACCTAGTTGGCTTCTTTTTTCTTGGCTGCTTCTCTTTAGTGAAGGCCCAAGACAAGAAAATTGTGCCCGATACGGTGATCATTGACCGGGACACCTTGGTGATGCTGGGAGATTCATTGTTGATTCAGGAACCTATCAAGGAAACCTTCTGGAAGACTGGAGGAACCTACACCTTGAATATCCAACAGGTGACCCTGAGCAATTGGGCGGCAGGTGGTACCGGGTCTTTTGCCCTCAATACTGGGGCCACTCTATTTGCCAATTTCAAAAAAGATAGCAAGGTTTGGGACACCCAGTTGACAGTCAATCTGGGCTTCAACCGCCAAAATGATCGAGCCTATACCACGCGGAAGACCAACGACAACTTTATTTTTGTCAGCAATTACGGACGGCAGCTATCTGAAAAATTTTTCCTCACTACCCAATTGGATGCCCGAACGCAGTTGGTCGCTGGCTACAAATATTTCAAGCCAGCAGGTTCTGAGCAGGAAACACGTACAAAAATCTCCGACTTACTTTCCCCCGGCTACTTACAATCCTCCACAGGTATCAATTACAAACGGACCTTTGATGACAAAAGTCGGCTATCAGTCATCGTATCTCCATTTACGGGACGATTTACCCTGGTCATGTCTGACTCCCTGAGCCAAGCAGGGGCTTTTGGGGTAATTTCCGGCGAAAATGTACGAGCAGAAGCAGGGATGTCTCTAGCCGTAGGGGGCGTGGATGTGGTCTTGATGGAAAATGTCACCTGGAAGGCAGATCTGAACCTTTTTTCCAATTACGAGCGCTTTGGCAACCTGGTGGTCAACTTCAACTCACTCATCCGAATGAAGGTGAATAAGTACATTTCTACCCGGATTGAAACCGCACTCATCTACGATGAACAGGTCCTCATCAAGCAGGACGATGGCCGGAGCAAGCAGGCCATTCAATTCCAGAATTTGATCAATTTTGGGATTTCGGTAGATTTTTAAAAATCCACATCCAAGTCAAATTTCCGCTGCAACTCCATCAAGGCGGGGTGCTTTTCGCGCAAAAATTTCAGTTTATCCGTACTGGTGTACAGTTTCCCCTTTTCGTCAGGCTCTTCTTCCTGCTGCTGAACGGTGATGGAAAAAGTGGTAGCCCCGGTAAATTTCCGCACCAACCCTACCAACTCGGGTTTCATTTTTAAGGCAATGTCTTCTTGAATGGAGCCTGTCACCAGCAGGATCATTTCTCCTTCCTTTACCTGAATCTCCTGATCCAAAAGGGTGAGTTCCAGATTTTTATTGGCAGTTCGGTAGACGTCTTGAATGGAAAAAATTGCTTGATTCAATAATTCTTGGGTCAGCACAAGTTCTTGCACTGGGGCAGCGGGCGTGTAACTAGGCTCCTCTACCACATCGGCCACTAGGGACTGCTCCTCTTGGGGTTTGGTTTCGCCTAATTTTTTGGTTTGCCCGAGGCTGCTGGGAATGGCAAAGGTAGGCTTTAGCCCACTGGACTTCGGTGCCGAGGCAGGTGGGACGACAGCAGGTTCAGGTGAAGGGATTGGGGTAGCGGCAGGGGCTACTGTTGGTTGGGCAGGAGGTGTTGGTGAAGCTACAGGAGCGGACTCCTCAATCAGGCTTTTTTTTTTGCATCCACCGAAGAAAGGGTAGCAAGGCGGAATGCCTGAGAAAGCTTGGCCACCTTCATCAGGGTCAATTCCACATGAAGGCGCTGATTTTTGCTGGTCTTGTAGTGGATATCACACTGGTTGGCCAGGTTCAAGGAAGAAAGTAGGAAAGATACCGAGGCGCGTGCTGTTTGTTCGAGGTAGCGGTCCTTGGCCGACTCGGACACTTGAAGGAGCTCCACTGTGGCTTCATCCTTGACCACCAAGAGGTCGCGCAAGTGTTCACTCAACCCTACGATAAAATTATGTCCATCAAAGCCCTTCTTGAGAATCTCATCAAAGAGCAGCAGGGTAGTCGAAATATTCTCTTCGAGCAGGGCGTCTACGACTTTGAAGTAGTAGTCGTAATCCAGGATGTTCAAGTTGGAGATCGTCTCCTGGTAGGTTACCTTTTTTCCTGCGGAGTAGGTGACGATAAGGTCAAAGATGGATAACGCATCTCGAAGGGCGCCATCTGCTTTGGTAGCGATCAGGCGAAGGGCTTCTTCTTCGTAGTCCACTTCCTCCTTGCCTGCAATGTACTTGAGGTGCTCGGCGATGTGTTTGATTTGAATTCGGTTGAAGTCAAATATCTGGCATCGGGAAAGGATGGTTGGGATGATTTTGTGCTTTTCCGTGGTCGCCAAAATGAAAATGGCATACTTGGGGGGCTCTTCCAGCGTCTTCAAAAAAGCATTGAAGGCCGCGGTGGAGAGCATGTGCACTTCATCAATGATATAGACCTTGTATTCTCCTTTTTGAGGGGCGTAGCGTACTTGTTCGACCAGGTTACGGATATCATCTACCGAATTGTTGGATGCGGCATCGAGTTCGTAAACATTGAAGGAAGCGTTGTTTTGAAAAGAAACGCAGGCATCACAGGTGCCGCAAGCTTCAAAGTCTTTGGTGATGGATTCGCAGTTGATGGTTTTGGCAAGGATTCGGGCGCAGGTGGTCTTTCCGACTCCTCGAGGTCCGCAAAAAAGAAACGCCTGGGCAAGGTGCTTGTTTTTGATAGCATTTTGAAGGGTGGTCGTGATGTGCTGCTGCCCAACGACACTCTTGAAATCTGCAGGTCTATATTTTCTTGCCGAAACGACGAAATTTTCCATCCCCGAAAGATATAAAAAAGTAGTTATTCCTAGGTAGGGGATTTGAGATACGGGGAAGAATTTCTTTTTAACCAAAGATGAATTTAAAAGTACGAGGTACGAAATACGAAGTACGAGATTCAACCTAATGTCGAATGACGAACGCCCAGTGCAGAATGTTGAAGTGGGAAATCCTACTTATCGAACGATTTCGTACTTCGTATCTCGTATTTCCTACTTTGTACATTGTACTTGGTACTTTGTACAATGGTAAAATGAACTTATTTCCCCCTACCTTTGTATTCTTAAATGGGGCTGACCGGTTTTGACAGTAGGTGTAATCATCGGGCTCGCATGCAGGCTGGAGTATGTACGGCCTTAAAAAATTCATGCAAAAGACAAATGGCGAAACTTCTTACGCCATGGCTGCTTAATCTAACCTAATAGGATAGACTGCTTAAAGGGTTGAGTTACGAGAGTAATTCCCCAGCCACATCCCACCGTGTTTTGCCTGATCGGCGCGGGTTTGGGGTGTCGACTTGATCGGGATGCGGCTTGTGATGCGATTAAGCAAGTCTAAGATCAATCGCTAAGCCAAGCTCAGGTGTGTCACCCAGCATAGATTGGTCGAAAACCCAACCGGTGACTAAGCATGTAGACGGTACGGTGTTTCCTTATCTGGACGCGAGTTCGACTCTCGCCAGCTCCACAATTAACTCGATTCCTGAGTTAGCATTTCGCCCCTCAGCATAAATCGCTAAGGGGCTTTTTGTTCCCCCACATCTATTTAAATAGACGTCCCAGCTCCTGCATGACAGCGATTTCATGAATTTATGTGTTAGATAGAATAGCTAAAACTTCAGGATACGCGGTGGGGGTGCTGAAAAATCCAGCACCAATTAAATTCCCGTTTTCATCATTTTAGATTCTTCAGGTTGTATCCCCTACTTTTAAGATGCTTCTTTCCTGCAATTCAAAATTAAATCCTAGTTTTGTTTCACCACTATGAGTTCAGAGACAGGATTTTTCCGCAGATACAAATTCATTGTAGACCGTTTCCCAGCTGAATGGAAAGGCTATGATATTCTGACTACCCTGTACCGATTGGCTTTCTTTTACCTCCGCGGAATGATTCAACGCCTGTATTTCAAGCGTTCAAGCGGATGGGTATTAGTTGGCAAAGGAGCATCCATACGTTATGCCAGGCATCTGAGTGTTGGAAGAGATTTCATAGTTGAGGATTATGCTGAGGTCAACTGCATGACCTACCGTGGCATTATCGCGGGTGACCGTGTCACAATCGGCAAACATGCCATCATCAGACCAACGAATATTTATGGATCTGCCATTGGCGAAGGTCTCAAAATCGGAAACAACTCAAGTATCGGGCCCTATTCCTACATAGGATGTTCCGGTTATATTGAAATAGGAGACAACGTAATGATGTCGCCAAGAGTAAGTATTTATGCCGAAAATCACTTGTTTGATCATCCCGAACTGACCATAAAAGAACAGGGAGTAAAACGGGAATTTGTGAAAATCGAAGACGATTGCTGGATTGCGGCCAACACCATAATTCTTGCAGGTGTGACCATTGGGCGTGGATCAGTAATTGCGGCAGGAAGTGTGGTCACTAAAGATGTTCCACCTTACAGCATCGTGGGCGGGGTTCCGGCAAAAGTGATCAAAAGCCGTAAATAGATTACTGATCCTAATCGATAAAGAATAAGCTATTTATGTGTGGCATCATTGGTATAATCTCTAAAAAGGCAGTAAAAAACTTTCGCTCAGATTATTTTGATCCACTCAGCCATGCCCTTGACCAAATGGAATACCGTGGGCCAGATAACAAAGGCATCTGGATGGAAGATGGGATTTGCTTAGGCCATCGCCGCTTGTCAATTATCGATCTTTCCGCTGATGGCAACCAGCCATTTCATTCTTCCTGTGAACGGTATGTGATTGTTTTCAATGGGGAGATATTCAATTATCAGGAACTAAAGTCAGACCTAAAAAAGCTCGGCCATGTATTTAGAACCGAGACAGATACTGAGGTTATACTGGCAGCATTCAGTCACTATGGAGCCGATTTTTGCAAGGTTCTTAGAGGAATGTTTGCCCTTGTCATTTATGATCGCAAAGAGAAGGAGGTTGTTTTTGCGCGCGACAGATTAGGCAAAAAGCCACTTTTCATCTATGAAAATGAAGAGGTTATCCTATTTTCTTCAGAAATTAAGTTTTTTCATGCCTTCAAAAATATAGCACTTGAACTTGACGAGGAAAGCCTGTTAAATTTCCTCTCCCTTCAATATATTCCTGGTCCAGGCACTATTTACAAACAGGTTAGGCAAGTCAGTCCGGGGAATATATACCGCTATACCCTTGGAAAAACCCTTGGGGAAACTATTACATACTGGAGCATCTTCGACTATGCCGGACAGCGAAAAGAACTGATGGAGCTTGAGGAGGTCGACAGCCTCATCGAAAAAAGTATACAATACAGACTGATTGCCAATGTCGATATTGGATTGCTCCTTAGCGGAGGAATAGATTCCTCCCTCCTCGCCTGTTACATGAAGCAGTTGGCCGGGAAAAAGGTAAAGGCCTTTACAGTTGGTTTTGCTGATAAATCTATTGATGAATCTGTATTTGCAAAAAAAGTGGCAGCATCGCTAGACCTCGATCTTGTTCAATTGAGGCTGGGAGATATTACAGCGGCGGATTTCTCAGATGCTATTTATCATGCCGATCAGCCCCTGGGCGATTCGGCCATAATACCCACCTACCTTATTGCGAAATCAATTTCTCAGCATGTTAAAGTAGTCCTGTCAGGAGAAGGAGCAGATGAACTGTTTCATGGCTACGATCATTACCGTTACGAAAAATATTTTTACCAATTGGGAAAACTGCCCTTTGGTGGGGCCAAAGCATTGTTGTCACTTGTTTCGGGCCTGGGAATTCAAAAATTTGACCGCATTAAGAATAAACTAAGGAGTATTGATTCCTTCAACTACGATACAGGGGTTTCCCGGTGGACTTCCATTTTGAGCCCGGAATTAAGTCGTAATTACCTAAGCGATTCTTTAAAAAATACCGGAGATTACACGGAACAGTTTAATGGCTTCCTTCAGCACTTCGGGAAAACATCAGGTAAACTTGAGTCAAGTCTGATGCTCGATTTGCTGACCTGGTTGCCAGACGACCTACTCGTAAAAACTGACCGGATGATGATGGCCTGTAGCGTGGAAGCCCGTACCCCATTTCTGGACCATCAGTTGGTTGAAGAAGTAGTTAAATCATCTTCCCATTTTAACAACAATTTGTTTCAGTCAAAAAACTATCTGAGACAGTTGTTGAAGAAGAAATTGCCAGCAGCTGTTTCAGAGTTGATCGCAAACCGTCCGAAACATGGATTTGAAACTCCAAAGCTTCACTGGATGAATTCCAGCCTCAGCGAGCTTTCCTCCTATTTGTTTTCTGAAGAAAACCTTAAAAAGAATCCCTATCTGAATTCAGATACGGTGCTTACCTTATGGAATAATTCAAAAAAACGAATGCCCGGAACAAATTACCGCTTGGTCTGGAATATTTTTTGCTTTTTGGAGTGGTACAGGCAACATGAAACTAAATTCGGACTTAAGTGAAAAGCACCCATGTACTGTTAGTTGGTCACAGCGGTGATATGTACGGCGCCAGCCGATCATTGATTAAACTGGTTCGTATTCTCAATGAGCAGTATACCGTCTATGTTTTATTACCAGAGTCAGGCAGCTTGTCTGCTGAACTAACCGCTATCCTACCTGCCGACAGGATACTTTTGAATGAAGATCTTTACATTTTCACACGTAAATCTTTCAAATTAACCTATCTCCTATCCACCCTTATTCGGTTTATCAACAACCTGATTTTTATCCGGAGAATTATTCTGAAATACGGTATTCATGTCATTCATACCAATTCGGGAGTAGTTCCGGCTCCGGCTTTAGCCGCCAAAATTTCAGGAAGAAAACACATTTGGCATATCAGAGAATGGTTTGGAGATTTTAAACGATTCTGGCCATTTTACTCGGCGTATATAACCCGTCTTTCAGACAAGGTGGTGTGTGTATCCAAGACCATGGCGGATCAATTCCATGGGCATAAAAAGGTGTTGCCCATTTACAATGGTTTTGAAATCCCTCAGATCAACACCGAGATATCCATCTCTGAAGAACTTCAACAAGGCTTGAATCAGGCAGACTTGGTTCTGGGTTGCACTTCGAGAATCAGGCTGATTCGAAAAGGACAGGAATACTTAATCGAAGCCATTGGGATTCTTACTCAAAAAACCGGCAAAAATATTCAGGCAATCTTAATCGGAGATTATGTGCCAGGCTATGAATGGCAAAAAGAAAACATTACCTCACTGATTGAAAAATACCAGCTTGAAGACCGGATCCATTTTCTGGGACATTTAACTAATCCGCTTCCTTATTATAAATTATTTGATGTTTTTGTCTTGCCTTCAGGCGAGCCGGAACCTTTTGGAGGGGTGATCATGGAAGCGATGAGTTTAGGATTGCCAGTAATTGGCTCGAATGCCGGAGGAACGACGGAACAAATTGCTATTGAACAAAATGGGTATTTGTTTGAAAACAAAAATCCGGAAGATCTCGCCAACAAAATAGAACTCTTCCTGAATGATCCTTCAAGCCTTACCTTATTTGGAGATTACTCAAGGGAAAGGATAGAAAAGTATTTTAGTCTGGAGCTGCATAGGAAGAATATCCTAGAGCTTTATAAGGAGCTTAGTAAAGCTATTTGAAGGCAGGGGTTCGGATTTGAGGGAAATCGTTTTTTACTTTTTGTTGTAACAGCTGGCGCTTTCGCGGGAATGAAAAGCGTCTCATGGGTTGTTGGTGAAGGGTGCTGGCGCAAAAAACAATCCTTGAAAAGGGTCCAGATTAGCTCAAGTCCCTTAAAATCAACCCCATTCCTTCCCAATTTTCCTTCAAATTCTCCATTGGTATAAATTCGCTAGGGTTTTCATTCCCAAGTCAGGAGCTTATCTTTTCAAACTCAAAAAACCTATTCCTATGAAGAACCTGATCAAATCTGGCCTCTTAAGTTTTTTAGTTGGCTTTGCTGGAGCTGCATATTCCCAGGATGGTACGATCTATCCTCTTGAAACACCCAAAGAACCCCGAGCAATTCTCTTGGGAACTGGTAGTGTGGAAAATCAACCCGCCCCAGAAACCTGGTTTCGGCAGTGGGGAGATCCCATGGCTCGAAATATCTCTACTGCCACCCTCACCCCCTTTCTACCCGAACCTGGAAAAGCCAATGGAGCCGCTGTACTCGTAGCTCCTGGAGGAGGATTCAGCTGGCTATCTATGGGAAATGAAGGTTGGGAAGTGGCTGAAGCACTAGCCAAACAGGGAATCGCCGCCTTTGTACTGAAGTACAGGTTGTATCCTACACCTCCTACCCTGGAAGATTTTTCGGCTTGGATGAATCGCCCCCGCAATGCGCCACCAGCACCAGGTGCGGTGACGACAACACCCGCGCCTTCACCCCTTCAGCGTGATCTTTCCAACCAATTGGAAGATGCGGAGGCTGCGTATGCCTTAATGGTCAAAAATGCCAAAGAATGGGGCATTGATACTTCCAGAATTGGCATGATCGGCTTCTCTGCAGGTGCTGGATTGACCATGCATGCTACGCTTCACTCGAACACGATGAAATTGGCATTTATCGGCCCCATCTACGGAGGAATGGGGCCTGTGGAGGTGCCCAAGGATGCACCACCGATGTTTAACGTGATCGCAACAGATGATTTTCTATTCCAAGGGCAATTTGGAATCATCGAATCCTGGCACAAGGCAGGTCGACCTGTGGAACTCCATCTCTACCAAAACGGAGGTCATGGTTTTGGCCTCGGCAATCCCAACCGTACAAGCAACCGTTGGTTTGATGCCTTTGTCCATTGGCTTGATGTCAATCAATTTATGGGGAAGAAGTAAAATTTCAAATTGCCAACGGTCGACGGTCCACTGTCGACAGCAGATTCGTTTGGTATCAAGTTGAGAATCCAAATTTTAATACGTTTTTCATGTGCTGAACACAATTGCCTGTTGGAGGGCATTTTAATTTCTATCTCTGGGGAAAATGGCTTAGCTGCTCAGGAAGATCTACTCTTAGCTTTTCAAAAAATACTCCACCTCCACGCGTTTAACTTCTCTTTTTGATTAGCACAACCGTAGAGATGAGGATTATCCTTTTGAAAACCGACAAAGCCCAAGTTTTTTTGATCGTCTTTACCATGGGTTGATGCGTTGGGTTTAATTCGTTTTCGGTTCGGATTCTAATTGTGTATCCGCTCCTCCCCAATTGGGCTTAGGTAGGTGCCAAAGTGGGCAGTTGGAATCAAAATTCAAGGGTTTGGAAAGCTGCTCCACCGGCCAGGCGGATAAGTCTTGGTTGAATTTTGAATTGCAAAACAGCTCCTCCATATCTTCTGCATTGATGGTTTGCCAATTGGTCAAAGGCTGGTTGAAGAAGGAATTTTTAAACATCCGAGCAAAACTCCGCACATTTCGCACATCCCAATCCCCGATCGGATGATTGAAAATGGAATTAAAAAATAAGGAGCTCATGTCCTTAACTCTTCCCACATCCCAACTGCCAATAGGCTGATTGAACGGGTTTTTCGAAGCAAAAGGCATTCGGTCGTTGAAATCTTTAAACATCCCTTTCATGGTGGTAACTTTTCCTACATCCCAATCCCCAATTTCTTGGTTGAAAAGGGATTTGGAAAACATAAAGCTCATGTCCTTGACGGTTGAAACCTGCCATTTCCCAATCGGTTGATTGAAAAAGGAATTAAAGAATAGATATCCCATGTCCTGAACCTGTGAGACATCCCAATCCTCGATGGGCTGATTGAAGCAGGAATCTTGAAACATGCTTCGCATGGTCTTTACCTTACTTACATCCCAGTTGCCAATGGGATGATTGAAGATGGACTGTGCAAACATACGGCTCATGTCTTCTACTTGACTTACATCCCAGTAGTGGATGGACTGGCTGATTCTAGTGTTGAAAAAAATCCCCGACATGTCGGTCACCAAGGATGTACAGAGCTTTGTGAGATCGGCCTGCTGGGCCACACGCTTACGCAGCAAATCATTGTCTACCACCTCGTAAACTACCCCATTGAAGGATGCTTTCTCTCCTGGACCGAAACCCTGGTTGATGATGGTGGTATTTTTGGAAACAACTAGCTGTGGATTCATTCGCGTTTTTTAACAAACGACCTTAATTTACCTTCATTTATGGCGATGTAGCTGGGGACTTCGATAGCCACTTTAGATACGATTTACTTTACAAGTTGGATAGCAAACGTCACTTGATTATGTTTGAAATGCTATGTTTTTATGTCTAAAACGAATTTCCTTTCGCTTAAATTAAAATTAGGTTAATAAGAGGTTACAAATCAGGATGAACATCAACAAGTCCACTTTAGCTTCAATCATCGGTATTGAAGGACCTTTCAATGCTCAAGGTGTAAGCCAACTAAAACATAGCTGGTAGGGGAATATGAATCAAATGAAATAAAAAAGTAAAAAAGGAGTTGTCAACGAAAAAATTTAAGGCAGAAGTTGGACAAGTATTTCTTGAAAAAGGATTAATAATCAATGCTAAGTACGAAGTAGGGATTCGTAGAAGGATATGAATTCTACTACGAAACCTGCTTGCGGCAGGAAGGTACCTGGTACTTGGTACTTAGTACATTGTACTTGGTACTTGGTACCTAGTACCTGGTACCTGGTACCTGTATCTTCTCAAATGACAATGGACCATTCACTCAACACTCCTTACTTTTGCAACAACTTTTGGAAACTCATTTTTTTCCGATTCCAACCTTTAGGTAATTTTTCGATATCTCTTTCTTGAATAAGTAACGTCAAGACCGAGCGCCGATTTGCTTGGTGCTGCTCGTCCGAACAAGCTTCTCCATCCCCGCAGCGATTAGCTATTCGGGATTCCTCATGCCAGGCGATCTCCATTCGATCTGCTGCTATCCCTTGATTTTTCAGGTAAAAGTATACTTCCATGGATCTGTTCTTACTCAATCGGTCGTTGTGGCGAATGGTTCCTCTTGAATCTGTGTCCGAGTCGATTTGCAACTTCAAGAAGGGGTATTTTTTGAGGAGTGCCAAAGCATGGCCCAGTACCTTTTCCCCATCTTTGCGAATGTCGTATTCATCCAAATCAAAGTACACTTGATCCTCGGCCAAAAGAACTGGACTGGATGACCAAACCGTCTCATTTTCAGCAACTACGGGGATGGGCTCTAGGGAAACATCTTTGATTTTTGCAATTCCATCTGGATCAGTAGTCACCAAGGGAACCCGAGTGGGCAGGTAGCCTTCTCTACTAATCTCAAGGAAGTATTCTCCTTGACTCAGCTCTGCCACTAAGCCATCCTTCACCGTCTCAAGATTTACTTTTTCCCCGCTTATACTTTTTAGCTCCACGATCAATTCTCGATCTCTATCCAATCGGGCACCGTCCTTTCCAAGAATCCGGAACGTGAAGTAATCATACAAATACTTGCCTTCATAAATATCATCCCTGCTTTCAGACATGCCTCTGTCAGAACTCAAGAATTGGTTGCCCTGACCATCCATAAAATATCCAAAATCATCTTGTGGCGTATTATATGCCATCCCCAAGTTCATGGATATCCCTTTGCCTAGTTGACCTGTCCTATAGATATCTAGTCCCCCAAGTCCTTCAAAGCGATTGGATGAATAATAAACAATACCATCCTTCACAAAAGGAAAGACTTCATCACGGGGACTATTTACGTTGGACCCAAGGTTGAATACCGATCCATACCCATTTTCAAGAAGGGGCACCTCGTACAGGTCAAACCCACCAAAGCCTCCCTGTCCATCGGAACTGAAATACAGGATATTGTTGTCCACAAAAGCATGCATGACACTGTAGGAACTTGTTTCATTGAAGGGTAGCGGTTGGATG
>JBJOOF010000007.1:0-31060 GCA_046051425.1 Bacteroidota bacterium
GACAAAGTCACGAGTTCGCTCAGTGAAAAAACCAAGTTTCGTACCGAGATAGGGACCATTAGCCTCAGCTGGTGGGATGCACTCAACTTGGAAAATGTAGCAATCTACGACCAAAAAGATAGTCTGATGATTAGAGCAGAAGTGCTCTACGCAGATTTTTCCATCTCCTCCCTCCTCCCTCCTGGAGACCCACTTCTGGATCATATCCGGGTGGAAAAAGCACGCATTCACCTGATCAATCATGCAGGCGATTCTAGTTTGAATATCAACCAATGGATCACCGCATTGGGTCAGGCCTTTGGAAGTGTTCCGACAGAAAAGCCGACCGCACGTTTTTTCATCAACGAACTTGAACTCCGGCAAACCACCTTTGCCTACACGAACCTACAGGCCGCACCCATTACCGAAGGCTGGGATTATTCCCGCATGGAGTGGAACGAGTTGACTGCCAATGCCTCCAATTTTCGATTGGAGGGCCCTAATTTGGGTCTTGATCTTCGCAACCTAAGCGGAAAAGAGCGCTTCACAGGATTGCAGGTAAAGCAATTGAAAACACTTCTTGCATACAGTCCGGAGTCCTTGGAGCTGAAAGATCTGGACCTCCAAACGGACAAAAGCCGAATCCAAAACTACTTGCGCTTGGAACCCAAGGGACCCAAAGGCTATGGTGATTTTGTGAATCAAGTCCAGCTTACCGCCACCTTCGACGAGACAGTACTAGACCTTTCTGACATTCGCCGATTTGCACCTACCCTACCTCCAATCGAAGATGTTTTAAGTTTAAGTGGCACGGTGACTGGAAAGATTTCAGACCTTACCTCTGAAGAATTTTTGATTCGAATGGGTGAAAAGACAGCTCTTTTCGGTTCTTTTTCCATTGAGGGCTTACCCAAGGTTGATAGCACCTACCTACGGGTGGACTTAAAAAATTCGGTGGTCTCCGCAAAAGACTTGAGCCCCTACCTGCAGCCAGCGATTCAAAAAGAACTGAACAAGTTTAATATCATTCGTTTTGATGCTGACCTGACAGGTATGCTGAATCGCTTTACCACCAACGGCTCCATTGCTACCAGTATTGGAAACCTAAATGGCCGGTTAGATTACGAGCAGAAAGGAGCCATTTCCATTCTTACTTCCAAACTACGCATCCAAAATTTGGACTTAGGGATTCTCGCTGAAAATCAGGAGTTATTCCAAAAACTTTCCCTAGAAGGCACCATTCAAGCCAAGGGAGAATCCTTGGAAACAGCCCTAGTAGATCTCAATGCGAGTATCAGTGAAATCGGCATCAACAACTACCGCTACACTGGGATTCAAACAGACGCCATCTATGGTCTCAACCTTTTCCGAGGCAATCTCTCCATCAATGACCCCAACCTCAAATCGCGGGTCAAGGGCACGCTGAACCTCAATCCAGGCATTGACTCGGTCAAGCTTTTGGTTGAGCTGGATACGGCATTTCTAGATCGGCTCAACTTGACCGAAACCCCGTTGTATCTCAGTGGAAACCTAGACATGGATACCAGGGGAATCACACTAGACGATGTACAAGGCATTGCTCGGGTGAGGGACCTGAAAGTTGGCTACAAAGACCGCTCCTTGGATGCCGGCGATTTTTTTGTGCAGTCCTTATTTGCCGGAGGCACCCGTACACTATCCCTAAATTCCGACTACCTGGTCATGGCCGCTTCAGGTCAGTTTGAACTGGAGCAGATGAGCAAAGATTTACAGATGCTCGGCAAGCAATACCTTTCCATCCTGCTCAATGAAACTCCTCCGCTGGCAAACCTGAAGGAGAATTTTTCAGAGAACTACAACCTGGACTTGAACATCCGCATGCGGGACATCAATCCCCTCATCCACTTGTTTGAACCGCAACTCAGCATCTCCAAGAACACCGTTTTGGAAGGCGCCTTCTACCAAACCACAGAAAATACGGTGTTCAACTTTTTTACGTCTGTGGATACCATCACCTACAATGGCAATACCGCTTTTGATACCAACATCGACTTCAATACCTCCAAAATCATCAATAGTGCAGATATTTTGGCCTCTTTTTACGTCTACTCCAAGAAGCAGGCCGTGGGAAAAACGCTTGGGTTTACCAACCTAGGGGTAGAAGCGATCTGGGATCAAACCAACTTGGATTTGCTACTCAGCTTGGACCAGGATTCCACGCAAAGTAAGGCGCGAATTGAGGCGGAAACCCAGTTTACCAAAGCAGGAACCTTCCTCAAATTCAAGCCTTCCCTACTCCGAGTATTGAATCGAGATTGGAAATTTGATCCGAATAACCTGGTCAGCCTACAAGATGGTGCCCTTACTTTCTCCAAACTTCGAATTGCCAATGAAGGGCAATCTCTCGGTTTGGAAGGGAAAATCAGCTCCAATCCCAATGAATCCCTCGAACTCGATCTCAAAGGCGTCTCGCTAGACCTGCTCAATACCATCAGTGCGCTGGAGGTAGAAGGGATTGCGGATGGGCGTTTCCAACTTGCCTCGCTACAAGATCAAGCCACACTCACAGGATCGCTTCATGTGGAAGGCCTAGAAATCAACGATTTCCCAATTGGTGAAGTGGACCTCTCCGCATCCATGGAAGAGCGAGACTTGAGACTCAACTTGGAAAATTTCTTCAATGAACAGAAGAAAATTGCTATTGATGGAACAGTGGATTTGGACTCCGAAAACCTTGACTTTGATGCCAAACTCACCCAAGCCAATTTGGTGATTTTTGAGCCCTTCCTATCCAAATACATTTCCAATCTCGGTGGAACCTTATCTGGGAACCTACAACTCCAAGGGAATTTGGATAACCCAGAATTGCTCGGGAGTGCACGCGTAGAACAAGGTAAATTACGAATCAATTACCTAAATACCTCCTACCAATTGGACGGAAGCCTACTCTTCCGGCCTACCCAAGTCAGCTTTCAAGACCTTGCTTTTCGCGATGGGAATGGCAATCGTGCCACCTTCACTGGAGGACTTAATCACCAAAATTTTTCTTCCATTTACTTAGACATCAACTCCCAGTTGAGCAATTTTCAGGTCCTAAATACGAGTGCCAAGGACAACGAATTATTCTTTGGAACGGCCTACGCCACAGGTACCTTAGCTATCAAAGGAAGTATGAGCAACCTGGATGTGAATGCTCGCGTGACTTCACAGCCAAATACCCGAATTTCAATTCCATTGACGAGTTCCAAGGAACAATTCCAAGAAGACTTTATTCAAGTGATTAACGTGCAGGACACGGTGCGCATTCGTGCCTTGGCTGAGGAAGTCAAGCGATTGGAGATTGAAAACATTCGAATGAATTTTATTCTGGACATTACCCCAGATGCATTTACGGAGATCATCATCGACCCAAAGACAGAAGAAAGTATCCAAGGGCGAGGAAGAGGAACGCTCAACATGAATGTGGATACGCAGGGTAATTTCTCGCTTGCTGGCAACTACGATATTGTGGAAGGGAAATATAATTTCTCCCTCTACAACGTGGTCAAAAAACAGTTTATCGTCCAACCCGGAGGAAGAATCACCTGGTATGGAGATCCCTACACAGGCATCATGAACCTAAAAGCCAGTTACCAAGAGAATGTTTCGCTGCAGCCCCTGCTCAATGCGAATAGTACCGAACAGGAAAATAGCCAGATGAGGAGAAGGTTCCCCGTGAAAGTGCTCATGGACCTGCAAGGAGAACTGCTCTCCCCAACCTTCAAATTTGGTTTTGACTTCAGCGCCTTCCCTTCCAGTGGCGATGTGCAAACGACCATCTCCGCCTTCCAAAATCGAGTAGCTGCGGATGAACAGGAGATGAATCGGCAGGTGTTTTCGGTTATCGTCGCGCAAAGCTTTTCTCCTGAGGGGCAGTTTTCTGGAGGATCTACCCTATCCTCGAGCCTAGGAAACTTGCTGTCTTCCCAAATCAATCGCTTTATGGGACAGCTGGACAAAAATCTTGAGGTGTCCATAGACTTGGCGACCATGGATCAAAATGCCCTCGAAAATTTCCAAATCAGCGTGGCACGAACCTTCCTAGATGGTCGACTACGCGTTTCCCGAGATGGTGGGTTTACGGACAACAAAGGGTCCGCCAGCGCGGCTTCCATCATTGGAGATTGGCAGGCAGAATACTTGATTACCGAAGATGGGGTCTACCGACTTCGGATCTTCAACCGCAATAATTTCAACACCTTTACCTCGCTGTCTCTATCACAAAACGTGCTTTCCTATGGCGCTTCTGTGACGCAAAACGTATCCTTCAATTCGGTATCCGAGCTCTTCCGAAAACTCGCCCGCAGAAAGGCTGAGCGCCTCAACCTTCAGGATTCCGATGACTTTTTACGAGATGATTATGGGGCGAAAGAAAACTGGAAACCGATCAAACTCGAAAATCTTCCCCTTCAGGACGATTACATTCCACCAGTACGTTTGGAGAAAATTCCTCCCAAGGAAAATTGAAAGCCAAGGTTAATTGTCAACGGTCCACAGTCGACGGTCCACAGCAGATGGTTATTATTGATTAAGAGTGATGAATTATTAGAATTGACTGTCGTCTGTGGACTGTCAACCGTTGACAAATCGCAATTGACTGTGGTCTGCGGACAGTCGTCTGTCGACAATTAAAAATTTTAAACAATTTCTATCTCCTCGGTATTCTCTACCTAAAGAACATGTATGAAAAAAATTAGCCTGTGCTGGTTTCGGCGCGACCTCCGTATAGAAGACCAGACTGCACTTTTTTACTCCTTGCAACAGGAAGAACAGGTACTCCCGCTTTTCATTTTTGACCGGCATATTTTGAATGCATTAGAAGATAAAGCCGATGCCCGTGTCTCTTTTATACATACCCAGATCACGCGTTTGAAGGCCTTTTTCGAGCAACAAGGAAGTTCCATGCTCGTTCGACACGGACGCCCAGAAGAAATCTTTCAAGAGCTACTAACCGAATACGAGGTACAATCTGTCTACACCAACCGGGATTACGAGCCCTATGCCCAATCCCGGGATAGCCAAGTAGAAGCTCTACTTGGAGAAAAAAACATTCCGTTCTTATCCTTCAAAGACCAGGTCATCTTCGAGCCAGGGGAAATCGTCAATGGATCCGGGGAGTTTTACAAAGTCTTTACCCCCTACAGTAAAAACTGGTTGGAAAAATTTAGAACCACCCGCGTACAGCCCCTACCCACTGCCAACTGGAAAAACTTAGTTCAGAGTTCCCCGCTACCCATGCCTACGCTAACGGACATGGGTTTTGCTCCTTCTCCCATTGAAATCCCAAGTAGCGAACTCGACGAGGAGATCGTTCGTCACTACGAGGAACGCAGAAATTTTCCCGCTCAGCGAGGTACCAGCCGCTTAGGAATTCATCTTCGCTTTGGTACGCTTTCCATCCGCAAACTCGCCCTCAAGGCTATCTCGCTCAACGCCACCTACATGAATGAATTGATCTGGCGGGAATTTTATGCGATGATTCTCGGGAATGCCCCTCAGGTGGTCGATCGTGCTTTCAAACCCCAGTACGACCGCATCCCATGGAGAAACAACGAAGCCGAATTTGAAGCTTGGTGCGCAGGCACCACCGGCTATCCAATAGTGGACGCAGGCATGCGGGAACTGAATGCTACAGGCTTTATGCACAACCGAGTGCGCATGATTGTGGCTTCCTTTTTGACCAAGCACTTGCTCATCGACTGGCGCTGGGGTGAGGCCTATTTTGCAAAGAAATTGCTGGACTTTGAACTGGCCTCCAACAATGGAGGATGGCAATGGGCGGCAGGAACAGGTACCGATGCGCAGCCCTACTTCCGGGTTTTCAACCCTGATTCCCAAACCGAAAAGTTTGACAAGGACCTTACCTACATCAAAAAATGGATCCCAGAATTTGGGACGGCAGCCTACCCAAACCCGATTGTAGATCATAAATTTGCGCGCAATCGAGCCATAGAAACCTACAAAAAAGCATTGACATCATGAACATAGGAGATCGAGTACGCGTCCTGCACGGGAAAGAAGAGGGGATCATTCGGAAGGTATCAGCAGGAGGCAGAATCGAGGTAGAAATCGAAGATGGCTTTGTGATTCCTGTCCTCAAATCCGAGGTGGTGCTCGTAGCAGAAGCGGAGAAAAATTACTTCGGCGAGGCCCACAATCCTTCCCAGGAGATCGAGACGCCAATGCCCATCTCAGCTCCGAAAGACCAAGGGCTCTACCTGGCCTTCTTGCCGATCAATGACCAAAACCTCAGTCTTTACCTCATCAACGATAGCCGTCAAGCCTACCTCAGCCATGCTTCAGAAGTGTATGGAACCAATCACCGTACCCTCTATGCAGGTACTCTTGGCGCTGGAGAAGCCAAAAAAATAGACGACAGACTCCTCAAAGAATTGGACGAATGGCCCTCTTTTTTGCTGCGCTTTATTGCCATCCAACCGAAGTTAGAAAAAGCGATTCCTGCCTTTGAGCGGCAGTTTAAACTCAAGGCAACCCAATTTTTCAAGCACCTAAGTAAGGCTCCCTTGCTCGGAAAGAATGTGTACCTATTTGCCTTGGAGCAAACGACCAAGGAGCTCGACATTCGCGGACTGAATGCCGAACTCAACCAACTTAGTTCCACACCACAACCCGCAAAAGTGGTGGCACCGGCAGCCTCCATCGACCTCCACATCGAAGCCATCCATCCGAAGCCGGATAGTCTGAGCAATTCCGAGAAGCTGCGGATTCAATTGGAAGTATTTGAGAAAAATCTGAACCAAGCCATCGCGGCAGGAATGGACCAGATCACCTTCATTCATGGCATTGGAAACGGGGTCCTTCGAAAAGAAATTCACAAGCGATTGAGCCAAATTGGAAATATTTCCTACTTTCAAGACACGCAGAAAGACCAGTGGGGCTATGGTGCTACCTTGGTCAAAATTTCCTAAGCAACCCTCAGAATGAAATCCCCTGTATTTCAGCTCTTTTCACACCAACACCAACAGGCCAAAGCCCTTTTTCTAGAACTTGGTAAAGAAATCAAGTCTGCAAAGGCCATTGCCCTTTTGGAACAATTGGAGTTTTTAGAGCTCTATTCTGAGCTACTGGAGAAGATTCACTTTGAACAAAAACACCTCGGCTATTCCTTATTTTTTCCACTGAAAACCCTAAAGAAGTCCTTAAAAAAAATCCACCACCTCAAGCTCGTGGAAAAAGGACTGAAAGAGCGTGAAAAAAATTTATCGCTCACCTTTGAGAGCTTCAAAACCTATTTGAACGAGCAAAAAAGGGGGATGCAAAAGGAAGCCTTTGACCTGATGGTGGGCAGCTCCTTGAGAATATGGGAAGACTATCTAGAAAAAGCCTTTGAAGCCAGTAAAGGCATTAAGCCCTTGGTGCTGACTACCTCGATACACCAGTTGGTGCAAGAGGAACTGGCCTCCTTAACTAAGGAAGTAACTCCCCCCATGTCAACCCAAGGGTTCCGAGATCTTTTTGAGGGACTTCGCAAGGTGATCATTTTGGAAAATTTGCTGGTTCACCTGGGCCTCAATCCGATTTACCTTCCTCAAATTCACGAGGAACTGGAACGTCTGAAAAATGGCTTAAAACCCTGGTATGCCAACCACCTCAATCTTCAAAGCTTGACTCACTTTATCGGACAACAGGAAGAAGTATCCAAAAAATACCTGGATTGGGTAAAGGAGTTGAAAGAGGAAAAGAAAAGCCTGACCGCTACCTTGGAAAAACAAGCACTTAACCTTCTTCGAAAAGTAGGGAACTAACTCATCCAGAATCAAAAAAAATCCCCACCGCGATTAGCAGCAGGGATTCATAAGAAATTAAAATTTTTAAATTTTTACTTACTTCACTTCGAAGGAGTAGTTCATGAATCCGGATTGAACTGGGTAGCACAACTTACTGTGGACCATGGACTGTCGACTGTTGACGATCCGCACTTTTCACTACCCTTGATTACCTTACCGAAAAATCGCGGATAATCACTAATTAAACTTTTGCTAAGGCGTCCGCAAGGTCTTTTTTGAGATCTTCTACATCCTCTACTCCTACGCTGAGTCGGATCAAGGAATCCACCAAACCTACCTTTTCACGCTCCTCCTTTGGAATAGATGCATGGGTCATGCTGGCTGGATGCCCACAAAGCGACTCCACTCCACCCAAGGATTCTGCCAAGGCAAAGAGGTGGAAATTCTCCATCACCTTTTTGGCATCAGCGAGTTGATTGCCTACTAGGGTAAAAGAGATCATGCCCCCAAAGTCGCGCATTTGACTCTTAGCAACCGCGTGATTTGGATGATCTTCAAAGCCTGGCCAATAGACCTTGGCTACCTTGGGATGATTCCGTAAGTATTCAGCGATCACTTTTCCATTTTGGCAGTGACGCTCCATGCGAAGGTGAAGCGTTTTGATGCCGCGAAGCACCAAGAAACAATCCTGAGGTCCAGGAGTCGCCCCACACGCGTTTTGCAAGAAGACCAAGCGAGAAGCAAGCTCATCGTCATTTACGATCAAGGCTCCCATCACGACATCAGAGTGCCCACCCAGGTACTTGGTCACGGAGTGCATCACGATATCTGCCCCCAAGTCTAGGGGATTCTGCAAATACGGAGAAGCGAAGGTATTGTCCACCGCCAAAAGCAAACCGTGCTTCTTGGAGAAAGCCGCCATGGCCTTCAGGTCGATGATGTTCATCATCGGGTTGGTAGGAGTCTCCACCCAAACCATCTTAGTACGCTCGTTGACTAGGGAAGAAAGGGCCTCGGGATCGGCCATGGACACAAAATGAAATTTGATGCCGTAGCGCTCGAATACCTTGGTAAACAAGCGGTAACTGCCGCCATACAAGTCATTGGTCGAGATGATCTCATCTCCTGGGTTAAATAACTTGATGACCGAATCGATGGCGCCAAGGCCAGAGGAGAAGCAAATGCCGTGTTTCCCATTTTCCAAAGCGGCCAAACTCTGTTGCAAGGCAGTACGAGTAGGATTGTGCGTTCGGCTGTATTCGTAACCCAGATGGTCTCCAGGAGATTTTTGAACGTAGGTAGAAGTCTGAAAGATGGGAGTCATGATGGCTCCTGTAGAAGGATCCGGGGCTACTCCCGCGTGAATGGCTTTGGTACCAAATTTCATCTAAAGTGGATTTAGGAGGGTTGGGTTTACATAGAATTCAAAACCTATTTTGGATAAATGAATGCAATTCCAATACTAGGTGCTAAACTTGCTGGCTTTTACTTCAAAAGCGAGTCAAAGATGACAAAAAAGGACAGCATTTTCAAGGACTTGGTGCGCTACTTCCGAAGCCATCCCAGCACGACGCTCGGCTGGATTTGGGTCAGCTTTGTCCCGCTGCTGGGATCACTTTTGCTCAGCACTCGCTACCAGGAACTGGAACAAATCGCGGTGACCAGAATTGGAGATCATATCCTGCTGACCCTAATTCTGGCCCTGCTAGTTGGGCTCGCTTTTCTCCCCACCACGCTAACGGCACTAGCCTCCGGCTTCTTTTGGGGATGGATCGTATTTCCCCATCTGGTGATTGCCTACCTCCTAGCGAATGTGTTGGGCTACTCCTTGGGCAAGTGGCTCAATGCGGATTTCCGTACCCTCCTCTATGCACGTCATCCTGGCTTGAAAGAGGAAATAGAGCGGAGAACAGACCAACCAGCGGGACTTGTCTTCTTTGTACGCATCAGCCCGGTGATTCCCTTTGCAATTTCCAATTTCCTATTTGCCTCCTTGGGGATCCCCCTGAAACAAATCATCCGCTATGGTCTTCCAGGGATGCTTCCGAGAACCATCCTGGCTTTTGCCACTGGGAAGGCAGCGCATACCTTTCTGGATGCCCAAGCAACATTGCAAGATCCAGAACAATGGTTGGCTATTGGCATCCTACTGATCGGAAGTATCTGGGGAATTTGGCATTTCTGGAATAAGAAAAAAAGCTAATTTGAGTCACTCAAAACTCGAATCTTAGCCAAACAAAATCTACTAGTTATGATTACATCCGTACACCCCAAATTACCCATGCGGAACAAAGCCATCACCCAGGCCTTTTATCTGGAGCAACTCGGCTTTCAACGACTAGGTTCCCCCGGCTACCCAGAATACCTGATGGTTCAAAAAGATGCGGTTGAACTTCATTTTTTTCTATTTCCTGAGCTAGATCCATTCCAGAATTATGGGCAGATCTACCTCCGAACGGATGCTATTGACGACCTCTACCAGTACTTTTTAGAGCGAAAAGTGGCAATCCATCCGAATGGTCCCTTGGTAACCAAGCCTTGGGGACAGCGTGAATTTTCGCTGCTTGATCCAGACCACAACCTGCTGACTTTTGGACATGAGCTACCCTAACTAGTTTACCGATTTCTTTCAACGGGTTCCACTGCCAGTGTCGTTATTTGGTCTTTTGCAAGAAAAGAGCCGTAGCGCAGGATCTCCCAAGAGAATCAATTGTGCCCAGTGAGCCTGGTATTCGGGACGCTGCCCATAGCGATCCGTAAACTCTCGTTCTGCCTTCAGGAGGATCTCGCCGAGCGTCGGCGGACAAGCGGACTCCTCCCAATCAAAGAGCCCTCGATACAGCAATTCGGTAGAGCGCTTGAGCAGCAGGTCTACACCCAAGCTCGAATTCGAAAGTACTGCAATAGCTCCCTTATTCGGACTGATCAGCCAATCCTCCCCTTGGCTGTAGCTCGGACCAAAGGCATTCCCGTATTCGCAGCCATTGATCAAAATCAAGGGGTACTTCCCTGTATTGGCATAGCCAAAGCTGGGATCGGAGACATATCCAAAATCCAGTTCGTTGTATCCCATGGATCCATGACCAAAGTAAGTCAGCAGCGCCAGACCGGCATTGATTTCTTGGTTCAAATTCAATCGCTGCACCTCAGCTGCCTCCTGCTTGACCTGGGTAATCACCTCCACCTCCTGAATCCCACGAGTAGCTACTGCAGCAAAGCCTTCCATAAAACTACGATGCCGCTCGATTTCTACGGGATTCATTCCGCCAACCAGGTGGAGCATCTTTGGTGTACCGGAAGTTTCCAAAAGGGCTTTCTCCTTGACTTTACCCAAGTAATCGGTAAGTTCCTGCGCATTTTTAGCAGGGATTCTCCCCACTGCCATCGCTGGTAGAGCAGGGTCCTCCAAATTCAACCCCCTCACGAATTGGGAGTCTGAGGGTGGGAAGCCACCAGAAGGTACAAGATCTTGGAAGGCAAATGCCTGCGGTGCGTTTCGCTGGTAAACCGCAGTATCCTTTTGCCAGATTTGGGCAGATGGAACCAGTGCACGGCCAGCAAGGAGAAGGTACTTGGGTTGGTGCTTCGGCCAGTACGCTTGCAAAAATGCATGCAGGGCCAAGGGATTTTTTTCGCCAAAGGCAAATTGATCGTACAAGTCCTCCATACGAAGCACCAGGGTGTCGTAACCTCCACCTGCCCCAGAGGCACGGTAGGCAGCATACGCTTGGACTGGGTTTGGGTAGGACTGGCTCGGTCGTGCAAGCTGCCCATGCCCCACAATCAGGTAGTTGGCGGGCAGGCTATCGTAATTTCGAAAGCGAACAGCTTGCAGCGATTCCACTGTAAATCGAAGAGGAGCAGGTCCTGTATTCGCATTAGTTTTGGGCAGCAGGTAGGTAAGTCGAGCAAAAGCCAGGGAGAAATAATCTCCTTCACGGGCAGGATCTACAGCCAAATGGAACTTGAGCTTTCCTTCTTGGAAATCCTCTTGCTGAATGACCAGGAACTGCCTGTGCGATTCATATCCAGAAAATTGAGAACTCGGAAGTGCACGAAGGACCTTAGAAGATGTATCAATCCAAAGTAAAGGCACATGCTCCTGCGTCGAGCGCCCTACCCAGCCCAGTTCGAGTGAAATAGATTGGGAATCCACTTTTGTATAGGCAGCATCCAGTTGAAACTCCAGGTTCCTACTGGAAGCAATCACGAAACTCATCCAACCCTGCCCCTCCTTAGGTGTTGAGGAGCGCAGCCCCCATCGGGCCATTTCTCCCATGGAATACTCCTCTGCAAACACCTGGAGTTGTACCTCTTCAAACTTATCCGAAATAGGAATAGCAGCCCGGAGATTCATTCGCTTTCCTCGCTCTCCAGGGGTATAAACTAGGAAAAAGGCAGTCGTATCTGAATAGGTGTTGGTGTATGGATTTGGAATTGCAATCCCTGAATCCCTCCACTCCTCGTTTCTTTTTCCCAGAAATTCCAGGTAATCCTCCGGATCCAGGCTCCCATCCTGCTCACCAGCTACCTGAAGATTCACTTCTTTTCCTCGGTGGTAGAGCCGAAAGCATCGAGGATCTTTCCCTTCAAGTTGAATTCCAGCTGCCTCCATACTTGAAGGGTAAATCCGGTAGATTCCATCGGCAGCAGTTTGTATTTTGTAATAGGTCTGGTCATAGCGGTACCATACCGAATCTTGGGCCATGGAAATACTGCACAGGCCACAACCAAGGAGAATAAAAACGATGGGGTTTCTCATGAAAAAATGGGGAATTTGAGCCAAGCTCAGGATTAAAAAAATAGAATAGGATTATCCGAAATCTCACTAGTAGCTTAAAGCATACTTGAATTTCTGCGGATAATCGTCGACAGACGACTGTCCACAGACCACAGCTCACCTAAATGAATCTCAAACTGTACGGAACTCGAACTCAAAAAATGTACATTTTCGGTCACTTCCCTGTCCTAAAGTTGAACAACGTAGGAGGCCCTAAAACCGAAAAAAGTAAGGGCGCTAAAATTTTTAATTTTTTTACAGCTATTGAAATTACATGAATACACCTCATTATCAATGGATTAATTGGTTTTTTTGAAAATTATTTTTTCTTGAATACATAGAATTATGTTATACAAGGTACTCTACTTAAAACTTGGTATTACTTTTTCTTAGAGTAGACCAAGGAAGGCGAATCTACCCCTTCGCAAAGAAGCTAGTTACCACAGTCATGAACCAAACCAACACCCAAGTACAAATGCGCAAAGGACTCCTGGAGTACTGCGTATTGCACATCATTTCTCGAGGGGAAGTCTACACTTCTGACCTCATCGAAGAGCTAACGCAGGCTCAGATGATCGTCGTAGAAGGTACATTGTATCCCCTACTCAACCGACTCAAATCGGCTGCATTAGTTAGCTACCGCTGGGTAGAATCGGAGGCTGGCCCTCCTCGAAAATACTATTCCATTACGGAAGAGGGACAGGCTACCTTGAAGAGCCTAGCCCAAACTTGGAAGGCCTTGGTGCAGTCCATCAATCAAATCACCAAAAAAAAGTAATCCCTTCGTCGACCCACTCATGAAAAAGACATTGAGCATCAACATCAGCGGTATTTTATTCCACATCGAAGAAGATGGATACGATACCCTCAAAAACTACCTAGAAAGCATCAATACCCACTTTTCCGGGTACCCCGATAGCAAGGAAATTGTTTCCGATATCGAAAATCGCATCGCGGAAATATTCCTTTCCTACCTCAAAAACAACAACCAAGTCATCACGGCAGAGAATGTCACTCGACTCATTGAAAAAATGGGAACCATTGCGGACTTCAGCTCCTTGGAGGAGAAGGAAGAAGCAGAGGAAGTGGTAGATCCTGCAAGCGATGATTTTTACAAATACGTGACACCACCTAATGCTGAGCCAGGAGGCTACAAAAAACTCATGCGGATGGAGTACAAGAAAATCTTGGGTGGGGTCTGCGCAGGGATCGCACATTACTTCGCCATCGATGCCCTTTGGATTCGATTGATAGCCATCCTCCTCCTTTTTAGCGGAAACATCAATTTCAAGATTTTTGATTTCAATCCTTTTGGCTGGATGGACATCAACTTTGGATTTGCAGGAATAGCTGTAGTCGCCTACATCGTCTTGTGGGTAATTCTTCCAGTGTCCTATGCCAAGGAAGAAAATAAAGAAATCAAAAAACTGTACCGAAACCCAGACGACAAAGCACTAGGTGGAGTAGCCAGCGGATTAGCAGCGTACTTCGGAATCAAGGTACTCTATGTTCGGTTGGCTTTTGTCATCCTGACTATTGCAGGTGGGTCTGGCATAGTGATTTACCTGATTCTATGGATTATTACCCCATTGGCGAGTTCAATCACAGAACGAATCAAAATGAAGGGGGGCGAGATCACCTTGGATAGTATCGATTCCACACTCAAAGAAACCATTAATCCAGCTCCACCAACGCCGGAGTCTACTGTAAAAAATACAGTCATGGTATTAATGAAACCTTTTCAATTATTAGGACAGGTGATCGAAGCCCTAGGTTCTGCGCTTGGTTCCTTAGGCAAATTTCTACTTACCCTATTACGCCTCTTTTTTGGTGTTGTTATTTTCTTTTTCGGAATGGTACTGGTAGGTGCACCTTTGTTGACCTTCACGGTATACCTCGGAATCCTAGATCCCATCTATTACGGGACAGTGGATGCATTTCCATTGGAAATAATTACTGAATTGGTTCCTACGGGCCTAGCAGCTGCCGGCCTCGGAGTTCTTGCGATACCCGGGATTTTGATACTAATGCTCGGATTGAGTGTCCTATCCAAGAAAAATTTAGTCGGTAGCAAATTTGCATTAACCGTACTCGCGCTTTGGCTGATGTGCATTGCTACCCTAGGATTTCAAATTCCACGCGTCATCGCCAAGTTCAAAGAAGAGGACCGCGTGATTACCAATACCCCACTCACCTTAGGTCAAGGCGTACTCTTCTTGAAGGTAGAAAATAATGATGAGGAAGAATTTTACGAACAAGCGGTTCTTGAACTAAAAGGCACCGAAGACAGTGTACTTACACTAAATCAAGAATATTTCTCTCGAGGTCAAACCAAGAAACAGGCACAGGAAAACATCAAAAAGATCGCTTACTCCTATTCCGTAAAAGATTCCGTCATCACTTTTGAAAGAGGATTTGATCTAAAAACCTTGGGTGCTTTTAGAGATCAAAAACTAAACCTAAGCCTGGCTATTCCTTACAACAAACCTTTTATCATGGACGATAGCTTATTAGATATTCTAGAAAATACGCTGTATAAAAATGGGTACGATTGGGAGGATGTCCGTCCAGAAGCAATCTGGGTATTCAACGAGTCAGGACTGACCTGCCTCACCTGCCCAGAAAAAAAGGGAGAGCGACGCGATTGGGATTCCTTTGAATCCGAAAAAGCCGAGCTGGACTCTATAACTAAGATCCAACAGGATAGCCTAAGCCGCGCCAAACTCAAGGATACCTATTTCTTGAAGGAAAATTAAGCAGCTACTTACAGTTTAGATTAAGGTTGATTTAGGTGGTCCCGCCCCGTCCCGCAAGTGCGGGACGGGATGGGACCACTTTTTTTTGTACCTTCTAACAAAACACAAAACCATGGATGTCATTGCCAAATTTTTAGGGGGCTCCGGTGTGGTCACCGGCTCCAAATACCTGATTGACCTAGGAGATTTTGAGTTTCTGGTCGATTGCGGATTGTTTCAAGGTGGACGAAAACTTCGCGAGCTCAACTGGGATAAATTTCCCATGCCGCTGGAAGACTTGGAGGCAGTAGTCCTTACCCATGCGCACTTGGATCACATCGGATACCTCCCCCGGTTGGTTCAGCAAGGATTTTCAGGTCCAATCTACTGCACCGAAGCCACCGCTTCCCTAGCCAAAATCTTACTGCTCGATTCGGGCAAATTGCAGGAGGAAGAAGCTGAATATGCCCGCAAAAAAGGCTATTCCCGTCACGAGGACCCTCAGCCCCTGTACACCAAAGCTGATGCAGAAGCGGTATTCCCCCTATTTGTTCCCAAACCCTTCGAACGCCCTTTTTCCATCCATCCGGCCGTCACGGTAACCTTCTTTCATGCAGGTCATATTCTTGGTGCATCCATCGTTAAATTCCTGATTCAGGGAGAACGGGAAACCAAAAGACTAGTATTCTCTGGCGACTTGGGGCGCTACAAAGACCCGCTGCTTTTTCCCCCTGCCTGTATCCCCAAAGCAGATGTCTTGTGGATCGAATCCACTTACGGGGACCGCAAATCGGCCAACTCCAAACCAGAAGAGGAACTCGCTCGTGCCATCCGAGACACCTTTGACCGAGGTGGTCTGGTGATCATCCCTGCCTTTGCCGTAGGACGAACCCAACTCCTACTTTACCACCTCTACCAATTGATGGAAAAGGGGAAAATTCCAAAAGTCCCCATCTTTACCGATAGTCCCATGGCGATTGATGCCACTCAATTGTATCTAGATTACAGAAATGACCATCGTCTGAGTGCCATGCTATTGGAAGACGTACACGCCTTCAAGCACCCGCACCTGCATTACTTTCAGAAAAAGGAGGAATCCATGTCGCTGAACACCTACTCCGGAAAAGCGATCATCATTTCTGCCAGCGGGATGGCTACCGGTGGACGAATCCTGCATCACCTCTTCCACCACCTCCCCCATGAAAAAAACGGGGTCGTCATCGTGGGTTACCAAGCTCAAGAAACTCGTGGCAGACGCCTGCTGGATGGAGATCCGAGCATCCGAATCTATGGAGAGGAAGTTCCTGTACGTGCCAAGGTCTATCCTATCGAAGGCCTTTCTGCGCATGCAGACCAGGAGGAACTCATGGACTGGGCCGAAGGATTTACCGAGAAACCCAAATTCACTTTTGTGGTACATGGGGAACCCAAAAGCGCGGAAGCCCTGGCCTACAAACTCAAGGAGGAACTGGGCTGGCATACCATCCTTCCCAACTACCTAGAATCTTTTGTCTTATTTGAAGGGATTTAACACCAGCTCAAAAAAAAGAGCCTTGAGAACGGATGTTCCCAAGGCTCTTTCTGTCAATAATTTATCCTGATGTGATTAGCTGCTTTTTTAAAAGTAACCAGGGAAAATAAGGCTTAAAGTGCATTTAAGAAAAATAAACCAAAACTTAGATTCTAAACACAGTCACACCACGAATTGGCTGTCGTCTGTGGACCGTTAGCCGTTGATTAATTCTTAATCGGCTTTCTCTTTCTTGGTTACCGATAGCGAAAGCTCCGTGGCTTCCTCCACATAATCGGCCGTGATCACATCCCCTTCAGATAGGTCTCCTTTCAAGATTTCTTCCGCAATCGCGTCTTCCAAATACTTCTGGATGGCACGATTCAAAGGTCTTGCTCCATACTGCTGGTCATAGCCTTTGTTGGCCAAGAAGTCTTTCGCCTTCTCAGTAAGTTCGATTTTGTAGCCCAAATCCGTGATTCTGTGGAATAACTTCCCAAGGCTGATGTCAATGATCTGGAAGATATGCTCCTTACTCAAGGAGTTGAATACGACCACATCATCCAAGCGATTCAGAAACTCTGGACTAAAGGCCTTCTTCAAAGCTGACTGAATGGTAGATTTCATGATTTCATCCTGATTATCCGCCTTGGCACGGTTGGCAAAACCAATACCTGCACCAAAGTCCTTCAAGTCACGCACCCCAATGTTGGAAGTCATGATGATGATCGTATTTCTAAAATCAACTCTTCGTCCCAGTCCATCTGTCAAAATTCCATCGTCCAACACCTGAAGTAGGATATTAAACACATCTGGGTGAGCTTTTTCGATCTCATCCAGAAGGACTACAGAATACGGCTTGCGACGCACCTTTTCGGTAAGCTGTCCACCTTCTTCGTAGCCTACATAGCCTGGAGGCGCTCCCACCAATCGGGAAACGGAGAATTTCTCCATGTATTCGGACATGTCGATGCGAATCAAGGAATCTTCCTTGTCGAAGAGGTAAGTGGCTAGGGTCTTGGCCAACTCCGTTTTTCCAACTCCCGTAGGACCTAGGAAAATAAAGGAACCAATCGGCTTCTTCGGATCTTTCAATCCTACGCGTGTACGCTGAATGGCTTTGGTTAATTTCTTAATTGCCTCTTCTTGACCGATTACTTTGCCCTTCAGCTCCTCACCCATGTTGAGTAGCTTGTTGCCCTCCTTCTGTGCTACTCGCTTGGCCGGAATTCCGGTCATCATGGCGATTACTTCCGCCACATGATCTTCATCCACGGTAAAACGCTTGGTCTTGCTTTCCTCTTCCCACTTCAACTTTGCCTCGTCTAGTTGCTCCAAGAGTTTCTTTTCCTTGTCACGAAGCTGTGCAGCTTCCTCGTATTTCTGAGATTTGACTACGCGATTTTTCTCAGCTTTGATGTTCTCTACCTCCGATTCCAAACGCAAAATATCCTCAGGAACATTGATGTTTTGGATGTGTACCCGAGCACCCGCTTCATCCAAAATATCGATGGCCTTGTCAGGAAGGAAACGATCGGAAATGTAACGATCCGAAAGCTTCACGCATCCCTCAATCGCAGCATCGGTATAGATGACGTTGTGGTGGTCTTCGTATTTGTCTTTGATATTATTCAGGATTTGGATGGTCTCCTCTGGTGAGGTGGCATCCACCATCACCATTTGGAAACGACGCGCCAAAGCGCCATCCTTCTCAATGTATTGTCTGTATTCGTCCAAGGTCGTGGCACCGATGCATTGGATTTCTCCACGTGCCAAGGCAGGCTTAAACATGTTGGAGGCATCCAAAGAACCGGAAGCACCACCTGCACCTACAATCGTGTGCAGTTCATCGATGAATAGGATCACGTTGGGAGATTTTTCCAACTCGTTCATCACCGCCTTCATGCGCTCCTCAAACTGTCCTCTGTACTTGGTACCTGCCACCAAGGATGCGAGATCCAAGGTCACCACGCGCTTGTTGAAGAGAATGCGGGACACCTTCTTTTGTACAATGCGCAAGGCCAGGCCTTCAGCAATGGCTGTTTTACCCACACCTGGCTCACCAATCAAAATCGGATTGTTTTTCTTTCTACGCGAAAGAATTTGTGCCACACGTTCGATTTCTTTTTCTCGACCAATGATCGGATCAAGCTTGTCGTCTTCGGCCATTTTGGTCAAATCGCGACCAAAGTTGTCCAAAACTGGCGTGCGAGATTTCTCTGCTCCGGGCTTGTTAGATCCTCCTCCAGAAGAAGAAGAACCAAATAATTTGGAACCATCCTCGTCCCCATCTTCTGCCTCAGCACGGGCCTTGGGAGAAGAACTGCTATCCGACTGCATTTCAAGCATTTCCTTGATGCTGTCGTAGTTGACTTCAAACTTATTCAATATCTGTGTGGCAATGTTGTCCTCATCTCGAAGGATGGACAGCAACAAGTGCTCCGTGCCAATCAGCTGACTTTTGAAAATTTTTGCTTCTAAGTAGGTGATCTTCAGTACTTTTTCAGACTGTCTGGTCAAGGGAATATTGGCCATATTTTTCACATTGTGATTGGCCGTTCCCTTCACCGCCCGCTCAATGGCAGTACGTAATTCATCCAAGGGTATCCCTAGTTTCTTAAGTATGGAAACCGCTACCCCCTCTCCCTCGCGGATCATTCCCAACAAGAGGTGCTCTGTGCCAATGTAATCGTGCCCCAAGCGAAGGGCTTCTTCGCGGCTGAGGGAGATTACCTCCTTGACTCTGTTCGAAAATTTTGCTTCCATTTAACCCTTTTCTGATTGTATGATGAATGATGTACTATGTTACCGAATTTGTTTTAAAAACACAATCGCTTCGGTTATTGTTCGTGTTTTTTTTGAGATTTCGCAAGCCAGCTATCCGACTCGGTCCCCAAACAAAACAATAAATCGAGTATGGAAAGGTTAGGGACAAAGTTTAGGCCAAAAATTTGCCCATAAGGTACTTCCTGATAAAAGGGACGGTCCAAATAGCTACCTGAGGGCACAATTTGCCCCCTTAAGTCGATTACATCCGCTGGAAGCCATTCCTGATCCACAAGGGTTAGTTTGACAGGCCAGCGAAGTAACTTCAGACAGATTGTCAGCAAATTCAGATTCAAGGCCCAAAGGTGCGTTTCCTCGCGACTGAGCACCTCTTCAAAATAAGGAAAGAAATATTCAAAGAAAGGAGCCTTCCCGTACCCACTTTGGATTCCGCGGAGGTGATTCATGGCCCATTTCTGCTCCGAATCAATCCGAACGTCTGCCAGAGGAATTCGAGGTCGCCTTCCTTGGATGGGCACACTCAAGGTATGAGCCTTGTTTGCCAGTAAAATCTCCGTTCGATTGAAGTAAGATTGACGCGTGTAGCGATCTCCTGGAAAAAGAAAAACTTCCTCCACCCCGCGCAGTACAGTAAAGTACTCCAGGCAAGGAAAGTAGTGGAGATCTAGAGCAATGCGTTTCACAGGAATGGGTAGGGATAGATGCAAGATGCAAGAAACAAGAAATTAGACTCAGTTCTGTTGATATGAAAATTCAGCCTAAGGAGCAGGATTTTCATCTTGCTTGCCCGCCGCGTCGGGTATCTAATCTCTTGCTTCTCCTTAATGCCGAACGCCCAGTGCAGAAGGAAGAAGTGGAAAATTCGTAGAACATTCGAATCTCGTGTCTCTACGGAATATGGTCTTGTTTCTTGTATCTCGGCTCTTGCTTCTAGACGCGTCTTGATACTTACTACTAGCTACTTGATACTTTTCTAATGTCGAACGCCGATTGAAGAATGTTGAATTGGGAAAACTAGTCTCTAGTGTCATTAGACATCCTAGTCTGTCTAATCTCTTGCTTCTCGGCTCTTGCTTCTTGATACTAGCTACTTGATACTTGATACTAATTACCTTTTCCCCATTCCAGGAGGCATCATTTTACCCATGGCTGCCTTGGCACCTCCCATTTTATTCATTTGCTTCATCATCTTACGCATGTCCTCAAACTGCTTCATCAAGTTATTGACTTCGGTGATGTTTCTACCCGAGCCATCTGCAAGTCGTTTTCTTCGTCTACCATCGATGATGTCTGGGTTTTGACGCTCTTTTGGAGTCATGCTTCGAATGATTGCCTCAACGGGCTTAAACGAATCGTCATCAATATCCAATCCCTTCATGGCTTTTCCCATACCAGGGATCATTCCCATCAAGTCCTTGATATTACCCATCTTCTTCACCTGCTCTAGCTGAGAAAGAAAGTCGTCAAAGTTGAAGTTGTTCTGACGCATTTTCGCATTCAAGCGTTTGGCCTCGTCCTCGTCAAAGGACTGCTGCGCACGTTCAACCAAGGAAATTACGTCTCCCATGCCCAAAATTCGCTGGGCCATACGGTCCGGATGGAATACATCTAGGTTTTCCATCTTTTCCCCCGTAGAAATAAACTTGATCGGCTTATTCACTACGTGGCGAATGGAAATGGCTGCACCCCCTCGGGTATCTCCATCCAATTTGGTCAACACCACCCCATCAAAATCAAGGCGCTCGTCAAAGGTCTTCGCAGTATTTACCGCATCCTGACCGGTCATGGAATCCACCACAAAAAGTGTTTCGGAAGGATTGAGCGCTTTCTTAAGTTGCTCAATCTCTTGCATCATCGCCTCATCCACCGCCAAACGACCTGCAGTATCGACTACGACGGTCTTTTTGCCGGTCTTCTTGGCATGTGCAATGGCATTGTTTGCGATTTGAAGCGCATTTTTATTTTCTGGCTCAGCATACACCTCTACTCCGATCTGCTCTCCTAAAACCTTGAGTTGGTCAATCGCTGCAGGACGGTAAATATCGCAAGCTACAAGTAGCACTTGACGCCCTTGGCGCTTCAGTAAACTTCCTAGTTTGCCCGTGAAGGTGGTCTTACCCGAACCTTGAAGACCTGCAATCAGGATCACAGATGGATCACCACTAAGCTTGATGTCCACCTTGGTGTTGCCCATCAATTTGGTCAGCTCTTCTTGGGTGATTTTGATCAATAGCTGACCTGGGGAAACCGAGATCAAGACGTCTCGACCCATGGCCTCGTCCTTGATTTTGTCGGTGACTTCCTTGGCCACTTTATAGTTGACGTCGGCATCGATCAAGGCTCTACGAATCTCCTTTACAGTAGATGCGACGTTGATTTCGGTGATTTTTCCGGTGCCTTTCAGTGTCTTGAACGCCCGGTCAAGCTTCAAACTTAAATTATCAAACATGCTGCTTTACGGCTATTTCATGCAAAAGTAATGAATTTGAAGCTTTGCTCGACAATTCTCCTTGGGATTTAAGTGAACTTAAAAGGCGCTTTGTGCCTCCTTTGGAACCTGACACGAAAAAGGTAAGCAGCTCCCTAACGGCCTTTCCCTCGAATTACTTAATTTGCGGTTCAAATCGCTGAACTCCTGCATGAAGCTTCAATTTCAAAAAGACATCCTTCCTCACCTCCTCGGCATCGTATTTTTCTACCTGCTTGTGGTGGGATACTTTTCTCCGCTCGTATTTGATGGGCAAATCATCTTTCAAGGAGACATCCTGCAATGGGAAGGCTCGGCCAAAGAAGTGCTCGACTACCGAGCCGCGACGGGAGAACAAGCCCTTTGGACCAACCGCATGTTTGGTGGGATGCCCACCTACTTCATCAGTCTGGAGTTTGCTGGAGACATCACCAACCTAGCCATTTCCATCCTTACCTTAGGCCTACCACACCCCATCAACGGCCTATTTTTTGGGATGCTCGCCATGTACCTACTGCTGCTCAGCTATGGGGTGCGCCCGATTTTCTCCGTCGCCGGAGCCATCGCTTTTTCCTTCAATACTTACAACCTACTTTCGCTAGAGGCAGGCCACAATGCCAAAATCTGGGCCGTTTGCTTGATTCCCTTAATCTTGGCGGGTATCCATCTGGCCTTCGATCGCAAGCGGCTACTTGGAGCAGCGCTACTTGGACTCGGGCTCCTGCTGCAACTCAAATTCAACCACCTTCAAATTACCTATTACACCCTAATCATCGCGGTAGTCTATGTCTTGACTCGCCTTGGATTTGAATGGAAAAAAGAAGGTCTTGGGAGTTTATCCAAAACCATCGCCTTGTTGAGCTTGGGAGCCATTCTGGGTGTAGGAGGAAATTTGAGTAGAATCGCCACGGCATTGGACTACAGCCCCTACTCCACGCGAGGTAAGGCTACCATCGAAACTGCAGGCGCAGGGCTCGACAAAGAATATGCCTTTGGCTGGTCCAATGGTATTGTGGAAACCATGACCCTCCTAATTCCTGACTTTTATGGAGGTGGGAGCACCACCCCACTTCCCAAAGACTCTGCTTCCGAAAAAGCACTACGCTCCCAAGGATTGGAGCCCGCCCAAATCAATGATTTTGTGAAAGGCGCCCCTACCTACTGGGGGGATCAACCCTTCACAGGAGGACCCATTTACGGAAGTGTGATCCTGGTATTCCTAGCCATCTTGGGCATCTGGGTAGCGCCCCGTGCTAGTCTAGTCACATTTGGATCCATCATCGTACTTTCCTTGATGCTCAGCTGGGGCAAAAACCTGGCCTGGTTCAACTTCACCTTGTTTGACATTTTGCCTGGATACAACAAGTTTAGAGCGGTATCCATGGCTTTGGGTATGACGCTGTTCGCCATTCCTGTCTTAGGCATGATTGCCTTGGAAAAATTGACCCAAACCAAAGCATTAAAACCCCTGCTGATTTCGGGAGGAATAGTGGCAGGAATTACACTGCTTCTTGCTGTCATGGGAAGTGCATTCTTCCGTTTTGAAGGTGCCGGAGATACGAATTACCCAGATTGGTTGGTAAGCGCCTTGCAATCCGATCGCAAGGACCTACTCGCTTCCTCCGCCTGGAAAAGCTTCTTCTTTGTTACACTTGCACTTGGTGCAATTTTCTTTTACCTCAAGGGCAAAATCTCAGAAAGCATCTTGGGCATGGGTTTAATTGTCTTAATCACCCTAGATGTATGGACCATCAACCGCCGCTACCTCAATAGCGATTCCTTCAAAGGCAATCCAGCTCGGGAATTTTTTGCAGAAACTCCTGCGGAAAAATCCATAGCCGCAGACAAAGGGTACTTCCGAGTGCTGCCGCTAACAGAAGGACTCACCCAAGGAGCACGCACCAGCTACCGATTCAATAGCCTCGGAGGCTACCACGGCGCCAAACTTCGACGCTACCAAGATTTGGTGGATTACCGATTGGAGTTTGAACTGCAAGATTTTATCAAAAAAGCACAGGAGGGCAACTTTGATTGGGCGGCCATTGGGACAATCAACATGCTCAACACGAAGTACTTGATCGCAGGAGCAGAGTCCAATGCCGTATTTGAAAACCCAGAAGCAAATGGCCCTGCTTGGGTACCTGGCCAACTCCTCCCAGTAGGAAGCAACAAAGAGGAAATAGACAAATTGGGCACCATCGATACCAAAGCGCAAGCAACCATCAATACCAAGGAATTTGGGGAGCAAGCTGCGGGAGCAGGTACCATCACCCTCACCAAGCATGCACCCAACGAACTCACTTACCGCGCAGAAATGACCAAGGCAGGATTAGGGGTGTTTTCGGAAATCTACTACCCAGCAGGCTGGACCGCCAAGTTGGATGGAAAGGAAGTTCCCATCCTTCGCACCAACTACTTGCTTCGTGGCGTTTCGCTTCCTGCGGGAACTCACGAAATTGTCTTTACCTTTGCCCCTGCGAGTTACACCGCTACCAAGACACCCATGATCCTATTCCAGTATGCATTGGTGATTTTGTTGATCGCTGGACTAGTTACCACTTACAAAAAATCAGATGCAAGCCGCTGAAGAACAAGATAAAGTCGTTCGCTTCTACGACCAGTTTGCCGAGAAGCAGGAAAAAACAGGCATCAACTCCAGGCATTTGAGTATCCTGGATAAGGCAAAACAGGCTGGACTGAAATCCAATCACCGGATTTTGGAGGTAGGCTGTGGCATCGGAACCGTATCCCATCTCCTGGCCACTCAAGTTCCCCACGGGAAGGTACTAGCAGTAGATATTTCTCCAGAAAGTATTGAAAAGGCTCGAGTGCTTTGGAAAAAACAAGGCAACCTGAAGTTTGATGTCTCGGACATGTCTGACTTCAACCTTCCGGGAGAAACCTTCGATTTTTTTGTGTTTCCCGACGTATTGGAACACATTCCAGTAGGCCAACATGAACGCTTGTTTGAAAACATTCAGCGACATGCACACGCAGACTCAGTGGTCCTGATTCACATTCCAGCACCGCGTTACTTGGAATGGATGATTGCGAACCAGCCCGAAAAACTGCAAGTTATCGACCAGCCATTGGATACCGGAATTCTGGTACAGACCTTGGGAGCAGCTGGTTTTTACTTGGAAAAAATGGAAACCTACGCCCTCTTTTTCGATGAAAAGGACTACCAATATTTTGTGTTCCGCTCTTCCAAAAAATTGCAGCAATCCACTGCAAAAAGTAAGTGGCAGGTCCTTAAAGAACGAATTCTCATCCGTTTGAAATACGGAATCACGAGTTAAAAAATCATCGAATGAACATCAAAGCCGGTACCGTAGTAGGCCTTACCTACGAACTCAAAGTAAGCAAAGAGGAAGATGAAATTGAATCTGCACCCTTCAGTGTAGAGGTTCGAGAAGCAGACGATCCCTTTTACTTTCTATTTGGACAGAGTGGCTTGCCAGAGAAATTTGAGGAGCTTCTCGAAGGCAAGAAATTGAATGAAGAGTTTTCCTTCACCTTGACGACAGAAGAAGCGTATGGAGAGGCGGATGAAGAACTCTTGGTGACATTGCCCGTGGATCAGTTTTCCAAGGAGAGAGGCTTCAGTCCATCCATGCTTGAGGAAGGTAATTTTCTCCCACTAGTCGACGAAAATGGCTACCCCATGCAAGCGAAGGTTTTGAAAAATATGGGAGAAGAGTTGCTCCTCGACTTCAACCATCCCTTAGTTGGATTTGATCTGCACTTTGAAGGCAAGGTCATAGAAGTACGCAAAGCCACCAAAAAAGAAATCGAGCAGGGCCATGTAGAAGGAGCAACAGATCCTGAAGCCTAAACAAAAGCCTAAAATCAAAAAATCCCGCCACTCGAATCTGATGGTGGGATTTTTTTTGTGCGTTAAGACTTCAGCACCAATACTTTTTCTTCTTGAATGTGCAAATAAACCCGGTCCCCGATCTGGTATTTTCTTGCTGGATCATCCACCTCCCAAAGCTGACCTCCTTCTTTTAAGCGAATCAGAAGACTATTGTAATGCACTAAAAATCGTTGTTCGACCACATGCCCTACGAATCCCCCTCGGGTGCGAATACGAATGTCGGCTGGTCGGATAAAGGCTTGCTCACGATCTGGGAGGGTATTGATGGACGAAAAAAGCCGTGCCACATACTTGGATTTGGGTTGCTCACAGAGTGCCTTGGAATTTCCCTTTTGAGTGACTTTACCCTTTTGGAGCACCACCAGAGAATCCGTAAGCCAAAGGGCATCGTCTAGGTCATGGGTCACAAAGATCACGGTAGTTTCCATCTCCCGAAGCAATTCCTTCAATTCGTAGATCAACTTTCGCTTTTGAATGGCATCCAGATGGCTAAATGGCTCATCCAAAAGCAACACCTCCGGTTCTACAGCCAAGGCTTGCGCGATGGCCACCTTCTGCTGCTGTCCCCCACTGAGCTGCTTTGGAAGTCTATCTTTGTAGGGAGTCAAGCTAAGCCGATCTAGCAAGTGTACTATGCGTTGTTTACGGTAGTTTTCTTCGTAATTCAACAGCGGACGGGTGATATTTTCCTCCACCGTCGTATTGGGAAAGAGTTGGTAATCCTGGTGGATTAGTTTGATCTCGTCGTATCCAGGCACCAATTTTTCTGCGGGATTTTCAATTTTCTTTCCGTTCAGTATCACCTCACCAGAGCTTTGGGTAAGCAAGCCCGCAGCGATGCGTAGCAAGGTACTTTTGCCCGAGCCACTTTCCCCAATAATGGAGACAAACTCTCCCTTGGCCAGCTCTAGACTAAATTCCTGTAAGGCAGCGTGTGAATCGTAGGATTTGGTGAGTGCGCGGAGGGAAAAATAGGCCATAGGATAAGTTGAAGTTACCAGAATTAAGGAATGCTTGTCCCTTCTAAGATAGAAAGGGAATTTTACTTATTTCTTTTTTTCTGGTTTAACTCCTCCATTTTCGATTCGAATGGATGATTCGCTTAAATCAGTGATCACCTAGTAAGCCAACCATCCTCCATCAGCAACGAGCGTTTCTCCATTGACAAAGGAAGCATCCTCGCAGGCAAGAAATAGGGCTACTTTAGCAATTTCATTCGCTTCGCCCATTCTAGGCATGGATCCTGCGCCGCTGCTGCAAAGTGATGCTCCCTCCGGATCGGGTTCGGCCTCATCCATGATGTGAGTAGTCACTCCTCCCGGAGCAATTGCATTGCAACGAATGCCCTTTTGGGCATACATGAAGCCGATGTTTTTGCTCATCCCCACCAAGGCATGTTTGGAGGTGGTATAGGCAAGCCCAGCTCTTGCGCCCGCTACGCCTCCCACAGAGGCAATGTTGATGATGCTGCCTTTTCCTTGCTTCAGCATCTGCACGATGGCCAGCCTGCAGGTGTAAAAAGGGCCGTTGACATTCACCGCCATGATTTTTTCCCAAAGCTCGTCCGTTACTTTGTCCAAGGGCATGAAGTTGTCCATGATGCCCGCATTGTTGACCAGCACATCCAGGCTGCCGTACTCCTGTAGCGTAGCTTCTAGGAGGCGCTCCACTTGCTGCTGATCGGATACGTCGCAAGCCAAGCCCAAAGCATGCCCTCCGTGCTGGCGGATCTGATGGGCCACCGCCTCAGCAGCGACAGCATCCCGGTCAGCCACCACCACCTTGGCACCTTCCTGGGCAAAGAGCAGGGCAATGGCTTTTCCTATTCCAGAAGCAGCTCCAGTAACAAGAGCACAGGTGTTTTCTAGTTTTTTCATGATTTTGATTGAGTTTTGTTCAGTTTTTTTTCTGCTGCGAGCATGGTTTGTATCCCGCTCAGCAAGGCATCTGCCTGAAAGGAGATGCTATCGATTCCTTGAGCAATTAAATACTGGGTGAATTCAGGAAGGTCGCTCGGGGCTTGGCCACACAGTCCCACCTTTTTACCTTTTGGTTTGGCCACACGGATGAGTTCTGCAATCATCCACAGTACGGAGGGATTGGTTTCATCAAAAATATCCCCCATGATTTCAGAGTCACGATCCACTCCCAAAGTCAATTGGGTAAGGTCATTGGAACCAATGGAAAAGCCATCAAAAATTTCCGCAAATTCCGCTGCCTGAATTACATTGGCAGGAATTTCGGCCATCACATACAGCTTCAATCCATTTTTTTTCTGTTTTAAACCAACCGAACCCATTAGATCTCGGACTTTTTTTCCCTCCTCTGGGCTTCGACAAAAGGGAATCATCACATTCAGGTTAGTTAAACCCATGTCCTCTCTTACCCGCTTCACTGCTTCACATTCGAGTAGAAATGCTGCCTTGTACCGCTCGTGCGTGTAGCGAAAAGCACCTCGAAAGCCCAGCATGGGATTCTCTTCGTCCACTTCAAATTGACTGCCCCCGAGCAAATGGGCATATTCATTGGACTTAAAATCACTCATCCTCAGCAAGACCTCTTTGGGATAAAAAGCTGCAGCGATCGTCCCAACTGCTTGTGCAAGCGTATCCACAAAATATTCCTTTTTGTCGGCGTATCCCCGACAAATCTTGGCTATTTCCCCCTTCTCCTTTTTATTTTTTAGTTCCTCCCAATGCACCAAGGCAATGGGATGGATGCGAATGCTGTTGGCAATCACAAACTCCATGCGCATCAGTCCCACCCCTTGATTGGGAAATAAGGCGGTCGAAAAAGCTTTCTCGGGGTCGGCTAAAATAAGTTGGGCTTGGGTATGGGGTAGCTGCAATCCTCGGAAATCGTGAAGGGTCTCTTTCCACTTCAGGCTTCCTTCGTAAATAATACCAAGCTTGCCCGAGGCATTGGACAGGGTAACCAAATCCCCTGTTTGCAAGGCCTTAAAAGCCCCTTCTGCACCCACCAAGGCAAGGGTTCCAAGCTCGCGAGCTACAATGGCCGCATGGCTTGTTCGACCTCCTTTGGTAGTGATGATGGCAGCAGCTCTTTTCAGAACTGGATCCCAATCCGGATTGGTGATCTCGGTGAGTAAAATTTCCCCCTCCTCCAAAAGGTGACCTTCTTCTGGAGAATGGAGAATTCTGATTTTTCCACTGCTAATTCCGCTTCCAATTGCCACTCCAGTCACCAATACCTTCCCTTGTTCAAGTAAGGTATATTCTGTCTGAATCAAGGAATCTTTTCCGGCATGGATGGTCTCCGGCCGGGCTTGAACTATATACAAGTTTCCAGTAATCCCATCCTTGGCCCATTCGATATCCATGGGCATCTGGTAATGCTTCTCTATCAAAAGGGCCCATCGCGCCAGTTGCTCCACTTCGACTTCCTGCAACACCCACTGCTCCTGCTTTTTAACTGAAGTATCTCGATTCACCACGCCTCCATCTTCCGCATAGACCAAGGTCTTGGACTTGGAACCCATTTTTTTGGATAAAATAGCCCGTTTACCCTGTAGCAGGGTGGGCTTAAAGACCACAAATTCATCGGGGATTACGGTGCCTTGCACGATATTTTCCCCCAGACCCCAGCAGCCTGTCAATACAACTACCTGATCAAATCCTGATTCGGGATCAAGCGTAAACAAAACCCCACTACTCCCTAAATCGGCCCGAACCATCCTTTGAACCCCCACAGAAAGGGCGATGGAGGAATCGGAAAATCCCTTGTCGTATCTATACTTAATCGCACGAGCATTGTACAAGGAAGCAAAACAAGCAAGAACCTTTTTTAATAGGCCCTTCTCCCCTTTTACATTGAGAAAGGAATCATGCTGCCCTGCAAAACTTGCTCCAGGCAAATCCTCAGCAGTGGCACTACTCCGAACCGCCAAGCCAAGCTCCTTCACAGATCCTTTGGCCAATTCTCGGTAGGCAGCAATTACCTGATCTGCTAACTCTTTAGGCAAGGAAGCGCCGAAGATCCGCGTCTTGATTTGAGTGGATACCGATTGGAGATTGGTGAAATACTGCCTGTCCAACTTAGCTAGCTCGGTTTGGATGACCTCTTCCAAACCGTTTTCCCTAAGAAAAATGCGGAAGGCAGCAGCAGTGGTAGCAAAACCATCAGGAATGCGTATGCCCATGGAACTGAGCTGTACAACCATTTCCCCCAAGGAAGCATTCTTTCCCCCTACCTTTCCCACATCCCCAATACCTAGTTGATCAAAAGGAATAATAAATTCTTGCATAGAATCTTGGACGCTTGGTAAAAAACAAAATCAAAAGCTTGCACGAAACGCTCTAAAAAATTCCGTTGAAAAATAAGTGAAGAAGCCCCCTCAAGCCGGAAACAAGGTATAGGAAAGTGGTAATTATAAAGCTGATAAAAATCAGGTTCTGGAGAAATTATTTTGGTGGCAAACAAGGGCCCATCTATTTTTGTTAGCTTCACAATTCAATTCACAACCTACCCCCATGAAAAACAAAAACTTTATTTTCTTGACCTTGGCATTCTTGCTAATCGGTTCTATTGCTGCTAAGGCGCAAATCCAGCAGCCTGCAGCTAGCCCTGCAGCTCATGTAAGCCAAGTTGTTGGTTTCACCAAAATCAGCATCGATTACTCCTCTCCTGCAGTGAAAGGCAGAAAAGTATTTGGTGGAATCATCAAGTACGGCGAAAGCTGGAGAGCTGGTGCCAATGGCCAGACCATCATCGAATTCAGCACTGCGGTGAACGTAGGTGGTAAGAATTTGGCAGCTGGTAAGTATTCAATTTTTGTAACTCCGGCAGCTTCTGGTGAGTGGACCATCCACCTCAACAAAAAAGCAGAGAGCATCTACAGCTACATGAAAGACAATAAGATCGATGAGGCAGCACTTGCTGCAGACGATGCTGTGGCTGTAAAAGCAGCTCCTGCAACCGTAGCTGCTACCGAGCGTCTTCAGTACCACATTTCTGCAGGCAACAACAAGGTAGCTCAAGTAACCCTTGCTTGGGAAACTGCTGCAGTCTCTTTTATGGTAGACACCTTGGTCGATCAAAAAATGGAGCAGTTTAAAAACCAGTTTTAAGCTCTTCCGAGAAATAGGTTAAATTTCTAAAACTCCTACCTGATTGAATTCAGGTAGGAGTTTTTTTTTGCT
>JBJOOF010000008.1:0-4152 GCA_046051425.1 Bacteroidota bacterium
TGCTACGCAGACATCTGCAATCCTGAAGAATACCGGGAAGAGCACCACCTCTTCTGTGTAGCAAACAACATCCGAGGCCGAATCATCATTTCCGATGAAGGGCTCAACGGAACAGTTTCTGGCCTAGCCGCAGACTGCGAGAAATACATGGCCTACATTCAGGCGGACCCGCGCTTTGCGAAGACAGAATTCAAAATCGATACCCACGAAACGCATGCCTTCGCCAAAATTCACGTGCGTTACAAACCGGAAATCGTGCATTCCTCCCTCCGCCACCTCGATCCAAACGTGAAAACAGGGAAGCACCTGGAGCCGGAAGAATTTAAGCAACTCAAGGATCAAGAAGATGTGGTCATCCTCGATGTGCGTTCCAACTACGAGCACGAACTGGGACGATTCAAAAACGCGATAACGCTAGACATCGACAACTTCCGGGATTTTCCCGAAAAGGTGAAGGAACTCGAACACCTCAAAAATAAAAAGGTACTCACCTACTGTACCGGAGGCATCAAGTGCGAAAAAGCTTCAGCCTACCTGCTGGAACAAGGATTTGAAGATGTATACCAGCTTCACGGAGGTATCATCAAATACGGCATGGAAGCCGGAGGCGAAGACTTCGAAGGCAAATGCTACGTCTTTGACAACCGCATCGCCGTGGAGGTAAACACGGTCAATCCCACGATCGTCTCTTGCTGCCATGTCTGTGGAACCGCTTCGGACCGCATGGTCAACTGTGCCAATCCAAGTTGCAACGAACACCTCGCCATCTGTGAAGCCTGTGGTTGGGAACTTCAAGGAGCATGTTCAGCCGAGTGCAAAGACCATCCTGAAAAGCGACACTACGACGGCACCGGCTATTACCAAAAAAATACAAACGGCTACAACCCCTACAAAGGGCTACACCGCAGTCCTTCCAAAGAACTGATGCAAAAAGTTTCTGGAGATGCGTCAAATTCCTGAAACGGAACTCATCCTACACCCAGATGGTAGCGTCTACCATTTGCGGCTTCGGCCAGAGCAGCTGGGCAACCTGGTGTTCACCGTAGGTGATCCAGATCGCGTGCCCACGGTATCGCAGCACTTGGACCAGATCGACTTCCAACTCCAAAACCGAGAGTTCATCACGCATACGGGTTGGAAGAATGGGCATCGAGTGTCTGTCATCAGCACCGGCATGGGCACGGACAACATTGAGATTCTAATGACCGAACTGGATGCGCTAGTCAATGTAGACCTGCAGACACGCGAAGTCAAATCACAAAAAACCAGTTTACAGATCATCCGTATCGGCACCTCGGGAAGCCTTCAAGAAGACATCCCGACGGGCACCTTGCTGGCTTCTGAACTGGCAATTGGCATGGATACACTGATGGCCTACTACCCTCCACTTTCAGGAACGCAAGACCTTGCTCAAGCAATACAGGAGGAACTTGGACTTACTTTCCAGCCTTACCAAGCAGCCGCTTCTACGCTATTGTTAGGCAAACTTAGTCCTGAAATATTACGGGGGGTAACCCTCACCTGCCCGGGATTTTATGCGCCGCAAGGCCGTGAAGTACGACTGAAGCCTCGTTTTGAACACATGATCGAGCGCCTTGCCGCGCTACGCGTGCAAGGCCGTTACTTGACCAACTTTGAGATGGAGACGGCAGGCTACTATGCCCTGGGAGAACTCCTGGGCCACGAAGTGCTCAGCCTCAACGCCATCTTGGCCAACAGACCGCTCAAAAAATTTGATGCATCGGGTGAAAAAACAGTCGAAAGAGCCATTGAAACTGCATTGGCTTGTTTTACAAAATGAGTACTTTTTGTGAACAGATTCTACTGAGCCTAGAGCAAAAGGGGATTGCAGCAAAAGCAGCCCACCTGCAGCACTACTTTAAAACAGGGCCGGGAGGTTATGGGGAAGGGGATATTTTTTTGGGAGTACCCGTGCCAGAGCAGCGAAAAATCGCCAAGGCAATCGCTCAGGATGCTAGTTTGGCTCAACTTTCTGAGTTAATTCAACACCCCTACCACGAGATGCGGTTGACGGGGCTTTTGGGCCTGGTCTACAAATTTGAAAAAAACCGAAGTGAATCCCTCCGAGGAGAGTTTGTTAATTTTTACCTGGATCACCTAGACTTTATCAACAATTGGGATTTGGTAGACAGCTCCTGCTCCCAGATTTTGGGTGCCTTTTATTGGAAAAGGGATAAGGATTTATTTTTCAACCTGGCTACCTCACCCTCACTTTGGAGGCAGCGTGTGGCCATGATCAGCAGTTTCTATTGGATCAGAAAACGAGAGTTTAGGGATGCCCTGACCTTAGCGGAGCAACTGAAAACCCATTCCCATGACCTGATGCATAAGGCCGTGGGCTGGATGATTCGAGAGATTGGCAAACGGGATTTTGAAGTGGCGAATGAATTTCTAAAAAAGCACTACAGTTCCCTTCCACGAACTGCTTTGCGCTATGCCATCGAACGATTCCCAGAGGAGTTGAGGCAGGACTATTTGAAGGGCAGAATTTGAAAATTCAGATAAAGGCTTAATTTTTATAAGGGGGCTTGTTTTTTATTCCTTGAAATCAGTTTTTTTAACCGCTCTATTTTTTAACCTATGGAAAATTCCCTCTCTAAAATCGTCGTAGACACCTGTTATCAGGTTCATGTTGGGCTGGGGCCAGGCTTGTTTGAATCCGTATATGAAGAGGTATTACATTATGAATTGTGTCTCCAAGGCTTACAAGTTAAGAGGCAATATCCTGTGCCAATTATGTGGCATGGGGTGGAGATGAAACTAGGCTTCCGCGCAGATTTGATTGTGGAAGACCTAGTTTTAATCGAGATCAAATCGGTAAAAACGCTTGAGCTTGTCCACAAAAAACAGCTTATGACCTATTTAAAGCTGACTGGGTTCAAGTTAGGGCTACTGGTTAACTTTAATGAAGCGCTGATCAAAAATGGAATAGTTCGGATTGTAAATAACCTTTAAGGCTGTTTTTTGGCGCGCACAAGAGAAAAAATAGCGTAGGAAGGATCAAAAAAAATAGCGCGCAAAGGCGCAGAGACGCAAAGAAATAAGGGGTAGACGTGAAGCCTGCCTACGTTAGGCAAAGAAAAAACTCTTTGCGGCTTGGCGCCTTTGCGCGCAAAAAATAAAATGTCTCGAAGAAGAAAAGTTCAAACTTGCTTTTACGCCCTAACTATCCGCCTCCGCAGGCAGGCTTGGAGCCTTCGCGAGAACCCTTAAATTAATCGGAAATACCGTCGAGTTCGCTGAGTTCGAGCCAGGACAATTCCAGTTCTTCCAATTCCCCATCAATAGCCTGAAGCCTGTTGGTCCAAGTGAGCAACTGACTTACATCTGCAGTGCCCACGGTGATCTGCTCCGTGATCGTTGCCTTCTCGGCTTCTAATTTGGCGATGGTATCATTGAGCTGCTTGAACTCCTGCTTTTGCTTGTAACTCGCTTTGAGTTTGGGCGATGCTGCTCCCGAAATTTCAGGTATTGCTACGGGCTCAGTTTTCAGTTCAACCTTGGGTTGGGTGCCAGTAGTGGTTTTCTGATCCTCATTTTCCGCTTCCCATTCTCGGAAATCCGTATAGTTTCCTGGGAAATCGCGAATCACGCCTTCTCCTTCAAACACAAACAAGTGCTCCACCAAGCGATCCATAAAGTATCGGTCGTGAGACACGATAATCAGGCAACCTGGGAAGGTATCCAAGAATTCCTCCAGGATATTCAAGGTCATCAAATCCAGGTCGTTTGTTGGTTCGTCGAGGATGAGGAAGTTTGGGTTTTTGATCAATACCAATAGCAACTGCAGGCGTCGACGCTCGCCACCGCTCATTTTTCCGATGGGGGTGAATTGCTGCTTGGGAGGGAATCCAAATTGGGTCAAAAATTGGCTCACCGTGATCGTTTGGCCCTTGTCTAGCACCACTACCTCGGCAATATCCTTCACCACATCGATCAGGCGTTTTTCCTCATCAAATCGATCTTCTTCTTGGCGGTAGTAGCCAAAGGCAGTAGTTTGTCCTGCAGTAACCTTCCCTTGATCGGGATCAAGTAAGCCGGTAATCATCTTTAGAAAAGTGGTTTTACCCGCTCCATTGGGACCGATGATTCCGATACGGTCCTTCTTTTTGAAAATGTAAGAGAAGTCCT
>JBJOOF010000009.1:0-15251 GCA_046051425.1 Bacteroidota bacterium
GCGGAGCACTTGGAAGAGTACATTCGAGCGGATGTCTTTCAGAGAACGCAGGTTTTTGCTTCCACGCTAGTGGGTGCGGGTTCGCATGCGCTCAAAGGCATGCAATTTGACCTAGTTTGTATTGACGAGGCTGCCCAAGGCTTGGAGGCGGCAACTTGGATTCCGATTTTGAAGGCGAGGCGGGTGGTATTTGCGGGGGATCACTGCCAATTGCCGCCCACCATCAAGTCCTTCGAAGCAGCTAATCAAGGCTTGGCAACCACCTTGTTTGAAAAGGTGATTCAGCGGCATGCAAGTGCTGCGCAACTGCTGCAAGTGCAGTACCGCATGCCAGAAGTCATCATGGGATTCTCGAATGCACAATTTTACGAAGGCAAACTCGAAGCTGCAGCCAATACCCTGAGCCATCCCTTTGGAGGTGAGGAGGCCATCCTTGAATGGGTGGATACGGCTGGTTCGGGCTATACCGAACAAGCAGAGGCGGAAAGCCTGAGTACTTTTAATCCCGAAGAAGCCCAGTTTGCCTGTCAGTACCTCAACGATACGATCCTACGCATTGGCTATGGGTTGTTTAAAGAAAAAGGCTGGACCATTGGGTTGATTGCACCTTACTCCGCACAGGTGCGGCGCTTGCGCCACTTGATTTTTGATACCTATGCCTTTCCCAATCTGAAGGCTTTTTCAGACTTGATTACCATCGACACGGTGGATGGGTTTCAAGGGCAGGAGCGAGACCTGATGCTGATTTCCCTGACACGTTCCAATGAGCGGGGGGAAATTGGATTTTTGTCAGACAAGCGTAGAATGAATGTGGCAATCACTCGTGCCAAACGAAAATTAATTTTGGTAGGAGATAGCAGCACCTTGGCGCAACATGAATTTTTCGATGCGCTGCTTCGCTATGTGGAAGAAAAAGGTGCTTACCGGAGTGTCTGGGAGTTTTTATAAGTTTTCAGGCTTCTGATTCCTCACTTGGGTTTGCTGAATCGCTTGGTTTGCCAAAGGCTTCTGCTGGGACCAAGGTGACCCATTTTCCCATCTTCTTTTGAATGACTTTGAAGTGGTGCTGCTCTTCTGGGATAATGAGGCTAATCGCATGACCGGTTGCTCCCGCTCTGCCTGTACGACCAATACGGTGGATGTAATCCTTTGGGGAGCGGGGTAATTCGTAGTTGATCACTAGGGGCAATCCCTGAATATCGATGCCTCGCGCTGCGAGATCGGTAGCAACCAGCACCCTGGTTTTTCCAGACTTAAACTTGGCCAGGGCTTCTGTACGTGCTCCTTGGCTTTTGTCTCCGTGAAATGCAACCGCGTTTATGCCATTTTTATTCAATTTCACGACCATGTTATCCGCTGTGCGGATGGACGAGGCAAAGACTAGGATTTGTTTCCAATCTCCAGATTGAATGAGTTGGCGGAGAAAAGGCCCTTTGGTTTCCGGACTTACGCGATAGGCTTCCTGATGGATGGCGTCAGGGGTAAAGTCTGCAGGAGCAACTTGGATTTCAACAGGGTTTTTGAGGAGTAGCTGGATAAGCGAAGTGAGTTCCTGGTCCTGGGTAGCAGAAAAAAGTAGCGTCTGTTTCTTTTTAGGAGTCAGTTCCAAGAGGTGATCCATCTCCTCCCGAAAGCCCATTTGCAAGAGTTTGTCTGCTTCATCGATCACAAGGGTGTGGATGCGGCTGATGCCTACGGAATTCCGCCCTACCAGGTCTATCAATCTTCCTGGTGTGGCAATTAGGATTTCGACACCCCCCAGTTTCATCATTTGGGGATTGATGGATACGCCTCCAAAAATGGCGAGGGACTTGATGCGTCTGGGAAGGAATCGGCTAAAATTTTCAGTGACCTCTGCGACCTGTATCGCTAATTCCCGGGTAGGTACAAGCACCAAAACGGGCACCTGTCGATCTCTTGGAGCCTCTTGCTGGAGCAGCTGCTGCAGTATGGGTAGGATGTAGGCGGCAGTTTTTCCAGAGCCAGTTGGTGCTAGGCCTAGGATGTCTTTTTGTTGCAAAACTGCAGGGATAGCTTCTACCTGGATGGGATAGGGCGTATCGTAGTTGGCTCGTTGAATAGCCGTCAGCAGTGCAGGGGAAAGACCTAGGTCGGAAAAATGCATGAGATTAATTTTGACAAAGGTACGAATACGCAAGGAAAGGCTGATCCCTTTGGAAAATGAGTTGGAGTAATTGGCATGAGATCCCTAGGAAGGGATTAGGACATCACCAAACTGATCAGGTACAGTACAGCCATGGCAGAGAAAGAGGTGATGAGGGTTCCTAAGCTGTGGGATAGATTGCCTTGCTTGGTGCTCATACCCGAAAGTTGCGTGACCACCCAAAAGGCAGAATCGTTGGCATGGGAGATGGCAAGGGCACCCGATCCGATGGCGATGGTAGCGAATACTTTCAGCATATCCGTGTCGAGTCCTAGAGGCCCTAGTAGTGGAGCGACGATGGAAGCCGTAGTGATCATGGCTACCGTGGTGGATCCTTGGGCACATTTAAGTCCAAATGCAAGGAGAAAAGGCAGAAAAAGCCCCCAATTTGCACCCTGAAGTGAGTCAGTGACTACTGCTCCAATGCCCGAGTTCTGCAGCATTTTTCCAAACACTGCCCCTGCCCCCGTAATGAAGATGACTGGCGCAGCAGCTACAAGGGCTTCCCCAATCCAGCCTGTTGCAGACAATAATTTCCGGTCTAGCTTTTTGGGTAAGGTAAACGAAAGCAGTGCTCCTATCAACAAAGCGATGATCGGGCTTCCCAAAAAGATAAACACTTCAGGTAAGATACCTTCACCAAATGGTTTGGATGGGTAACTAGCAATGGAAGCTAGAAAAATCAATCCTAGTGGAGTTAGAATAGGGAGGAGGGAGGTTGCTAACTTCGGCCGTTCTTCTGGGAGTATGTATTGATCTTGAGGATTTTCTTGGGGACGAACGGCAATCTTGGTTACCCACTTTTGCACGAAAAAATAGACGGGAATCAAGGCGATTAAGGAAACAATCGTGCCGTAGAGGATCACTTGTCCTAGGTCTGCCCCCAAAATACCAGCCGCCGCAATGGGTCCTGGAGTAGGAGGAATCAAGGAGTGGCTAGCCATGGCGCCTAAGGAAACTGCCACGATGGTGGCTGCATAGGAAACCGTACTTTTAGCAGATAGAGACTTGGCGATGGGATTCATCATCAAGATGGTGCTGTCCCCAAATACAGGAATAGAAAGTACCCAGCCGCTGAGCATCAAGGAGAGGTTGATTGATTTTTCGCCTACCCAGGACAAGACCTTCTCGGCAATTACCATGGCTCCCCCAGTTTTCTCAAGGAAGGTTCCTAGGATTACCCCAAACAAAATCAGCAAGCCCACATTGCCCATCACACCCCCAAAGCCGTCGGTGATGGATTGCAAAATCATGTTGAGGTCCATGCCTACAAGCAAACCATACCCGATGGCTCCACCAAAAAGCGCTAGAAAGGGATGGATTTCGTAGCGGATGATGGCGATTAATACAAAGGCGATGATAAGTAAGAGAAAGAGGAGCGTAGTCATGTTTGGAAGTAAGGGGTGGGCTAAAGGCTGTGGCTATCAAAAATTAGAAAAAAAGTAACTAAAACGAGCTATTGGCCAACGATTTATTCCAAATTTTCCAAAGGATGGTTTGGATTGTGGATGCATGGTTTGGCCTTCAAGATTTTTCAAACCAGCACACTCAGGAAAAAAGAATCAGAAGTAGGATCAGCAGGCAGCAACCCCCACTAAATCCATAGCCCCTGAGTAAGAGCGTCCTTAGTTGGGGACTTCCCAAGTAGCAGCCCAAACCCAGCTTGACAAGTGTATTGGATAAGCAGGCAAGTAGAATAGCAACTTCCGCTAAGCGAAGTGAAATGGAAGTACCGGTAAGTTTGGCGATGGAAATGCTGACTGCATCAATATCCGAGATTCCAGCTAGGGCACTGGAAATAAGAGTTCCTTTGTCTCCAAAGTAATCATTGGCATAGCTTACTGCCAGGAGGATGAGCACGTAGATTCCTCCAAAAATCAAGGCGCCAACCAAATCAAGCGGTTTAGAGATGGCTGTAGTATCGGTTTGGGTAGCAAGTTTTTTTCCTTTCAAATAGGTATAGATAGTGACACCTAAGGCTGCTAGGAGCAGTAGGATGAGGTACACCGCAAGCGAGCGGAATAGTGGGGCATGGAAGAGGGCGGTCCACACCCCAACTCGGATATAGAGGATGGAGGAAGCTCCCAAGATCGCAGTAGCACAGGAAGCGGATAAGGATGGATCTTCCTTACTTTTTTTTGAAAAGACCCAGGTGATTGAGGTGCTGGACACCAATCCTCCCAAGAGTCCTCCCAAAAGAATTCCACGATGGTTACCAAGCGTTTTGATCAAAATATAACCCGAAAACCCCAAGGCGGAAGTCAACAACACTACCCAACCGATCTCTCTGGGGTTAAGGACTTCGTAGGGCCCATAATTTTTATCCGGAAGAAAGGGAAAAATAAGTAGGGCCAATACCACAAAGCGAATGAAGGCATAGAGCTCTTCGGTGGTAATTTTCCCTACAAAGGTTTTGATCTTAAATTTGGAGGAGAGCAGGACGACCACAATCACAGTGAGCATCAGGCTAAAGGAAATCAAGCCGTAAGCGGCCATGCTGCCAAGTACAAAGGTGAGAAGCGCAGTGACTTCTGTAGTCAACCCTCGATCTCCTTGTAAGGCAGTTTGCCAGTAGGCCACGGCTGTGAGGATTACCAGCCCTAAAAATAGGGCGATGTAGATCCAGGGAGAGAATAGAAAGTAGAAAAGTACGGATACACAGCCCAGCAAGGCATAAAAAGTAAAGGTTCGTATTCCGAAATACCCGCTGGCATGTTCCTTTATGGCGCTGTATTGCCTTTCCAAACCGATCACCACCCCAATACCTATACTCACGAGCAGCCGTACAAAAAACTCCCAAGAGCTCAGGGTAAAGTGTTCGGTGTCGATCAGCAATTCGTCCATCATGGGCAAGCAGTCTCCTGAATTCAGTTATGTACCGTCTTTGCCCTGGACCTATCCTTGCGGATAGTCTAGCTCAGTTTTTTGGTAAAGAAGGCAATGGTTTTTTCCCAAGCTGCCTTAGCAGTGGGTTCGTCGTAGCGGGGTGTACTGTAGTTGTGAAACCCGTGATTGACTCCTGGGTAGTTGATCATTTCGAACTCTTTACCATTGGCTTGAAGTGCGGCTTCGTAGGCAGGCCAACCTGCATTGACGCGCTCGTCTAGTGCAGCATAGATGATCAAAAGTGGAGCATTGATTTTGGGAACATCGCTGACTTCGGGCTGACCCCCATAGTAGGGTACTGCTGCTTTGAGGTCTGGGATTCGTACTGCCATCATGTTGGAGATCCAGCCTCCAAAGCAAAAGCCCACTACGCCCACCTTGCCGTTGCAGTCGGGATGGTTCTTTAAAAATTCATAAGCGGCAATAAAGTCCTCTAGCATTTCCTCACGGGTACGCTTGGCCTGCATGGCTCGACCCTCGTCGTCATTGCCCGGGTAGCCTCCGAGTGGAGTCAAGGCGTCTGGGGCAAGGGATATAAATCCATCCACAGCACATTTTCTTCCCACATCTTCGATGTAGGGATTCAGCCCCCGGTTTTCATGGACTACGATGATTCCTGGAAACTTGCCCTTGCCGGTAGGTTTGGACAAAAGTGCTTTGATTTGTCCTCCACCTTTGGGGGAGTTGTACATCAGGTAATCCGAACTCTGCAGTCGCTCGTCGTCTAGGGCCACCGTGCGACCGCTAGCGTAATCGGGCATCATGCTACCCAATAAGGCAGCCACAGTGATGCCTCCTACCGCATAGACGGAAAGCTTTTCGATGAAGGTTCTGCGATCCAACTTGTTGTGGCAGTAGTAGTCGTAGAGGTCAAATGCCTCCTGCGGGATATCGGCTTTGTTGAGTTTTTCCATGGTCTGAACTAGAGTGAGTTAAGGTAGGGAAAATTAAGCGAGGAAAAAATGACAAATACACCAAATTCAATCAATCCTTATGGGAAAGTGGAGGGGAATCACTCTGGTGATCGTAACTGAGAACTTCCTTGAGTTTCCAAGTTTCCTCTTCCAAAATCCAGAGGTGGGTAAATTTCGCGGTGCTAGTCCAGAGGTCTGCCTTGCCATTTTCACGTAGGTAAAAATGGTGGATGCCCGTTTGTATGGCTCCGTAGAGTTTGCCACCTGAATTCATGGGAAAAACTTCCAAGCTCTCAGCGTCGATTTTCCGGATGGGTTTTTTGTCACCCGGACCACAGATATTGTTTGCAGTATTTTCCAGGAATTTAGTTTTGTCCTGGAAGCCGCCTTGGTCGTGGTAAAAACGCAAGTCATCGGCTACCTTTTCTTTCAAGTAATTCAGTTCGCAGCGATTAAATCCTCGTTCGAAGAAAACACTGTCTTGGGCCTTTAAGTCTTGGAACAGGGAACTGTTCTCCTGTACTTGAGCCTTTGCCAAGTGGACGAAAGAGAGGAAGCAAAGTAGGAGGAGCGTTTTCATTTTTTTTGGTAAATGGATTTAATGGATATCCATCCTTGAAGGAGTAGATGTATTTATTTATTGGCAGCGAACCGTGGAATCGCTACGGGAGTTTGACAAACCGATCGTCCAGCTTTACGCTGAAATTAATTTCAGCTTTGAGCGCGGTAAATATTTTTAAGAGTGTATCCACCGTAGCGCTGTTGGCGCTACTTTCAAGCTTTGAGATTTGGGCTTTTTGGACGCCTACCAACAGACCAAGTTCTTCTTGGGTAAGCTTTCGCTCTTGCCGGGTGGATTTGATCATTTTGCCCAAAACTTCCATACGAAGTTCGTACTCGTAGTGGTCGCGTTCTTCTGTGCCAAGTTTCCCGAGGTACTTGTCTTTCATTTCGGCAAGGGAATGAAGTTTCATTTCTGGGCTAGGCATCTATGTTTCTTTCTTCTGAATTGATTTAAAAAATAATTAAAAAGTTTCCAAATATAGAAACAAAAAAAATAACTTACACTAAATTTTTATATGATTAGCCCCCGGCCAAGTGGACGAAAGAGAGGAATCAAAGTAGGAGGAGCGTTTTCATTTTTCAGTTCTTAAAATTTTCTCCATTTTTTTTCCTTTTGCCAGTTCATCGACCAACTTGTCTAGGTACCTGACCTTTCGAGTCAATTCATTGTCCAATTCCTCAATTCGGTAACCACAAATCAGCCCTGTGATCATCGGTGCATTGGGATGCAGCCGAGCTCGCTCAAAAAAAGTGGCGAAAGTTGCCTTTTCGGCGATTAAGTCTTGCCATTCCTTTTGGTCAAAACCCGTTAGCCATTCAATGACCTGGTGCAATTCTTCCAGACTACGTTGGTGCTTTAGGACCTTGGTGCAATAATGCGGATAGACCGCGGCAAAGGTCAACTCAGCAACTCGTCGATGGTGGTCTTCAGTGGCTTTCATGGCTTTGAGTTTATCCTTCCGTCACTTTTTTGATCACTCGAGCAGGTACTCCTGCCACCACGGTATCGGCAGGCACATCTTTGGTGACCACTGACCCTGCTGCTACCACGGAATTTTCACCAACCGTCACTCCTGGAAGGATAACGGAATTGGCGCCGATCCAACAGTTTCGCTTCAAGACGATTCGCTTCAAGTCCAGCATCTTGCGATCCTCCGGTCGAACGGGGTGGTTTTCGGTAATCAAACTCACCTTAGGTCCTACGAGGACCTCGTCTTCGATTACAATGCCTCCAAGGTCAAGAAAGGTGCAACCATGGTTTATAAACACGTTTTTACCCAAAGAGATGTGCTTCCCAAAATTGGTATGAAAAGGGGTAAATACGGTCGTGCTCTCGTCTACAGGTTGCCCGATTACCTCCGAAAGGCGCGCTCGAATTTGGGCAATAGCAGTGGAGGTATTTAGTGCCAGGGATTGCTGGAAAGTCTTGGACACCTCCTCAAAAATCTTAGGGTATTCTGGGTCCGCAAAAGAAATCAGCCCGCCGGCTAGCATTCTTTCAAAAATGGTGGTTTCGTTTGGATTCATTCAACTCGGTTTTGGTCTCGAAACCTACGGAAAGTTTGGGAACCACACCATTATTTTTCTGTCTCCTTCGCTTGAAAAAGTGGTAAAACAAAATCCCAAATGGAGGGCATGCAATCACTACGGCAATAAAACTTATCTTTTCTCTAGGAGGGAGTAAGGCGTTGCTTGCGATTTCTTGTACCGTGACCACTACCAAAATCAACACCAATAGCAGAATAAGAGAGATTAGGAGAGTTTCCATAAGTTTAAGATTTAATAATTGGAAGAAATAAAAACACAAAAAACTGTGGATACTGCCCAGCAGCCAATCCAGCCATTTAATGGGATAACACCTAAGAAGGCACTTTTTACCCTAAATTGTACACCTACTTTTTAAATAGCAATTCGTAATAGTAGTTGAACCGGATAAACCCAAATGACTTGATAAATTCATCTTTCGTGACTAGCCCTTTTTCTTGTAGTCTTTTAAAATCTATGTAGGGTCTATACACGAAAGCATAAAAGCAAATCGCAATAGCAAAGGGCGCTAATCCAATTGTCTTATAGATATAAAGAGGAAGAATTACCACTAAAGGTAGTGTTGCAGTAAGGTGATAAGCTAAAAGTTTATTCATGGGTTACTAATTAAAAAATAGTGAGTTGAAAGTACTCTTTCCTTGTACGTGAAATAGATCCAGAAGTTCGATCGCTAATCTCAGCAAATCCTTTTTATGCTTCTTTCCCCCGGTATTTCTCCTGCAATCCCATCAAAAAGTTGCGCATCACCTGGTCCTTACATTCGCGGTACTGCGCTTGTGAAGGATTTCTAAAAAAGGCACTCAGTTCGTGCTTGCTCAGACGAAAGCCACGCAAAGCAAAGATCTCCAGCATCCCTTCTTCCTGGAGGTTCAAAGCAATCTTGAGTTTACGCAGGATTCCATTGTTGTTTAGCGACTTCTCCACCACCGGTGCAGCACCTTCCCTCTTGCCCCGATTCAGGACAATCAGCCCATCTAAAAAATGGCTCAGGTCTTTGTCGTACAATTTTTTGAAGTCGGGATCTTCCTCCTTCTTCAGCCACAAGGCCACTTCCTCAAACGAGATTTCCTTTCCCCCCAGGCCAAAAATTTCCTTCATCTTGTGATCGTGGTAATGGAAGGTGTACCGCAGGGTGCGTAGGATGTCGTTGTTGCTCATGGACACAAAGATCGAAATTTTAAGGACTTGCCCACCAAGGGCAATGATTTCGCGCTTCTTTTTCAAGGGATAGTTTCGATCTAGCGCCTGTTTTGCCCCTTCCTTCAGGACAGGCCCTCCCTAGCGGAAAAATCGCCTTTCTTTACGACCTTTGCTCCAGCCAACCACCAAGCGCAGTGTCGACCCAAGTCTTATTCATCACGCCTCCATTCACCCAACTCAATACACCGTATCCTGCTACGGCCTATTTGAAAGGGTTTTTGAATACCTTGGGTGCCTCTTCCAAGCAGGCGGATTTAGGGATTGAGGTGATGTTGGCCATTCTGTCTAAGCCCGGCTTAACCCGGATTTTTGAACAGGCAGAAAAATTCACTTCCCTCTCGGATAATTCCCTGCGCATCCTTCGTCTGCGTGCCCAGTACCTGCAAACTATCGGTCCGGTGATCGATTTTCTTCAAGACAAAAATCCTACCCTTGCTTACAGCATCGCCGAAGGAGAATTTTTGCCGCAGGCAGGACGCTTCGAACAGGTGGAGGAATTGGATTGGGCTTTTGGAGCCTTGGGGATCCGAGACAAGGCCCGCTACTTGGCCACACTTTACCTCGAGGATCTCGGTGACCTGATCACCGAAGCGATAGACCCTCACTTTGGATTTACACGCTATGCGGAGCGCCTGGGTATGTCAGCGCGTACCTTTGATGAATTGCAGGAAGCACTCCAGCAACCCAATAGTTTGGTGGATGAGTTGCTCCTCCAGCTCTTAGAAGAAAAGATTCAGCGCTACCAGCCCGAGTCGGTGGCTTTTTCGGTTCCCTTTCCGGGCAACCTCTATGCCGCTCTCAAGTGTGGGCAGTACCTCAAGGCTCATCACCCCGGAATTAAGATCTGGATGGGAGGGGGCTACCCGAATACGGAATTACGTTCCTTGAAAGAGCCTCGCGTATTTGATTACATAGATTACATCGTCCTCGACGATGGGGAGGCTCCTGTACGCTTGCTTTTGGAGCACCTGGCGGGAAAAAGGCCTCACACGGAATTGAAACGCACCTTTATCCGTCTTGACGGCCAAGTATCTTACATCGATAATCGAGCGGTCAAAGACCTTGCCCAGCGAGAAGTGGGGACCCCAGATTACAGCGACTTGCCCCTCCGAGACTACCTTTCGGTGATCGAAGTAGCCAATCCCATGCACCGCCTTTGGAGCGATGGGCGTTGGAATAAGTTGACGCTGGCCCATGGCTGCTACTGGGGAAAATGTACCTTTTGTGATGTCTCCCTGGATTACATCGGTCGCTACGAACCGATCACGGCCTCCATCCTATGCGACCGCATTGAAGAGATCATGGCCCAAACGGGCACCAATGGATTCCATTTTGTAGATGAGGCGGCTCCGCCGGCGCTTATGCGTGACTTAGCGCTGGAGATCCTGCGCCGGGAACTCGTTGTGGTTTGGTGGACCAACATTCGTTTTGAAATAAGTTTCTCCGCTGACCTCTGTCGCCTACTCCGAGCATCGGGCTGTATAGCCGTTTCAGGTGGCCTAGAGGTGGCTTCGGACCGGTTGCTGGACTTGATCAAAAAAGGAGTTACGGTGCCGCAGGTGGCTCAGGTAACGCAAAACTTCACCCAAGCAGGGATTTTGGTGCACGCCTACCTCATGTATGGCTACCCTACTCAAACCATTCAGGAAACGGTCGATTCCTTAGAAATGGTCCGGCAACTCTTCGAACAGGGAATCATTCAATCTGGTTTTTGGCATCGCTTTGCCATGACGGTACATAGTCCTGTGGGTCTCAATCCCAAGGCTTTTGGTGTGGTACGAACGGATACCGAATTGGGCTCTTTTGCCAACAATGAGGTGGATTTTGAGGATCCTACCGGCATTGATCACGGCATGTTTTCCGAAGGCTTGCGCAAGTCCTTGTTCAACTACATGCAGGGGGTAGGACTGGATCTCCCCTTGAAAAACTGGTTTGATTTCAAAGTACCTCCTACTAGTATTCCCAAGTCTTACATCCAGCATCAGCTCCAAGCACAAGCTTCAAAAAAGGTGAAAGATCAGCAGCGCCTGTGCTGGTTAGGCACTTCGCCTCAGTTGGAGGAGTTGGAAGAGGGGATGTGTGAACTTATTTTTTCGGGGAAAAAAGAAGACTTTGCCTTAGAACTTCCGCTTGAATTTGGACAGTGGGTATTTTGGTTGTTGGAAAAAGTGAGTTACCGCCAACCCACAGTCACAGTCAAGGAGATTAGAGAAGCCTACGAGGAGGAGTTGGGCGATTTTGAGGAACTGCTAGATTCCGAGGTTTGGGAGCTGTTGGCAGAAAACGGGTTGCTTCTGGTCTAATCTTTTTTACTTGTCCTTATCAAAGGATAAAATCTATTCCTGGCCCATTTTTCTAGTTCTACGGCATGGAATACCACCGAGGAGAGTGCAAAGCAGATTGCCAGTTCCTCCCAACTCAAGGCTTCGGTTTTGAAAATTTCGTTAAAAAAAGGCAGGTAAATCACAGCAAGCTGAAGTACTACGGTAAATCCTACCGCGAGGAGTAGGGGCTTGTTGCCTAGGATTCCTTGTCGGTAAAGAAAAGTGCGGTCACTGCGAATGGATAGGATATGTCCCAATTGAGAAAAGGAGAGGACCGAAAAGACCATGGTTTGCCAATGCCAGCCTTGCGCTAGGGCCATGGCTTGCGTTCCAAGCGTGACAGCAGCCATCAGCATGCCTACCCAGATGATGTGAAAGCCTACTCCATTTGCAAACAAACTCTCTTTTGCAGGTCGTGGAGATCGCTGCATGCCATCGGGTTCGGCGACTTCACTTGCTATTGCCAAAGCGGGCAAGCCATCTGTCACTAAGTTGATCCATAAAATATGAATCGGAAGTAGGGGAATGGGTAAACCCAAAAATGGAGCAACCGCGATGACCCAAATTTCGGCTCCGTTGCAGGTGAGGATGTATTTGATGAATTTTACAATGTTGTCAAAAATCCGTCTACCTTCCGCAATGGCCTTGACTATCGTGGAAAAATTATCGTCCAACAAAATCAAGTTTGCCGCCTCCTTGCTCACATCCGTCCCTGCGATTCCCATGGCAATGCCAATAGTGGCTGCTTTGAGTGAGGGAGCATCGTTGACCCCATCTCCGGTCATGGCCGTGAAGTGCCCTTTTTCTTGGAGGGCTTGGACAATGCGCAACTTCTGTTCAGGTGCTACTCGCGCATAGACGGTTACCTGCTCGACCTTAGCTTCAAACTCGGTTTCTGAAATTTCCGCCAATTCCTTACCAGTCAACACCAAGTCGCCAGCCTTCCAAATGCCCACTTGGGTAGCAATGGCTTTGGCGGTGGCCGGATGGTCCCCTGTAATCATGACTGGGATGATTCCTGCTGCTAGGCAGGCAGCTATGGACGCTTTGATCTCTTCGCGCGGGGGGTCAATTAGGGCTATTTTTCCAAAATAGAGGAGCTTAGCTTCCAATCCTGGCCAGTCTTTTTCTGGTGGCAAGCTTGGTAGCCATCTTCCCCCAAATGCCAATACACGCTCTCCTTCTAGCGCCCATTCTTCGGTACTTTCCTCCAAGAATTGAGCAGATTCTGGGTCGGCTAATACCTTAGCAATGGATTCAGGAGCCCCCTTGCATAGGAGCAGCACCCCCTGCTCCAGTTGGTGAAAGGTACTCATCCGTTTGCGATCGGATTCAAATGGAACCTCTCCAATTCTTGGAAAACGTTCAACTAGGTGCTGGTATTTTTCCAAGGAAATCTCATTCACCAGTTCAGCGACTAGAGCCATCTCCGTGGGTTCACCTGCAAAGCGACCCTCAGCTGTAAAGCGTACATCATGGCACAAGGCTTGTCCCAGGTGGAGGTTGCTGAAATTGGGAGTAAACCGATCGCGGTCTTCTGCCTCTGTACGGGTTACGGCAAGTTTATTTTCGGTGAGGGTTCCCGTTTTGTCCGTGCAGATGTAAGTGACTGCACCAAGACTCTCCACAGCAGGAAGTTTGCGGATCAATGCCTTTTTTTTGGCCAAGCGCTTGGCACCTAGTGAAAGTGCAATGGTAATCAGCGCTGGAAGCGCTTCAGGGATGGCGGCTACGGCCAAACTCACCGAAAGGAGCAGCACCTGCAAGATTGCCTCTCCTCGAAGGACTCCTACGACAAATAGGACCACACAAATGACGAGAATGAGGAGGGAAATCAATTTCCCAAATTGCTGCATCCGTTGTTGAAGTGGAGTGGGTGGGGAGTTTGTTTGAAGTAGGGAGGCAATTTTTCCCAATTCCGTATCCATCCCGATGGCTACCACTACTCCCGTTGCGCGGCCTTGGGTGACCAAGGTACCTTTGAAACCCATGTTGAATTGATCGCCCGGACTTAAGTTTTCCCCATGGAGGGTCTCCATTCTTTTGTCTACTGGAAGGGACTCCCCCGTGAGCGAAGATTCGTCGATTTTCAGGGAAAAACTTTCCAAAAAACGAACATCCGCAGGTACCTGATTGCCGGCTTCCAGGAGGATTACATCCCCTACGACCAATTGCGAAGCGGGAATGGAAATCACTTTTCCAGATCGAAGGACTTTACTTTGCGTTTGGGTAAGTTTCTTCAGGGAATCCATGGCCTTTTCGGCCTTGTATTCTTGCACAAATCCCAAAATGGCATTCAAGAGGAGGATGCCCAGAATGATGAGCGTGTCGGTCCAATCTCCAATCCAACCCGAAAGTAGTGCTGCTCCTGCCAGAATCAGGATCATGAGGTCTTTGAATTGATCTAAAAAAAGGAACCATCCGGACTTTTTCTTTTTTTCGTGGAGGAGATTGGGTCCCTGATTCTGGTTCCTGCGCAGTGCTTCTGCCTCATCTAGTCCGGTGGGGCGAGCATCCAAACGGATAAAAAGTTGCTCGGGAGATTCTTGATAAAAAAACATGGAGTGTCAATTGGAATTCTTCCTACATACGAGAATTCAAGCGGTAAAGGGGGTCATTTTTGAAAATATGTTTACGTTCATTTCTTGCAATCCTAGTTTCTATACAACCTGATTCGTTCGATTCAAAGAAAAGGAGCATGAAATGAGTCCTTCATTTGTTTTAGAAACTCAATTTTCAAGTTGAAAAGGGCAGGTATGGTTGCTTATTTACCCTGGAATCTGTCCTTTTTAATTATTCCTATTGGATTAATTTTGTAATTAGCAGCGACTTTCTTCAAAAGAAAAAAATCGAAGATGAACGACAATTTTTCAAACCTTTTTGACAATTACCTTAAACTAACGGACAGCGAAATTGAGTTTTGCAGGCCCTACTTTGAACTCCATTCCGCTCCAAAGAATACCCTAATTGAAGAGGAGAATAGGGTTCCCAGGCATTTGTATTTTATCACCAAAGGATTTATGCGTTTGTTTTATTACGATTCTAATGGAGATGAAGTCACCACACTTATTGTATCCCCAAACCGATTTGTTACCTCCTTCACAAATTTTATTCACGAGCAAAAATCCAATGAAAACTTGGAATGCATCACCAACTGTGAGTTTTATAAAATCGAGAGAAGCAAGTTGGTCGAATTGATTGATAAAAGTGAAAGCTTTAAGAAATTGAGCCTAAGCATTTTTGAACAGTCTGTGGCCACGACGCAAATAAGGGTAAACGACTTTGCTACCCTTACGGCGGAATTGAGGTATAAAAAACTGGTGGAGCAACAGCCCGAATTAATTCAAAATGTGCCTATCCAATACATTGCTTCCTACTTGGGCATCAAGCCGCAAAGCTTGAGTAGAATTCGAAAGCAGATGATTAAGTAACAAATGTTAAGTGGTACCTAAACTGCGAATTCTAATTTGCCTTCAGAATTAATCAACTCAAAACTTGAAAGGCCATGTTAGATTTCGCTAAACAGTATCTCTCGACCGTTATCGGTGCACTCACCATTATGAGTGTGGTTTATTTAATCATCTGGGTAATTTTTGGCAAAAAACTAGGCACTAGAAAAATTCAACTTTCAAAAAGGGCGGGTTGGTCACAAAT
>JBJOOF010000010.1:0-2817 GCA_046051425.1 Bacteroidota bacterium
AAAATTAAGAGCTATCCCTTTCGCTTCCACAAAAAGATGTTGATTTTTGGCCTTGAACTAATCCTTGCTACGTGATCATTGCTGTAATTGGAGGAGGCGCTGCGGGTTTTTTTGCAGCCATCCATGCTAGTGGACCTGGTATACAGGTACTCCTTTTTGAAAAATCCCCCAAGCTGCTCTCCAAGGTGAAAATCTCAGGCGGTGGTCGATGCAATGTGACCCATCGGCCGATGGAAATTTCCAAACTGGTCAAAAATTACCCCAGAGGTGAAAAGTTTTTGAAGAAAGCCTTTGCTCATTTTTCAATACCGGATACCTTTTCCTGGTTTGAGTCGAGAGGAGTACCCTTGAAAATTGAGGAGGATGGACGGGTTTTTCCCAAATCCAATACTTCCCAGAGCATTGTTACCTGCTTGGAAGATGAAGCCAAAAGGCTTGGTGTTCAGGTTCAAACTTCCAATGGAATAAAGTCCATACTTCCCAAAGGTCTAGGCTACGTCCTAGCTACCGATAAGGGTGAAGTAGTCGTTTCTAAGGTCATTGTGGCCTCTGGTGGCCATCCCAATTTAGGATCATACGATTATCTTAATTCATTGAATCATAAATTAATAAAGCCAATACCTTCACTTTTTACTTTCAATACACCCCAAGAACCCATTCGTGAATTGATGGGCGTATCCATGGGGGATGCGGTGGTAAAGTTGGAGGGAACCAAACTGAGTTACCGAGGTCCCATCCTGATTACCCATTGGGGGATCAGTGGGCCTGCAGTACTCAAGCTTTCGGCCTTTGGTGCAGATTGGTTGTACGAGCAGCAGTACAAAGCGCGAGCAATCATCCAATGGAATGCGGACTTAGGCGAACAAGCCTACACAGAGCAGCTCAGCAACTATGTCCAACTTCATCCCAACCGGAAAGTCTATTCCCATCCGCTTTTTGGGGTACCCGCACGACTTTGGGAGCATTTCAGCGCACAGGCTGAAATCTCAGAGGAGCAGCTTTTCGGCCAGCTTCCTAAGAAGCTGCAGAATAAGTTGGTGCAGTGCTTATTCTGCTACCCAGTTTCCATGCAGGGGAAGACTACCTTCAAAGAAGAGTTTGTGACTGCGGGTGGTGTGTCTTTGGATGAGGTCCATGCAGAAACCATGGAAAGTAGACTTCATCCAGGAATCTATTTTGCGGGAGAGGTTCTAAATTTGGATGGAATCACCGGAGGGTTCAACTTTCAGGCGGCTTGGACCACAGGATTCCTTGCAGGAAAGTCTGCAAAAGGAGATTAGCACGAAAAAGGGGAATAAAAAAAAGGCAATACGCATTGCCTTCTTTTTCAAATTTAATCCCCTTTAACTCTATGAGTACATTAATGAATTGAAAATTAATAGTTTACATTAACTTCTACGTTACCAAAAAATGAAGTTGAGTTGAAGTTTTTACACCTTTTTCCATGCCTATTCTTTCCTCATCGTATACTAAAGCCCCGCTATTTTACCTAAATGGTCATTTCGAAACGATCATTCCCAGCATTTGGAGAAAGATTGAGGGTGTCAGCTATGAACGAGAAAAAATCGATACCCCAGATCGGGATTTTTTGAATTTGGACTGGTCACGGGTCGGAGGAGAGCGGCTTTTAATTGTTTCTCATGGCTTGGAAGGGGATTCGCAGCGGCATTATGCCCGAGCTTTGGTCAAATTGTTTAATCAACAGGGCATCGATGTGTTGATTTGGAACAACCGTTCCTGTGGGGGTGATGGTGAGCTCAACCTGCAACCGGTGCTGTACCACCATGGATCCAGTCAGGACTTGGATACGGTCATTCAGCATGTACTTTCTTCAACCCGCTATTCCGAACTTTTCTTGGCAGGGATCAGCATGGGTGGGGCGCAAACACTCAATTACTTAGGCAAAAAAGGGGAGAATGTACCCTCTATCCTGAAAAAAGCGGCAATATATTCTACGCCAGTGCATTTACCATCCAGTGCAGCCACCCTACGGCGTCCGATCAACCGATTCTACCAACAGAAGTTTCTCGGCAAGTTGAAAAAGAAAATGGAGGCGAAAGGAAAGCAGTATCCGGGTTTGATCGATTTGGAACGTCTGCCTGATGTTCGCGATTTTGATGAATTTGATACCCATTACACTGCCAAACTACATGGTTTTGCGGATGCAGCTGATTTTTACGAGCAGGCGAGTCCTCATACACACTTGAAAGGCATCCAAGTACCAACCTTGATATTGAATGCCATCAATGATCCCTTGCTGGGGAAAGAGTGCTATCCCACTGAATTTGCTCAATCGAGCACTAAAATCTTTTTGGAAATGCCCAAACGAGGAGGGCATACCGGATTTACAATTCTCGGTTCAGAGTTTAACTACGCAGAGAAGCGACTACTTGAGTTTTTGACTCAAGTTTAAAAATATGCTCTTAGGCAGAATTTTTCTTGTAAATATCGATTAGAAACGCTTGAGGACCATTTCAGACACCGTACCTCCAATGGAGAGGGAACTGGTAGCAGCAGGAGAGGGGGCGTTGAGTACGTTGATGGCAAATTCCGATTCACGAATCGCAAAGTCATCCAACAACCCACCAGTGCGGTCACAAGCCTGAGCACGGACTCCAGCGCCGCCTTCCACCAAGTCTGATTCCTGAATTTCAGGAATCAGTTCCTGTAAAGCCTTCGTAAATGCAGATTTGGAAAAGGAGCGATACAGTTCACCTAAACCTGTTTTCCAGTACTTCCCAGCTACTTTTTGAAAACCTGGCCAGGCTAAGGTTTCGGCAAATTCGGTAAAATTCACTTGAGTGTTCTTGTATCCCT
>JBJOOF010000011.1:0-3468 GCA_046051425.1 Bacteroidota bacterium
AAAGGGCCACACAGTTGACCTGTGGGATTTTGAGGTGTGCACTCATATTGGACCAGCCCATCCCCTTACAGCCGATTACGCCATAGTTAATTTGATCATTGGGTCCAATGCTACGGGTAAAAGTACCGAAGTCAGCCGCAGTTAAAATGGTGGGCATGGATAAACCAGCTCCGATGAGCATGGTGTTTTGAATAAATTTTCTTCTTGAGGTCATAAGGGTATCAAGTTAATTGGTTGATAATTTGAAGGATTAAATACGATTTTAGATTTACGAAATACGAGATGGTGAGGTAAGTCCTCCATTTTAATGAAGCTTTAACTTTTTTGAATTAATTAATTAGCAAGTATCAAAGGGGTTAACTCTTGTAAAGCTGTCGTATTTCGTAAATCGCCTGCCTGCCGCAGGCAGGTATTTCCTATTTCGTAAATCACAAAGGTCTTACCCAAATATTACGGAAGCGAACGGGATTGCCGTGATCCTGAAGTTTGATCGGCAAGGCATCTGCATGCGCCTTGTAATTCGGGATTCCAATGTATTCGGTAGGTCCTTTGAGAATCACATTGTTTTGCACCAATACCCCATTAATTAAAACAGTAACAGTTGCTGGGGAGGTAAGCATGCCATTTTTATCAAAACGAGGCGCCTTGAAAATGATGTCGTAGTAATTCCAGTCACCTGGTCCTCTCAACGGGTTAACCAATGGAGGAAATTGCTTGTAAATACTTCCTGCTTGCCCATTGGTGTAGGTTTTACTTACGTAGCTATCCAAGACTTGTACTTCATACAAGCCCATCAAAAAGAAACCCGAGTTTCCTCTACCCTGTCCTTCACCTACGATTTCGGTAGGTGCAGACCATTCGATATGGAATTGGGCATCACCAAAGGCAAGTTTGGATTGAATGTCGCCCATTCCCTTTTGAACCACCAGCTCTCCGTTCTCAATCTTCCAGGCAGCTGGACTGGATCCATCCTTGGCAGATACAAAGTTAGCAAGGCTACTGCCGTCAAACAGCACAATCGCATCTGAAGGCGCCTGGTTATTCATCGCTCCAGGTGTCACCTTAGGTGGTACAGGAGTATAAAACTCGGTAGCCTGAGGAGGCATGGGTGGTGGAGTTGGCGTCTGCTGCGCAAAAGCTAGGGTTGCTGTTCCTAGGCTAGCCAAAAGGACTGCAACCAATGAATTAATTTGTTTCATAGGATAAGTTGGGTTTGAATTGCGAATTAAAGTTTTAAAATACAGTAAAATTTTGTGGATTTGGTTAACCGCTGATGGATTTTTAATGGAAATGCCCCATACCTTTCCTATTTTTCTTGAAATATTGGAACCCTATGAAAAAATCATTTGTCGGAGTCATTTTCGGAATCCTTCTGAGCATTCCGGTTTTTGGACAAGAAGACTACTTCTTTCCTGGAGAAAAATTCAATCCCAACATCCCCTCGCCTTCTCAATTCCTGGGATATCCCATTGGCAATTGGCATACCCGCTACGATTTAATCATCAAGTACTTTGAAAAATTGGATGCCGTCAGCGACTTGGCTCAATTGCAAACCATCGGCTACACCCACGAGCATAGACCCAAGGTTATCTTGACAATTGCATCTGCCGCACACCTCACCAATCTGGAGCAGGTTCGTCAAAAGCAATTGCAACTCGCAGATCCGAGCCAGCCCCTACCCGATATCAAAAATATGCCTTCCATCATCCACCAAGGGTATGGAGTGCATGGCAACGAGCCCTCTTCTGCGGAAGCAGCCATGCTAACCGCTTACTGGTTACTTGCCTCCCAATCAGATCTGGCCACCCAGCTCCGTGCCAATGCAGTCGTACACATCGACCCTACGCTCAATCCAGATGGACGAGATCGACATAGCCTTTGGGCAAATTCCAACAAGGGATTTCCAGCCGTACCAGATCCTTTGGATCGGGAACACAACGAAGCCTGGCCAGGAGGACGCACCAACCATTACTGGTTTGATCTTAACCGTGATTGGTTGCCTCTAGCCCATCCCGAATCCAAAGTAAAAGTGGCTTGGTACCACCAGTGGTATCCAAACGTGACTACCGATTTCCATGAGATGGGCGTCAATAGCACCTATTTCTTTGAGCCAACCAAGCCTTATGGTTCTGAAAACCCGGTAGTGCCTCGTAAAAATTACGACGACCTCAACCCCAAATTCGCCAAGTACTTTGCCAAATACATGGACAAAATTGGTAGCCTGTACTGGAGCAAAGAGGTGTTTGACAACAGTTACCCAGGCTATGGCTCCTCCTACCCCGACATGCATGGGGGATTGGGTTTGGTATTTGAAACCGCCAGCTCCCGCGGACATGTTCAAAACAGCCAACGTGGCGACATTACCTTCGCCTTCACCATCCGAAACCATGTGGTCAACTCCCTTGCCACCATGGACGCCGCATTAGCAAACCGTGAGTACATGCACGGGTACCTTCGGGAGTTTTTTGAAGGAGCCGTAGCAGAAGGAAGCAAGGATCTGGCAAAAAACTACGTGTTTGGAGATGAAACTGACCCAAGCAGAAACCGACTTTTTCTACAGTTCCTGCTAGACCACAAAATCAAGGTCTATGAAAATCCAGCGGACCTCAGCGCGGCTGGACAAACCTTCAAAAAAGGATCCTCCTGGGTGGTACCTACCAAGCAGCCACAGTACCGAATGGTACGAACCATGTTTGAATACGTGACTACTTTCGCAGATTCCGTGTTCTACGATGCCTCTGCTTGGACCATGGCAGCTGCTTACGGCATGCCTTTCGCTTCTGCGCCTACGGCAAAAGCTGGCACAGAATTAAAGGAAGTAACCCTTCCTACACATTCCTTCCCTCAAGGAGATGCTTATGCCTACCTGATTGACTGGAGGGATTACTATGCACCCAAATTCCTATTTGAACTGCAGAAAGCAGGCGTACATGTGGAAGCGCTGCACCAAAACTTCTCCTCCCAAACCCAGGACGGCAAGGTGGACTTTGGTCGGGGAACCTTGATGATTCCTATGGGCTTTCAATCCCTATCTAAAGCCGAAGTAGTGCAGCAACTCAAAACTTTGGCACAAAATAATGGACAGAAAGTCTATTCCGTGCAAACCGGCTTGAATCTGAGCGGGATTGACCTTGGATCGAATAGCGTCTCTGCAGTGCAGCATCCCAAGGTGGTTCTTGTAGTGGGCACTGGAATCAATGCCTCTGAGGCAGGAGAAATCTGGAACCTACTGGATCACCAAATCGGTATGCCGATTACCAAGGTGAATGTGGAGCAGTTTGGCCGACTCAACCTGCATGGCTACAACACGCTTATTCTACCTTCTGGTAGTTATGGATCATTTTCTGAAGGTCAAGTCAATCACATCAAGGATTGGGTAAGCCGAGGTGGAACTATCATTTCCATGAAGAATGCCTCCCTTTGGCTAAACCAGAAAGGCATCACGAAGGAAGAAGCCGTGGCTGGAAA
>JBJOOF010000012.1:0-6255 GCA_046051425.1 Bacteroidota bacterium
AAAGCCGCCGCCGCAGGTGCTCCCCTGACCAATATGATCTCCATGTATGACCTCATCTACTGGAATACTGGAGAAGCCAACATGACGATTTTTGAATCTTCTCAAGGTAGATTTTTGGGAGGGCCTTGGGAAAATTGGGATGCCTATGAGCGCAATAGCCCCATTTATCATGTCAAAAATGTACAAACCCCGCTCCTGATGCTACACAACGACAAGGATGGAGCCGTAGACTTCACCCAAGGAATCGAGTTTTACAATGCCTTGCGCAGATTGAAAAAACCAGTAATCCTCGTGCAATACCTGGGTGAGAATCATGGGCTTGGCAAACTGGAAAACAGAAAAGACTATTCGGTACGCATGCTGGAATTCTTTGACCACCACCTTAAAGGACTTCCAGCACCTGCTTGGATGGAAAAAGGGGTGCCTCGCTTAAAACTTGGGGATCACTTGGAAGAAAGAGCATTTTGATGTGTTGAACTTAGACTTCGCACAAGATATTCCATCAATTAACCCCTAAAAAGAAATCCCTCGGCCTTAGCCGAGGGATTTTTTAGTATTCCAAGTAGAGGGGCGATTCCAATCGAAGGTCCACAGCTTAGTCCGGTAAGGCAAAAGCCACATAAGCATCCCCGCTTTTGGTGCCCTTCCCACCTCCGCAGGCAATAACAAGGAATTGTTTTCCATTTCTTTCATACACTGCCGGCGTAGCATGTCCTGCTGCTGGAAGCTGCGCTTCCCAAAGGAGTTTGCCAGTTTCCTTATCAAAAGCTCTGATTTTTGCATCCTTGGTGGCTGCGATAAAGAGGAGGCCACCTGCAGTGACCACAGGTCCTCCGTAGTTTTCGATGCCAGTATTTTCGATCCCCATCGCCTTTAGCGAATCCACAGATCCAAGAGGGATTTGCCATTTTTTCAAGCCCGTATTCATATCGATGGCAGTCAACAGGCCCCAAGGAGGGTTGGAACCATAAATTCCCTGTTTGGTGATGAGCTGTTTGTATCCCTTCATGTAGTAGCGAGGGTAGAGTTTGGAGTTTTCGGTCTCCAGTTCTTTTTTGTTTTCTTCATCTGCCTTGCCCAGCAGGTAATCCACTAAAATTCCTCGCTCCTCTGCTGATATATGGGAAAATGAAGGCATTGCCCCGCGTCCTTTTTGCAGCAGCAGACTCAGCGATTCACCAGAATAGGTTTCTTTTAAATCTATCAAACTGGGAATGGAGGGAGGATTCCCCTTCCTGTCGATGCCATGACAATTGCCGCAGTAATTGGTATAAATGGATTGCCCTACCTGGCCAAAGCTAGCATTTGGAGTCATTTCGATGAGCCAAGGAACCTGATTGGCATTGACATAGAGTGTTTGAGACTCGGGATCAAAGGAAGCACCTCCCCATTCACCCCCTCCATCCATTCCTGGGAAAAGTACGAGCGACTTTTCTGGATGTGGAGGGGCCCAGGTATCCCCAAAAATGGCATTTGAAAGCTGGCTTCGGATGTCTGTTTCCCATTCAGGCGTTAGATTCAGGATGTTTTTTTCAGCATAAACCAGGTTCATAAACGGCTCAGGCAAGGAGGGAATGGGTTGGGTTTTCGAACTCACCTCTCCTGGCATTTGGGTTTGGGTGACGGGAGTTTCAACGATCGGCCAGATGGGCTTTCCAGTTTCCCGATCAAAAACGTAGGTATATCCTTGTTTGGAAATTTGCGCTACAGCATCGATCCATTTGCCGTCTTTTTGGATTCGGATCAGATTGGGATTGGCAGGAAAATCCCTGTCCCACACATCGTGGTGGACTGCCTGAAAATGCCAGATTCGCTTTCCGGTCCGGGCATCAAGAGCCAAGAGCGAGTTGGCATACAGATTGTCGCCGTTTCGGTAGCCACCCCAAAAATCATAGGTAGCCGAACCAGTCGGCACAAAAACGATCCCCCTAGCATAATCCACGGTCATTCCTGCCCAGTTGTTGGCCCCGCCCATGTTCTTGATGTGTTTCGGATCCCAGGTTTCATAGCCCTCCTCACCGGCTTGTGGAATGGTATGGAAAATCCATTCCCGCTTCCCAGTTTTTACATTGTAAGCCCGGATATGTCCAGGAGCTGCATCTAGTCCCTCAGATAGTCGCATCCCAAGAATCAATTTGTCTTCAAAAACAACTCCTGGAGAATTGGATACAATCAGAAAATCTTCCAAATCGGTATCTAGATCTTTCCGAAGATCCACTTTTCCTTGATCCCCAAAAGTCAAGATTGGCTCTCCAGTCAGGGCATTTACTGCCATCAAAAAGCTGCCTGCCGTAAATAAAATTCGCTTTTCATTCCCCTCTTCCCAGTAGCTCACCCCACGGTTGGTGCCTGCCCAAGAGTTTTCTCCTCCCAAAACCCTAAACGGATCAAAACGCCAAATCTCTTCTCCAGTGGCTGCATTGAGTGCAAAAACATTCAGTTTGGGCGTGGTACCATAAAGCAGGTCACCTACTAAGATAGGCTGGCATTGAATCTGACTTCGCTCCGTGGCGTCACCGGTGTGGTAAGTCCATGCTACTTGGAGTTGAGATACATTTTCTTTGTTGATTTGGGTCAATGCCGAATACCTCGATCCATCTTCAGGTCCGCCATAGTGTGACCAGTCCGTATAGTCTATTTCCCTGGCTTTTTGGCTACAGGATAAGGTAAACAAGAGAAAGACGACAAAAAGAGATTTTTTGAAGGCCATTTGGGTGAAATTGAAGTATAAAAATCGAAGATTTTTGAACTGACGCAAATTCTACAGAAAGAAATTAATTCAATTAACCAATTGAATTTTATGAATACAACTTAAATCAGACTGATTCGAACTTTCTTGTCTTTCAACTTCTGGTTGTTGACTTTGGCAAGAAGCTGTTCCACAGCAGCTGCCTTTACCCCTACAAAAGCACAATCCGTCTTGAGTTCAATGGTACCGACCTCATCAGGACGTAATCCTCCTTGTTTAAAAAATAAACCGGCAATGTCCCCTTTGGAAATTTTATCCTTTCTTCCTCCTGAGATTAGCAAGGTACACCAAGGTGAAGGTGCTGGAAGAACTGCAGGCTGAAGTTTTTCCAGTTTGGGGTTACCCACAAAGTCGGGAAGTGGTTCCTTCTCGAACTGCAAGATGTAGGCAGTTCCCTGGCTATTCATCCGTGCGGTACGCCCATTGCGGTGGATAAACTCCTCAGCACGAAGGGGCAAATGGTAATGGATGATGAAATCCAGTTCGGGCACATCGATGCCTCTTGCAGCAAGGTCTGTCGCCAAGAGCAGAGGGTGGGTGCCGTTTCGAAATTTAATGAGTGCTCGCTCGCGATCGATTTGTTCCATCCCTCCAGAAAACACCCCATGTGAAATGCCCTGCTCAGTTAGGTAATCCGATACCCGTTCTATGGAATCCTTAAAATTGCAAAAGATGATGCCGTTTTTCGGTCCCAATTGTGCAAGAAGCTGGCCCAGAGTTTCGAGTTTATCCTTGGTTGGAGACAGTACCTTTTTGACTTCAAGTTGGGTGAGTTTGTCGGCAAGAAAGTCCAGAAGGTGTGGCGATTTTAAGCCTACAAAATTGGGGATGGATACCCCTTGGGTAGCGGAAGTCAAGATTTTTCGACGAACCTGAGGAAGTAGTTGAATAATCTCTCGCATTTCTCCTTCAAAACCAATTTCAAGCGATTTGTCGAATTCATCCAAGATCAAGGTTTGGATAGAAGCGGTATCAAAGGCCTCCCTCCGGAGATGATCTGCGACACGGCCTGGTGTCCCCACAAGTACCGCTGGTCGGTGCTTGATTTCCATTCTATCCTTGGACCCCGCTCGGCCCCCGTAGACCGCATTGACTTTCAATCCCGTTCCCATCTGTCGCATTACCTGCTCAATTTGGATAGCTAGTTCCCGAGAGGGAACGATGATCACCACTTGAATCTCCTCACAGCTTGGGTCTACTTGAAGCACTACAGGCAACAGAAAAGCGAGCGTTTTTCCTGTTCCTGTAGGGGACAGTAGTACAAGATTTTCTTGATTTGCGAGTGCCTCCTTAGTGGCAAGCTGCATTGGGTTGAGCTGAGTGATGCCTAGTTTGGATAGGATTTCTGCTTCGTTTTTGACGCGTAGGGACATGGCACAAAGGTAGCTTTTTTGTTGGGCCTCTTTGCCTCTTTTGAAGATTACCCTTGTCCTCCTAAAATTCTACCGCTACCCCAAACCCTTCCTTTTCTTGAGGAAAGGTTTTGGAAATGGGATTTTTCTACCTTTGTGGCATGTGGAAAGAAATCTCCGTATTGATTCGTAAAGAGTTGACCCTAGAGTGGAGGCAAAAATATGCGCTCAATGGAATCTTGCTTTATGTGGTGTCCGCTGTATTTATCACCTATCTCAGCGTGGGAGCCAAGATGGGAAATCTTTCCATACCCACTTGGAACGCCCTTTTTTGGATTATTTTACTCTTCTCATCCGTCAATGCGGTAGCCAAAAGTTTTGTGCAAGAGCAGCAGGGTCGGCAGCTGTATTACTACATGATTGCTTCCCCGGAGTCAATTATACTTTCCAAAATTCTCTACAACACCGGCCTAACTCTCATTTTGGCCCTGCTGGGATATGGGGTGTTTTCGGTGATTTTGGGTAATCCGGTTCAGGATCAGGGATTGTTTCTGCTCAACTTGGTGTTGGGTGCCATGGGCTTTTCGGCCAGCCTCACCATGGTCTCTGGCATTGCTTCCAAAGCTGGTAACAATGCAACCTTGATGGCAATCTTGAGTTTTCCTGTGATTATCCCCATTCTATTGATGGCCATTCGAATCTCTAAAAATGCGCTGGACGGGCTAGATTGGAGTGTTAGTGCAGATAAATTACTCAGCCTCTTGGCGATTAATGTCTTGGTTGCCGCAACCTCCTACTTGCTTTTTCCCTATTTGTGGAGAAGTTGATTATCCGTAGACAAAATTAAGTCAACAGTTCACGGTCGACGGACCACAGTAAATTGTACCAAGTACGAAGTATGGATTCTAAACCTATTCACACAACGACTCGGTTGTCGACAGTGAACGGTGCACTGTTGAAAAATTGACCACCGCTAACGGTCAACGGTCCACAGCTAATCCTGATTATAGTACGCTTTGTTTCTACTAATTCAATTTGCTGTTGACTGTGGTCCGTCAACTGTTGACATCGCAGATAATCCCATTGAATTTTTCAGCAGCTGAGGTCAACAAGTTTTCCCATTCCTCTTATCTTGTACACATGAAAAACAAAATTGCATTGGTCACGGGTGCAAGCTCTGGAATCGGATGGGCTTGTGCACTCACTGTGGCCAAGATGGGCTATGACCTCATTGCTACGGGAAGAAGAGCAGAGCGATTGGAGGAGTTGAGACAGGAGCTTCCAGAAGGTGTACGTTTTTTGCCCCTGGTTTTTGATGTGCGCGATCGAGCCGAAGTGGAGCGGTTGGTGACTAACCTTCCTTCAGAATGGGCTGCAATTGATGTCCTGATCAATAATGCGGGCAACGCACATGGATTGGATCCCATCCAAACGGGCAGTGTGTCCGACTGGGATGCTATGCTTGACATCAATGTAAAGGGCTTATTATATGTTTCCAAGGCCATTATTCCAGGCATGACGCTACGTAATTCTGGCCACATCATCAATATTGGTTCCATTGCAGGAAAAGAAGTTTATCCCAATGGAAACGTTTACTGTGCCTCCAAGCATGCAGTGGATGCGCTTACAAATGGCATGCGGATGGATTTGAATCCCTTCGGCATCAAAGTGATGGGCATCCACCCGGGCTTGGTTGAAACTGAGTTTTCCCTGGTTCGATTCAAAGGCGATTCCCAACGGGCAGGAACTGTTTACAAAGGCTATGCCCCCTTGGTCGCGCAAGACATTGCCGACATTGTGGAATTTGCGCTCACCCGACCTCCACATGTAGTACTCGCAGATGTAGTCGTACTTCCTACTGCTCAAGCTTCTGCAACTGTAATCAACAAAAAATTAGCACAATGAAAAAATTAAGTTACCTTTTGCTAGGCCTTGTTTTGGCCTGTTCTTCTCCGAAAACTGATGAAAAAAAGGGGGATGAAAGTCAATCAGATTCCTTTCCAAATGGGGGAAATACCAACCAAGATTCTTTGAATGAATCGTTGCCTGCACTTGAAAAAGTTTTAATTGAGCAAGGATTGGTCGATATCGAGGAGGCAATTCCTGGAATTAAGGTAGAACTGAAATATTCTACAGAGGACAACTTCTTTCAGC
>JBJOOF010000013.1:0-12878 GCA_046051425.1 Bacteroidota bacterium
TGATGATGATACATTAACCAAGGGTAATTTTGGATCGATTTCTATAAATTTTGAATCCGAGGAAATTTTCAAAATTAATTCAAGGGCTTTTGAACTCTTAAATGAGTATAATTTTTCAGAAGGTGATGATTCAGAAGATTCGAGTGCTCTGGATTATTCAACAAACCACGAAAATCTAAATGATTCTGAACAAATTAATATTGAGGAATTTATAAATTTAAATTCAAGGACTCTTCCTCAAATCTTGAGTTTGCTCAAAAAACTAAAGAATAAGTCTTACATCAAAATCCGTGCTTACACGAATGAATATTCAGAATTAACTTTCTGGCTTAAATTTAAAATTAATGATTCTACCTTGGAGGTTACTAGAACCAACTGGTCCTCTGATTCATATTGGATTCTTGAAGTAGAAAAAGAATTGCTGTTAGAGGGATTAAATGCCTATTTGGATAATAATGATATCGATGAATTAATTATCAATCATTTTGATCCAGATTCCGAAGAATACAGGTTTGATGGAGTAGGAGACCTTGATAATGGCTTTAATTATGAGGTTACAGACGTTAATCCAGATTTAGAGGAAGTACCTGAAATCTTTCAAGATGAAAATGGAGATCTTGATATTTTTGAAGTGTCCAATGAGCTTTTACCATTTGAAGAAGAACTCTCAGAAACATCAAAAGGTAAAATCAGTATTTTCGATATCTATGTTGGGGATCAAACTTTTAGGATTGATTTAACTAGCAAAGAATATTTTAAAGAGGATGAAGGTGATGACCAAGAAGAAGTTGATAATGATGCCATTATGGCGGCTCGATGGAAAGATGAAACACCAGCAAGAATAACCTTATTATTCGATTCATTGCTTGCGATATTATCTCATTTTCACACTCGCGGTAGTAATGATGATGATATACAGTATTTTATGGTTGAATTTGAAAACATAACTTCAAGTGAAATAATTCTTTCAAACAATAAAATTTTAAACAAAGTTAGAAAGAAGGTGATGAAAGAATGGGATGAAAAAGATGAGGAAGAGTGGATTGAACGCTATTGTTCAGCTTATGAAATTCTTGTTCGTGATTTCAACTTAGAATCTGTAATTAATCAAAGCCTAATTAATTTGTCTCGAATGCAAGAGGAAGATTCAGGAGAGTATGATCTTACAGTCTTAGCCAATCTAGGCTTGCCTTTGACCATATTCTCTGACACAAATGAAATTAATGATGAAGGTACTGAACCCAAAAACACAAATCAAATTGGGATGTACAGTTATAATCTTTTGGAATGTAGTGTTCAAGTACTTAGAAAAGATATTAATCGAAGAAATATTACTAATGAAACAAAAATCGAAATTATCGTCTACAATAATACTTTAACAGAATTTGATGAGGACTATACATCAGAAATTGAAGGGCAAGAAGTTTGGCTTACAATTTCGAGGTCGTATAATGATTCTTACTGGAAAACTGAACTTGATAAACAAGAGCTTTCTAACTTGTTTAATTGCATTCAAGATCATGGATTTAAATATGCCCTAGATGAGGTGCTTTTTGAATTGGAATTTTATGCACCAGGCGATTTTGATAATAGTTTTGAAATCAAATTGAAAGAATGCAATGAAGAATTATTACCAGAAAATTGCTTTGATGGTGGAGAAGTCAATCCCTATTTTATTTTTGATGAATATGAATGTAATTTTGAAGATGTAGATATAACATTACGTGGTGAAACTGAACGTTTGGATATAATTATTGACGAAGAATACCTAGGTAGTATTTGGAGTGATATGTATCCAAGTAAATAAATTGTGTGGATATCGGCACTACCTTATTTTGCGAAAGCCTCCCGAATAGGGAGGCTTTTTTTATGTTCCAATGGGCCAGGTGTCTCCTTATTCTTTGTTTATCATTTTTCGAATAAACTCACGACCTACACCTGTTTTCAATTCTTTTTCCCTTTTTAGTGCGCTGGATTTAGATGGATAGGGCTCTGTATACACAAGATTCCAAGGCCTATATCGTTTGGTCCAGTCCTTGGTACCCAACTGATTGTGTGAAAGAAGCCTGGATTCCAGATTTGAGGTGTATCCTACATAAAACTTGTTCGCGGATGGGCTGTACAGCACGTAAACGAAAAACATAGTTTAAAAAACATAAAGTGAAAAAATAAGGCTCCCCATTTGGGAAGCCTCTGTAGCGAGAGGGAGATTTGAACCTGCCTGCGGCAGGCAGGCTCCCGTCCGCCGCGGCGGATATGAATCCATACACTCGCTAGAAAGGATAAAAAAAGGCTCCTCTTTCAAGGAACCTTTGTAGCGAGAGGGAGATTTGAACTCCCGACCTCAGGGTTATGAATCCTGCGCTCTAACCAACTGAGCTACCTCGCCAAATTTCTTTTTCCGTTTTTAGGGATGTTTCGGATTATTGGTTATCTTCCAAAACATCTTTTTTCCTTCCTTTTCACCCAATTCAGAACGAAAAGTGAATCCAAGGCCCCCAAAACGGAATGCAAATATGAGGGCTTGTTGGCTGAAATGCAAATTGAGAGGAACTTTAGAAGTGAATTAATTCGGAATATTACCACCAAAATATGTCTACAAACCAATTTGTTGCTGATTATCAATTAAATGCTTCCAAAAAAATAGTCTATACCTATTTGAGTACTGCGAGTGGATTGCAAGAATGGTTTGCAGATGCAGTACGAATTGATGAAGACAAAAACTTCATCTTTAATTTTGACCAAGAAGATCATTTTGCAAAGCAAACCACCCTGAAGGCAAACCTTCATATCCGCTGGGATTTTTTTGACCCAAAGAATCCAGGTAATGGAAAGGAATCCTTTATCGAGTTCAAGTTGGATGAAGCGGAACTTACCCATTCCTTGTTTTTGAAAGTGATCGATCAATCCAACTTTTACACCCTAGATGAGCTAGATGGGATCTGGGAGGGATTAATTTCTAAGTTAAAGCAGATTATAGGCGCATAATTCCCTTTCTCAGGTGACAAGATTCAGCGAGAAAATCCCTTACTTTGTTCGGATTTCTGCAGATGAAAAAACTAGATAAACTTGTTCTAGGCTCTTTTTTAGGCCCATTTTTACTCACCTTCTTGGTGGTGGACTTTATTCTGTTGATCGTCAATATGTTAAAATACTTTGACGAGATATTTGGTAAAGGCTTGGGATTCTGGATCTATGCTGAACTCATCGGATACTTTGTGATCAGTATTTCTCCCATGGCTTTGCCCTTGGCGATGTTGCTTTCTAGTTTGATGGCTTTCGGAAACTTGGGTGAGCATTTTGAGCTAACAGCGATCAAAGGCAGTGGAATTTCCCTCACCAGAGCGATGCGCCCCATCGCTATTTTTGCGGTAGGCTTGACGATTTTGGCCTTTTTATCGAATAACTACCTTGTACCCAAGGTAAACCTCAAGACCTTCTCGCTGCTTTACGATATCCGTATGAAAACACCTTCACTGGATATCAAAGAAGGAGTCTTCTATTCTGGTATTCCCAATTTCAGCATTAAAATCAATCAAAAGCTGGATGAGGTACGTCTCCGGGATATTCTAATCTACAACCATGCAGAAGGTCAGGGAAACCTAAATGTAACGATGGCTGACTCAGGTCGTATGGAAACCTTCAATAACGACACCTACATGCGATTGACGCTCTTTGCGGGAGAAAGCTACAAAGAGTCAAGATCTACCCGAGGAATTTCAGAAGCGCCTGTAGAATTTTCTCGAACAGCCTTTCAGGAGAATGTGATGGTTTTTGACTTGTCGGCTTTTCAACTCAACCGAACACCTGAAAATCAATGGTCGACTAACCGAGCCATAAAAACAATTGAAGAAATTAGGCATGGATTGGATTCACTTCACTTGATCGTGAATGATTTAAAATATCAGAACTTCATTACAGCAGCCAGCATCTATCCTTTTTTCACCAAAAACAGAAAACTAAACCCAGCCCCAGAAATCCTTGTCGAAAAAGCACGATTTGATACCTTAAGAAGGATCCAAATTCTTAAGGAACAGGCAATAGAAGATAGCATGAATGCTGTCAATCGTGAAGTTTTATCTGATTCAAATTCATCGGTTACTATCGTTGAAACGCCAGTGGAAAATGGTTCCGTGGAGATTACAACCGCTCTACCGGATTCGGGTTTAGCCATTCGAAAAAAACTAGATGCAAAACGATTGGGTTTTTCCGATTCTAGTGCAACTCAAACTGCTCAGGTGGATTCTACAGCTATTCCCGTTGAAAAGTACGTTATAAAATTCAGAAAGGAGCCGCTAACAGTAAAGGAGAAAGCATTGCTTGATTCTATGTTTTATGAGCGAGGCTACATCAGCAATGCTTATACACTTGCCCTGAACAATGCACGTAACCTCAAGAATTCATTCAATGTGAAATTGAGTCAGGTAGATGGGCAGGTACGAGAATTTCGCCGCTACGAAATTGCCTGGTACCAAAAGTACAGTCAAGCCATTGCCTGTTTTATAATGTTTCTCATTGGAGCGCCTTTGGGTGCAATTATAAAAAAAGGGGGGCTCGGAATGCCCGTGCTTATTTCTATCCTCTTTTTTATTCTCTTTTACATGCTAACCATCACTGGCGAAAAGTGGGCTAAGGAAGGCGTAACAGATCCTTTGCTTGGTACCATCTTTTCAAATCTTTGCCTTTTGCCCTTTGGTTTGTTTTTCTTGAGACAGGCTAGAAAAGATGCCCGCTTGTTTGAATCTGATTTTTATGCGGGTATCCAAAAGAAGGTGATGAATTTTTTTCCAAGAAAGCGGTCCATTTGACTTAATTCTTTTAAAATTGAATTTTAACGCTTACCTTTGTCCTTATTTTACAAAATTTAGCTAAACATGTATTTAACACCAGAGAAAAAACAAGAGTTGTTTAAAAATCATGGACGGTTAAAATCTGCTACAGATACAGGATCTCCTGAATCACAGATTGCCCTCTTTACACACCGTATTCAGCATTTGACTCAGCATTTGAAGTCAAACAAGAAAGATCACTCCACTAGATTGGGATTGATGAAGTTGGTTGGAAAGAGAAGAAGTCTTCTAGACTACCTCCATAAAAGAGAAATCGAGCGTTACAGAGCAATTATTGCTGAGCTCGGAATCAGAAAATAATTCGAGAGTAAGGTTCTCTTTGGTGAGAACCTTACTTTTTTCTTTTTTAGCTGCTGACCAATTACTTTTTATCACGAAGTTTAATTCTACACGTTTATATGTTACCAAACTTGATCACCAAGACCATCACCTTACAAGATGGTAGAGAAATTAGTATTGAAACCGGAGCTCTAGCCAAACAGGCAGACGGTTCAGTTGTTGTGCGGATGGGGAAAGCGATGCTGTTGGCTACAGTAGTTGCTAAGAAAGATGCTTTAGAAGGAGTAGACTTTTTGCCTTTATCGGTCGATTACCAAGAGAAATTTGCTTCCTCTGGAAAAATCCCAGGAGGATTTTTGAAAAGAGAAGGAAAACTTTCTGACTACGAGGTACTCATCAGTAGAATCGTAGACCGTGCAATCCGTCCTATTTTTCCAGATGATTACCATGCAGATACGCAGGTGATGATTACGTTGATGTCTTACGATGAGGAGGTACTTCCAGATGCGCTTGCAGGTCTTGCAGCATCAGCCGCCTTGTCAGTTTCCGATATTCCTTTCAATGGTCCAATTTCAGAAGTTCGCGTAGCGAAAATTGATGGAACCTATGTAATCAACCCGAAGCCGGCAGATTTAGCGAAAGCTACTTTGGAGTTTATCGTTGCGGGTTCTTTGGATTTCATTTTGATGGTAGAGGGTGAAGCTTCCGAGATTCAGGAGGATGAAATGGTAGAAGCCATTCAATTTGCACACGAAGAAATCAAAAGACATTGCCAAGCCCAAGTGGAATTGACCAAGTTGGTAGGCAAGGAAGTAAAGAGAGCTTACAGCCATGAGAAGAGTGACTCAGCGCTTTACGACCACATGAGAGCAGCGACTTACGATAAGCTTTTTGCTGCTGTAAACCGTCAAATTGCAAACAAGTCCGAGCGTGCAGCTTTGGTCAAAGAAATTAAAGAGGAATATGTAGGCAGCCTAAGCGAAGATCATGGATTTGAGACCAGTTTAATCGGACATTATTTCCATAAAATACACAAGGAAGCAGCGCGTAACCTTACTTTAGAAACTAAAAAGCGTTTGGATGGTAGAAATCTAGACGAAATTAGACCAATCTGGTCTGTAGTTGATTACCTTCCTTCAGCACATGGATCTGCGGTGTTTACCCGTGGGGAAACTCAATCTGTCACTACCTGTACTTTGGGTACCAAGATGGATGAGCAGATGATTGATGGAGCAGTAATCTCTGGATACAATAAGTTTTACCTACACTACAACTTCCCAGGATTTTCTACAGGTGAAGTAAAGCCAAATAGAGGCGTAGGCAGAAGAGAAGTAGGACATGGTAACCTAGCCATGCGTGCTTTGAAAAAAGTACTTCCCCCAGATACTGAAAATCCATACACCATTCGTATCGTTTCTGATATTTTGGAATCCAATGGATCTTCTTCTATGGCGACTGTATGTGCCGGATCTTTGGCATTGATGGACGCTGGTGTTCAAATTAAGGCTCCAGTAACTGGTATTGCCATGGGTATGATCTCGGATGCCAAGACGGGCAAGTATGCCATTCTATCCGATATCTTGGGTGATGAAGATCATCTAGGAGACATGGACTTTAAGGTAACTGGTACCGCAAAAGGGATCACAGCCTGCCAGATGGATTTGAAAGTAGAAGGTTTGGATTATTCTGTATTGAAAGAAGCACTTTACCAAGCTAAGGATGGTAGACTTCATATTTTGAAAGAAATCTCCAAAACTTTGGCAGCATCAAAGACTGATCTTAAGCCACATACCCCACGTTCCTTCATGATGTGGATTCCTAAAGAATTGATCGGAGCAGTGATCGGACCTGGAGGAAAAGTGATCCAAGAGATTCAGAAAGACACTTCAACTACGGTTGTTATTGAGGAAATTGATAATCAAGGAAAGATTAACATCTATTCTGCGAATCAAAATAACATGGATGCCGCGATTCGTCGCGTAAAAGCCATCGTTGCTCAACCTGAAATAGGAGAGGTGTATACTGGTAAAGTAAAAAATATTCAAGCTTTTGGAGCCTTTGTGGAATTTATGCCAGGAAAAGATGGTTTACTCCATATATCCGAGATCAAGTGGGATCGCTTGGAAAGCATGGATGGCGTTTTGGAACCTGGAGAGGAAATTACTGTCAAGTTAATTGACGTAGATAAGAAAACAGGTAAATTCAAATTGTCCAGAAAAGTGTTACTTCCAAGACCGGAAAAACCAGAAACAAACGCCTAATCAAGATTGGGTTTTTGACTAATTAAATGAATTATCACCCCTTTTCAATTAATTCACTCGGATGAGGCAGCTAAAGATTAGCAAGCAGATTACAAACAGAGAATCACAGTCTCTTGATAAATACCTTCAAGAGATCGGTAAAGTAGATCTGTTGACAGCTGATGAGGAGGTAGTATTGGCAAAAAGAATCCGAGAAGGCGATCAGCTTGCTTTGGAGAAATTGACAAAAGCCAACCTCCGATTTGTGGTTTCTGTAGCCAAGCAATACCAAAACCAAGGGTTATCCTTAGGAGATTTGATTAATGAAGGAAACCTTGGTTTGATCAAGGCGGCACAGCGTTTTGATGAAACGCGAGGATTTAAGTTTATCTCCTATGCGGTGTGGTGGATTCGTCAATCCATTTTACAAGCACTCGCTGAGCAATCTCGAATTGTTCGTCTTCCTTTGAACAGAGTAGGATCATTGAATAAAATCTCTAAGACTTTCAGTGAACTGGAGCAGAAATTTGAACGCGAGCCATCTCCAGAGGAATTGGCAGAAGTTCTAGAAGTGTCCGCATCTGAAGTGGTGGATACTATGAAGATTTCTGGTAGACACGTGTCCATGGACGCTCCATTTGTACAAGGAGAGGAGAATAGTCTTCTCGATGTATTGGAAAATGATGGAGATGAAAAACCAGACGATGGCTTGATGAATGACTCTCTCAGAAAAGAAGTACAGCGTGCGCTTTCAACCTTGACTTCAAGAGAAGCGGATGTAATTACGCTTTATTTCGGATTGAATGGAGAGCATGCCATGACCTTGGAAGAGATTGGAGAAAAGTTCAATCTGACGCGAGAACGAGTTAGGCAGATTAAAGAAAAAGCCATTCGAAGATTGAGGCATACCTCCCGTAGCAAAACCCTCAAACCGTATTTGGGATAATATAATAAAAGGGGGCGGTAGCCCCCTTTTTGATTTTAGGCTTTGGAGCTAAGTTAACTTTTCCTTTTCTCAGAAGGTAAGTTGTAGGAACTGAATAGATTTATAAAAAAGAGTAAATAATACAGCATGAGTCAAGCTAACGAACAGGTAAAAGTATTAATTATTGGATCTGGACCTGCCGGTTACACGGCCGCCATTTATGCAGCTCGGGCTGGAATGGCTCCTGTTCTGTATACTGGCGGACAACCAGGAGGACAGTTGACCATCACTACGGATGTTGAGAATTATCCTGGTTACCCGGAAGGAATCATGGGTCCTGAAATGATGGAAGACTTTAGAAAGCAGGCGGAGCGATTTGGTACCCAAGTTCGTTATGGCTTAGTTACCCAAGTTGACTTCAGTGCTCGACCTCATCGGGTAGTGGTGGATGATCAGAAAACCATCCTTGCCGAGACCGTTATTATCAGTACAGGTGCTTCTGCGAAATGGTTGGGATTGGAAAGTGAAACCCGCTTGAATGGGAGAGGAGTTTCCGCATGTGCTGTTTGTGATGGATTCTTTTTTAGAGGTCAAGAAGTAGCGATTGTAGGTGCTGGGGATACTGCATGTGAGGAAGCTTCTTATTTGGCAAATATTTGTTCCAAAGTCTACATGATTATTCGTCGTGATGAAATGAGAGCTTCTCAAATCATGCAGAATCGTGTAAAAAATAACCCAAAGATTGAAATCCTTTGGAATTCAGAGACTCAGGAGATTTTGGGCGCTGACGAAGTGACTGGCATGCGTATTTTAAATACAAAAACTGAAAAAATTTCTGATATTTCTATTTCTGGCTTCTTTGTTGCTATAGGTCACCAACCTAATACAGGGATTTTCAAGGAATTCATAACGATGGATGAAGCGGGATATATTAAAACTATTCCAGGAACTTCGAAGACGAATATCGAAGGTGTTTTTGCCTGTGGCGATGCTCAGGATCATGTTTACCGACAAGCTGTAACAGCTGCAGGAACAGGTTGTATGGCTGCTTTGGATGCGGAACGCTTCCTTGCTTCCATTGAAAACTAGTAAATTAGATTAATGAAGTTGATTTTTAGATTAGTTTTAGGTTTACTTGTGTCCTTATCATTTTTAAAGGCAGAAGGTCAGGTATTTCCTAAAATAATTAAGAAAAACGTAGGTACCCCAAGTACTTCTCAAGAAAGGAAGAATATTGAACTTCGAAATTTTGATGAAATTGGGTATCTAAAATCTATATCTACCTATACAGACTCTTTATTGTTTCAGGATGTAGTTAACCTTTCAAAAACAAAATCACTTATTGCTGAAGAGTCCTTTTCTATCAATTGGGCGCCTACAAATAAGGTTGTTAAAATTTCTGACCAAATTCAAATTGATAGTGTTTGGGTTACGGCATTTGAGTATTATTCCAAATGGGATTCCCACTATGTTGATATTTATGATTTTGAAGTAAATCAGATACAAGATTCTATTTATTTAACATTGTATAATCTAGAGGCAGGTGAATCTTGGAATATGCCTTTGGTAAAAACAATAGCCACCTCTGGATTTGGCCCAAGATGGGGAAGAATTCATTATGGTGTAGATATTAATTTGCGTATGGGTGAAGCCATTTATTCTACCTATGATGGAATAGTCAGAGTAAAAGGATTTGACCGAAATGGTTGGGGATATTACTATTTAGTAAGGCATAAAAATGGAATTGAAACGCTTTATGGCCATTTATCAAAGCACATTGCTGAACTGGGTGATGAAGTAAAGGCTGGCGATTTATTGGGCCATGGTGGTTCTACGGGTAGAAGCACTGGTCCACATCTTCATTATGAAGCTCGGTACCGGGGATTGGCATTTAATCCAAACCAAATTTTTGATTTCCAAAAAATGGAGCCTGTAACTCGAATTTTATCAATTACTAAGAGTTTATTTAGTACTTATTCAAGTTCCCAATCTGTACCAAACAATGGAACTTCAACACGCTCAGCGGCATACCACAAGGTAAGAAGTGGTGAGACTTTGGGTTCTATTGCTAAAAAATATAGAGTATCAGTTTCTCAAATCACTAGATTAAATAAGATTTCGAGCACCTCCATTTTAAGGATTGGCCAAAATTTACGAGTCAAATGATTTTTCCAAATGCTTAAGTTAGATATTCTTGTTCTAGCGGCTCACCCTGATGATGCTGAATTAGGTTGTTCTGGCACCATTGCTGCTCAGGTAGCCAAGGGAAATAAGGTTGGAGTTGTAGACTTGACCCATGGAGAAATGGGTACACGCGGTACACCTGAACTTCGTTTGCAGGAAGCAGCCCATGCAGCTGAGATTTTAGGACTCAGTGTTCGTGAGAACATGGGGTTCCAAGATGTTTTTTTTAAAGATGATACGGAACACCAATTGAAATTAATTCAGGTGATTCGAAAATATCAACCTGAAATTGTTCTTGCCAATGCGATCACCGATCGTCACCCTGATCATGGAAAAGGAGCTTCTTTAGCAACGAACGCTTGCTTTATGAGTGGTCTAACAAAGATTGAGACATCGCAGGATGGAGTCAAACAAGCGGCTTGGAGACCTAAATTTGTGTACCATTATATTCAGAACAACTACATTCAGCCAGACTTTATTGTAGATATTACAGAATTCTGGGACACCAAAGTAAAAAGTATTGCTGCTTTTGGTTCCCAATTCTATGACCCAGAAAGTAAAGAACCAGCAAGCTTTATTTCTTCCCCTGAATTTTTACCTTTTATTGAATCTAGGGCTCGAGAATTTGGCCATCGTATCCAATCGAAGTATGGCGAAGGATTTACTGTAGAGCGGTTTATAGGCGTTTCTGACCTTTTTAACCTGAAGTAATCAGGGGGCTAGTCGAGCTAGTTTCCAAGAATTAGTTGCCACATCCTTTTCGTAGCTTATGCGGTCGTGCAAACGACTGGGTCTTCCTTGCCAAAACTCAACTCGGTGCGGAACAAGCCGGAATCCACCCCAATGCGGAGGCCTGAATATGACGGATTCAGTAAATCTACCCTCTAATTCTTTTTGATTATTCTCAATCACTTCTCTATTGGCAATCTCTTGGCTTTGTGGGGAAGCCCAAGCCCCCAATTGAGATCCGTAGGGTCTGGATAAAAAATAAGCATCGGATTCTTCAGGACTTATTTTACTCACTGTCCCCACTACACGAACTTGTCGTTCAATTTCTGCCCAAAAGAAGGTAAGAGATGCTTTTGGATAGGCTTCCAATTCTTTTCCTTTTGAACTCTCATAGTTGGTAAAGAACACAAAACCATGGTCCAACTCTTTTAGCAACACAATTCTGGAATTGGGAAATCCATCTTTTCCTAGAGTAGAGAGGCACATCGCATTCACCTCCAAAGCTTCTGCTTGCATGGCCTCTTTTAGCCAATTTTTAAACTGCAAGAAGGGATCAGTAGCAACCTGATCAATTTCTAAGGATTGAAGGCTGTATTCCTTTCTAATAGCGGCAAGGTTCATGGGCAAGTAGGTTACTTAGTAATTTTCTGAAATCTTTTCTTGGGATTGTGATTTCAAAAATTAAATTTAACTAAACTTAAATTACTTTTCTACATGGATCAGCATTCAATCCCAAAGCTTCTGGCAGGAAATCTTTTGCTTTCTGCCCCTTTTTTAAACGATGAAAATTTTGTGAGATCCGTGATTCTGCTGTGTGAGCACGAGGATCAGGGTAGCTTTGGTTTTGTGATCAACAAGCTATCAATTTTAAATTTAGGCGACCTAGTTAAGGATTTAAATTTTCTAGAATGCGAAGTCTTTGTAGGAGGACCTGTTGAACAAAATACCCTTCATTTCATTTATTTCGGTTCCCAAGTACTACCGGACAGTAAGCCTTTGGGTGAAGAAATCTGGTGGGGTGGTGATTTTGCTGCCTTAGTTCACCTCTTAAAATCTCATCAACTGAAAGTGGATCAAGTACGATTTTTTCTGGGCTACAGTGGATGGGATCAAGGCCAGTTGCAAGCAGAACTTGCTGATGACACTTGGGTTGTATATTCAGGAGCTACGACATCAACTGTTTTTGAGAATTCTCCGGATCAAATTTGGAGACAATTGATGAAAGGGATGGGTGGAGAGTATGAAATTCAATCAAATTATCCCATCGACCCACGATTAAATTAGTCAAAATGCCTACCTTTGATCTAATTGCATAAGTTTAGTATCGTTTTTTATGACTAAGAAAAGTAAAGAGCTGTCCGAAGAGGACAAGGTAACCACGGTTCCTAAAAAGGGGACTAAGGGTAAAAAAGTTGCTGCAGAAACCCTTCCAGTTTCAGAAGAAGAGCCTGTCCTTGCTTCTGTCCCAGAAAAGCCAAAAAAGGCTAAAGCAAAGGCAGTTGCACCTACAGAAGTAGAGCCTATCCAGGAAGAAAGCACCCCGATTCCAGAGGCTTCTCCACTAGAGGTGGAGGAAAATGTAGTGGAAGAAGAAGAGCAAGTAGCAGTTGATTTATCCGGCTTATCCAAAGTACAGCTCCTTGACTTGCTCAAAGAAAAATTGGCTCAAGG
>JBJOOF010000014.1:0-5623 GCA_046051425.1 Bacteroidota bacterium
AGATGCAGGCAATAAAACCTTCAATGTAAAAACGAGCGGAAATTACAGTTCAGCCGATGAAATCGCAGAGACTGTGGTGTATTCCCTACAAGGAAAAAACATCCTGTTGAAAGATGTGGCAACGATTCGTGATGACTTTGAGGATACCAAGCACATCACCCGACTCAATGGCTATCGCTCCATCTTTGTGACTGCAGCCCTAAAAGAAGGAACCAACATCTCCAATGTACAAGAAAAATACAGTCCCCTACTCGCTTCTAGTACAGAAAAACTTCCTGAAAACATCGATTTAATCGTTGCTTTTGATCAAGCTGACTATGTCAATAGACGATTGGGTGGCTTGGGAATGGACTTTTTAATCGCGATAGCTTTGGTATTTGTGACTTTGCTCCCCTTGGGCAACCGTGCCTCAATTATCGTCATGGTTTCCATACCCTTGTCACTGGCCATTGGCCTGATTTTAATGAATGCGTTGGGCTATAGTCTCAACCAACTCAGTATTGTCGGATTGGTGGTAGCTCTGGGATTATTGGTAGACGATAGTATCGTAGTAGTAGAAAATATTGAACGGTGGATCCGAGATGGATTCAGCAAAAAAGAAGCAGCCATAAAAGCTACGCAACAGATTTCAATTTCTGTAATTGGCTGTACGGTCACCTTGATCATTGCTTTTCTTCCTTTGGTTTTCTTACCAGAAAGTTCGGGGGATTTTGTCCGAAGCTTGCCCATGTCTGTGATCATGAGTGTACTCGCTTCGTTGTTGGTTTCACTTACCATCATCCCATTTCTTTCCACCTGGTTTTTAAAAAACAAGGAGGAAGGTCATACCAACAAAATTTACGACTTGTTTCAGAAAGGGATCCACCTTAGCTATGCGCCTTTACTTGAAAAAGCCTTAAAGAAGCCTGTGGCAACGCTCGTTCTTGCAGGAGTGATCTTTTTTGGGTCCTTAAGCTTATTCCCTGTTATTGGATTTAGCCTTTTTCCTTCCTCAGAAAAACCACAGTTTCTAGTCAGCATTACGACTCCACTTCAATCCAACTTGAGTAACACGGATTCACTCGTAAGGCAAATTGAACAGGAAGTGGCTAAAATTCCTGAGTTGAAAAATTTTGCAACCAACGTAGGCAAAGGAAATCCCCGCATCTATTACAACGAGATCCCTGAAAATGAGCGCAGCGATTACGGGCAACTCTTCGTTCAGCTTGAACCCGAAACTTCAGCTCCTCGAAAAATAGAGATCATCCAAACGCTTCAAGCGAGTTTTGCAAAGGTAGTCGGCGCAAAAGTAGAAGTTAAGAACTTTGAACAGGGACCACCAGTTACAGCGCCCATAGAAATCAGGCTTGTAGGGGAAAATTTGGATACGCTTCGAAGTTTGGCGGGGAAAGTAGAGCAACTACTCAAGCAAACTCCTGGCACCATCTATGTCAATAACCCTGTGGCCAACTTAAAGACTGATATCCGTGTGGCCATTCAAAAAGATAAGGCTCGACAATTGGGGATTGCTACTGCAGACATCGACCAAACCGTCCGACTCGCCTTGGCTGGATTGAATCTGGGTTCGTTTACAGACCCTCAAGGAAATGAGCGTTCGATTTTGCTCACTACCCCAAAAGAGGATCGTGCGACCTTAGAAACCTTCGAACCTATTTACATCTACAACAACCAAGGCAAGGGAATTCCACTTTCCCAAATTGCAGATCTCCAATTTGAAAGCAGCACCCTGACTATAGACCATTACAATAAAAATAGGTCTGTATCCGTATCCTCTTTTGTAGATGCCAATTACCTCACCGATCGAGTGTTGAGCGAAGCGATGACCAAACTAGATCAAATTCCCTTGCCCGATGGCTATCGCTTGACATTAGGGGGTGAATACGAAACCAAACAAGAATCCTTTGCAGGCTTCAACACCATCATTATCATCACTGTTTTTCTTTTTATTGCAGTATTGATTTTGCTTTTCCGAACCTTCAAAAGTACGATCATTGTCCTTTCTGTGATTCCTTTGGGGATGGTGGGCGCCTTGATTGCACTCTGGATTACCGGCAATTCGCTTTCCTTTGTGGCCATTATTGGACTTATTGCCTTGGCAGGCATTGAGGTAAAAACCTCCATCCTTTTGGTGGATTTTACCAATCAATTGCGAAAAGAAGGCGTAGATCTCGATACTGCCATTCAAAAATCGGGGGAAATTCGCTTCCTGCCTATCGTGTTGACTACCATCACAGCAATTGGTGGCTTGATTCCTGTGGCCTTAAGTACCAATCCGCTCATTTCTCCCCTTGCAATTGTCCTCATAGGAGGATTAATCAGTTCGACCATCCTCTCTAGAATCGTGACACCAGTCCTTTACAAACTCCTGCCTCCAAAGGTTTAAGTAGTTTAATTTCCAAAAATCAAAAGCTTACTAGTTCAACTATTTCGTTTTATCCATCTTTACCTTATATTTCTAGTCTAATTTAACCTTCCAAAAAAATATCCTCATGAAAAAATTTAGCATCCTCGTTTTCTTCTTTGCAGCACTTCTGTTTTCCTCTTCCACTATGGCACAAACCACCGAGGATTACTTCGTTGGCGAATGGAACGTACAGATTAAAGACACTCCTATGGGAACCATTTCTGTTCTACTTACCCTTGAGCGTGTAGACGGCAAATTGGTTGGGAAATTTGTTGACGCTGCATCCAGCACAGAAACAAAAATGAATGACATCACTGAGGGTGATAATAGTCTCACACTGAACTTTACCTCGGAATATGGAGACCTCTACTTTACACTTCAACGTGAAGACGATGAAAATGTCAGCGGTTCGCTGATGGACTCCTTCGCAGTCTCAGGAACTCGAGTAAAGAAATAACAAAAAAGGCGGGATATCCCGCCTTTTTTTTTCCTCAAGTTCCCGAAAAAGATCAATGCTTAAATTAAAAAAGCCCTAGATCCATTTTTTAAGTTGCTGATACACGAGGTGCAAAGGGAATCCCATCACTGTAAAGTAGGAACCCGTGATGCTACTAACCCCCACAAATCCTATCCATTCCTGGATTCCGTAAGAACCCGCTTTATCAAATGGCTGATATTTTTTGAGGTAATGCCAAACTTCTTCCTCATCTAAAAAGCGAAAGGTCACTTCCGCTTCATCCTCTAAAGTAATGGAGGTTTTCCGATCTTTAATTGTCACTGCCGTCATTACGGTATGAGTAGCACCTGACAGACTTTTCAGCATCTCAAAGGCTTCTTGTTCATCCGCTGGTTTGCCCAGCACCTTCCCACGATCGATCACCACAGTATCCGCCGTGATGAGCAGTTCATTTTCTTGAAGTTCCCCAGGGAATGCATCTGCTTTCAGTTTAGAAAGGTAAGCAGCCGCATATTGTGCAGGAAGATCGGCAGGAATAGCCTCCTCGATCGGGTGTACACGAACTTCAAAATCAAGTTCCAATCCTCGTAGGAGTTCCTGTCTCCTCGGGGAATTCGAACCTAAAATAATTTTTTTAGAGGCTAGATTCGTTAAAAAACTGGGCATAGTCATAATTAAATTCTTCTTGATTCACAGTTGCAAATAGCATCCCACCAAGCGCTTTGGGATAGAAATAAGTGGATTTTTGGGGCATGACCTGCCCGGAGTTACATACGTCAATCACCTGACTCAAATCAATCTCACGGGTGATGATGGCAAACTTGGCATTTTTAGACTGTACTTCTTGCACACATCTTGAAAAGTTTCGTTCAAAAGCCAAGGCTGGTGTAGTGCGCTGATCGTTGGGTGAGAGTCCAAGGATTTTGTCAAACACCACATCATGCAACAAGACTAAATCCAATTGACGAAGCACTTCAGGTAAAGCCTGGGCTACCTGATCAAACTTCTCTTGCCGAAACTTAATCACAAAGGCCGCATCTTCCCATACCAAACCAAAAGAATGTTTGCGTTGAAAAGAATAGGTAGCCAGTTCGGCAGCATCTCCCATCGGTCGAACTTCAAACCAAGTTTCCAAGGCAGAAAAGAATGTTTCTTTCTCCAAATCATTCCCGTAGAAAAGCCGATGCGTAGGGAGAATCTCCAAGTGATTGCCTACCACATTGGTCAAATACATCAAATGATAGTCTGCTGCCTTCCAAGGGGAAGACACCTTCACAGCTTCCTGCTCTTTCCGGTATTCAATGGCTGCTTCAAGTCGATGATGCCCATCGGCCAAGATTACTTTTTTATCGGATAAGGTCTTTAAGAATTGGGCAATGATCCTGGAATCTGTGATTCGGGCGAGCACCTCACGAACACCTTGGTAATCTTCCAATTCATAGATCGGCTGCTGCATAGCCTGATCCATCCAGGGTTCAAGTTCTTGGTTTGCATCCTCATACAACCCATGTGTAGGACTGGCTTGAATCTCAGTGGCTCGAAGTAGATCCACCCGATCGTGTACAGCGGACACAATGGTGTTCTCGTGTCTCAAGATTTTGTTCTCCTCCCAAGGAGTTGCTTTGATCTGCGTGACAAACCCTTTTCTGCAACGCTCTTCTTTTTCTCCAGGAAGACGGAAATACTGGTAATACACATAGATTCCTGGTACATCGTCTTGCTCCAAGACACCAGTAGATTTCCATTTCTTGAGTAGATTTTGCGCAGTTAAATGTCCCTGATCCCCCTCAGGAACGGATAAGTGAATGCTATTTAGCGGATTCTGATAGAGCAATTCCCGCTGTTTTGCCGACACCACATCAAAAAGTGGAGCTGTCAATTTTTCTAAATTTTCGCCAAGTTCTTTGTTATAGCGCCAAGCCTTAAGCGGTAAAAGTTCAGCCATTAGGTCAAGCGATTGGTCCAGTTGGTTGTCTTGGTTTGACTTAGCGGAGTTTTGGGATTCACACGCTTGTCTTCTTTCTCGAAAAATTCGACTGCTAGGGCTGCAAGTAGTATTTTTTCTTCCTCCGTAAACTGAGGTTCCAGGAGTTCGGGACGGAAATAGTGCTCCACAAATTTGGTATCAAACTGCCCAGATTGAAAGGCTTCGTGAGACAAGGCAAATCGACAGAAATCCAAGGTCGTTTGAATACCTGTAATTCGGTAATCGTCAATGGCACGGATCATTCGATCAATGGCTTCCTGGCGGGTAGCTCCATGCGCAATCAATTTGGCAATCATGGGATCGTAGTAAATCGGAATATCCATCCCTTCTTCAAATCCATCGTCTACCCGGATTCCAGGCCCTTGCGGACGACGGTAGGTCAGTAATCTGCCGATATCTGGCAAAAAATTATTTTTCGGATCTTCAGCATAGACGCGTACCTCTACTGCATGACCTTGGATGGTTAAATCCTCCTGTTCGAAGGAAAGTGGCTTTCCTTCAGCAATCCAGATTTGCTCGCGAACCAAATCCTTGCCTGTGATCATCTCCGTCACTGGATGCTCTACCTGCAGGCGGGTATTCATTTCAAGAAAATAGAAGTTGAGATTCTCGTCTACAATAAATTCCACCGTACCTGCACCATAATAGTTGCAAGCCTTGGCCACACCAATCGCAGCCTCTCCCATCGCCTTTCGCATGGCTGGACTTACGACTGCAGAGGGTGCTTCTTCAATCACCTTCTGGTGACGACGCTGAATGGAGCACTCCCGTTCAA
>JBJOOF010000015.1:0-27619 GCA_046051425.1 Bacteroidota bacterium
TTTTTGCCCCATAAGAAGGGGAGAAAAACGCGGATCGATGCGCTCCTAGACGAAAGCCGAACGCTTATTTTTTACGAATCCCCGCATCGCTTGCTCAAAACCCTCGAGCAGCTTGCAGAAGCTTTTGGAGCCGATCGACAGGCGGCTGTAGCGCGTGAGCTAAGCAAGCTACATGAGGAAATCGCCCGCGGCACCCTAGTCGAGCTCATCGAGTACTACCAAGTGAATCCCCTCAAAGGAGAAATTGTACTGGTCGTGGCAGGCTGTGCCGAACAGCGCGAGACTAGAGCCGAAAAGCAGGAAAAGAAGCAGGCGGAATGGAAAAAAGAAAAAAAATTCCGTAAGGAAAAAGACTAAACGTATCACAAATGCTGACCTCAGCCGAACTTTCCCAACTCTTGGACCAAACTCGCAAAATTGCCGAGGAGGTAGGAACCTTTATTGAAAAAGAGCGACTTCATTTTTCCATGGATCGGGTGGAGCACAAGGGGTTCAACGACTTGGTCTCCTACGTGGACAAAGAAGCCGAAAAGCAGTTGGTAGCCCAGCTGCAGGAGATTTTTCCAGAGGCAGGATTCATCACTGAGGAGGGAACCAATACCACCCAAGGGGAAGTGTACAATTGGGTGATAGATCCCTTGGATGGGACCACCAACTTTATTCATGGGCTCCCGGTCTTTGCGGTCAGCATTGGCTTCATGGAACAGGATGAGGTGGTGCTTGGCGTGGTGTATGAGGTAAATCGGAAGGAGAGTTTTTATGCCTACAAAGGGGGCGGTGCTTATTGCAATGGAATCCCGCTCAAAGTCAGTGGTGCCCCAATCCTGTCTGCTTCGTTGATTTCCACAGGCTTCCCTTACTACCAGTTTGACTTGATCGACCGTTACCTGGACATCATGAAATCCTTAATGCAGAAGACTCATGGATTGAGGCGACTAGGTTCTGCGGCAGTGGATCTTTGCTATGTGGCTGCAGGCAGGTCAGAGGGGTATTTTGAATACAACCTCAACTCGTACGATGTGGCTGCCGGTATTATTTTGGTGCAAGAGGCAGGAGGAATGGTAACCGATTTTAAAGGGGGCCGAGACTACGTTTTTGGGAGGCATGTGGTCGCCACCAACCATTCCATCCACAAGGAGCTTTTAGCGGTAATTGCGGAGCACTGGAGCTAATTAGCCCAATAAAAACTGCCAAAGAAGTAAAGTAATTCCACATAGTGGAATGCCTAGTCCAGCCAGTAAGGTCGCTAGTCGAGGTTGAAGTCCAAACTCCATCGCGAGGAGGGCGCCCGAAATCATGGGAGCCATTCCACTTTCTAAAACAAATACCTTAAGCGTAAGACTGTCTGATGGCAGGAAAAGTCCATAGAGTAGCCATACGCAAGCGGGGGCAAGTAGAAGGCGATACCCCAAGCCATACCAGAGGTACTTGTTTTGGGTCCATTTGCGATCCAAGGATAGGGTTAATCCAATGACTGCCATGGCTATTGGGGCCATGCTCGTTCCAATGCCTTGAAGCCAAGGCAGCAGCATATCGGGAAGTGCTAGTCGGAAATGGCTCATCACCAAGGTTGCTAGTAACAAAAGGAACGGAGGGAATAGAAACATTTTTTTAAAGACCTGGAGCACAGCGCTGTCACCATTCCCATACCTTGATCCGATATAAACCCCAAGAGTACTGACCAACAAAAAAGACCCTCCTTGGTCAATCAAAAAGGCAGTGGGCAAGGCCTCTTTCCCATACAGCAGCTCCAATATTGGAAATCCCAGAAAGGAGGTATTTCCAAGCCCAGCAACCAAGATCAAGCAGCCCGTGGTCCGCTTATCCCATCCCAATTTAGTGCCAAGAAAAGCAAAAAAGACCCAAGAAAGCAGGAAGGTAAACCAAGCAGATGAGGGAGCTAGAAGTAAATCCCATTTAAGCTGTAGTGGAGGGATGTGCAACAGGGCAAGCGCAGGAAGCGCGAGGTAGATCAGGTAGTTCTTCCCAAAAAGCGCCACTTTTTCCTTTGGAAATCCAGGAAAGAACTGAAGTCCTAAACCACAAAAAAGACTGAAAATTGCAATCCAAAGGCCCATGAGTTGGGGATAAAGAAGAGGTAATTGTAGGGTAACCCAAAGATAATGTAAACTACTTGTAACCAAATGATTGTCAAGCTAGTTTTAGTAAAAACAAAGTGAAAAATCATGAGCAAACACCTGCCTATTTACATTGAAGGAGAAAAATGGATCCCACTTACTTATTTTTCAGAGCAAGAAAAAAAATCATTCAAAGAATGGCTCCCAAGTTACCGGCTCAAAAAAGTAATGCTTCCTGGTGTAGTGCTTACAGAATGCTTGGATTTTAAAACCTATTCCTGCTGGTTGCGCTTGAAAGAATTGACCTTTTCCAAGTCACCTATTCTAGATTTTTAGTCTAGACCCACTTGTTTACGTTTGGCGTCAAAGTAATTTTTTAACTCGGGATACCAGTCACTTTCGGTTTCCGGGAATCCATCGAGCACCAATTCCATATTTCCTTCAAATACATCTTGGTTGAGTTGCATTCCTTCGATGAGGTAGATTAGGTCTTCTAAATTGAGTGGCTCCTCACTACTGCTTGGATAAAGCAGGTATTCATTGCCATAGAAGTCCACTGCCTCGAACTGAATTTTTTGATCTAGGTCATGCGCATAAATGCTGATTTGTTCCCCCCAAGTACTTTCTGGATAGTGCAATCGCGCCAGCAGCACAGAGGTGATGCCTTCAGAAAAATAGGTTGCTGGTCGAAATAAAAAGTCCATAAGTTCTCGAATTCAAGTTTCAAAGTACTGTATTTACTGCAAAGAATCGAAACGATTTTTTGTTTTTTGGTGGAGGGGAAGAAATTTCAAATTTAGTCTTAGACAAGTGGCGCATTCAATTGGATAATCAGGACTTTAGGCCTATTTTTGAATTCCCGAGTACACCCATAGTTTTAAATTTTCCAATTAGATTTATTTCGTTTCGCTATCCTCAACTATGAAAAGAGATTCCTTGATTTTTGACCTTATTTCCAGAGAAGAAGACAGACAGAAAAGGGGCATTGAGTTGATTGCTTCTGAGAACTTTACCTCCAAACAAGTAATGGAAGCTGCGGGCAGCGTGCTGACCAACAAGTATGCAGAAGGCCTTCCTGGTAAGCGTTATTACGGAGGTTGTGAAGTGGTGGATGAGATTGAGCAGCTAGCGATAGATCGGGCGAAAAAATTGTTTGGAGCTGCTTGGGCCAACGTGCAGCCGCACTCTGGTGCGCAGGCAAATGCTGCTGTTTTCCTAGCTTGCTTGAATGCAGGCGATGCAATATTAGGTTTTGACCTTGCCCATGGAGGACACCTCACGCATGGCTCACCTGTCAATTTCTCTGGAAAGCTGTATCAGGCAAATTTCTATGGGGTTGAGGAAGCTACAGGGGTAATTGATTACGATAAAGTGGCTGAAAAAGCGATTGCTGTGCAGCCAAAAATGATCATTTGTGGGGCTTCTGCCTATTCCAGAGATTGGGACTATGCACGCTTACGCGAAATCGCAGATGAGGTAGGAGCCTTGCTTTTGGCAGACATTTCCCACCCATCTGGCTTAATTGCTAGGGGCTTACTCAATGATCCTTTGGAGCATTGCCACATCGTGACCACTACGACTCACAAGACACTCCGTGGACCTAGAGGAGGTTTGATCCTAATGCGAGAAGACTTCGATAATCCTTGGGGATTGACTACTCCCAAAGGAGAAATCAGAAAAATGTCAGCCCTTTTGGATATGGGTGTTTTCCCAGGCACGCAAGGTGGACCTTTGGAACACATCATTGCAGCCAAGGCAATCGCCTTTGAAGAAGCACTTTCAGATGAATACATGGACTATGTCGTTCAAGTCAAATTGAATGCATCTGTCATGGCTGATGAGTTTGTAGCCAGAGGATATAAACTTATTTCAGGAGGCACAGACAATCACCTCATGTTGATTGACCTTAGAAACAAAGACTTGACGGGTAAGCTTGCTGAGGAAACCCTCGGAAAAGTGGATATTACCATCAACAAAAACATGGTGCCCTTTGACACCAAATCTCCTTTTGTAACTTCCGGCATGCGTTTAGGTACTGCTGCAGTGACTACCCGCGGATTGAAGGAAGCAGACATGAAAAGAATTGTTGACCTTATCGATAGAGCACTTCAAAATCATGCTGACGATGCCGCACTTGCACAAATCAAGGCTGAAGTAAATGCTTGGATGGTTAAATTTCCGTTGTACTAATATTCCCCAACCCACATGGCCCTAGACCAACATCAAGACGAAGAAGAGGGTGGAATGTCCTTTTTGGACCATTTGGAAGCCTTAAGATGGCATTTACTCCGTTCAGTTACCGCCGTGCTTATTTTTACGGTGGTGGCATTCATTGCAAAGGATTTTGTATTTGGAGTGTTGATTCTAGGACCTTCGAAAGTTGATTTTTTGACCTACCGTGTTTTGTGTGATATAGGAAACTACTTTGCGATTCCTGCACTCTGCATCAATGAATTGCCCTTTACCATCCAAAGTAGACAGATGACTGGCCAATTCTCCATGCACATGACTTCTAGTATGGTGGTAGGTTTGATTGCGGCATTTCCCTACTTGTTCTATGAGGTATGGCGTTTTATCAGCCCAGGGCTCTATGCCAAGGAACGAAATGCAGCCCGTGGAGCGGTATTCTTTGTCAGCTTCCTTTTTCTTTCAGGAGCATTATTCGGGTACTATGTGCTTACCCCAATGTCAATCAACTTCCTAGCCAACTACCAGTTGGATCCTAGTATTGCGAACGAATTTGACATTACCTCTTACGTGTCTACCTTGTCTATGTTGGTCTTGGCTTCGGCCATTATGTTTCAGCTACCTGTAGTGGTTTACTTCTTGTCGATGTCCGGCTTGGTGACCTCCAAGATGCTGAAATCCTACAGAAGACATTCCATAGTAGTGATTTTGATTGTATCGGCAATTATCACTCCTCCAGATGTGATCAGCCAGTTGCTCATTGCCATGCCGATTCTCGTACTGTATGAGGTGGGGATTCTGATTGCGAAGCGTTTGGAAAAACAGCGGGCGCAGCGGGAAGCTGAGATGGAACAAAACCGGGATGCGGAATAACTAAAATCATGGCAATGCGAATCGCAATTGGTGGGGATCACGCAGGGGTAGGCTACAAGGAGCAGCTCCATCAGCATCTGCTTGAACTGGGGTATACGGTACAGGATTTCGGTCCAGTGACCACGGCGTCTGTGGATTATCCAGATTATGTACACCCCCTTTCCAAAGCCCTTGAAGCAGGAGAAGTTGATTTAGGAATTGTGATATGTGGAAGTGGAAATGGAGTAGCCATTACTGCCAATAAGCACCAAGGGATCCGTGCTGCACTCTGCTGGAACGAGGAATTAGCCGCGCTGGCACGACAGCACAACGACGCCAATGTGCTAGCCCTACCCGCTCGATTTATCACCTATGAATTGGCAGAACGACTGGCTGAAATCTTTTTAACTACCCCATTTGAAGGAGGTAGACACCAAAGCAGGGTGAATAAAATAGCTTGTTCTTAACAATACAAAAAGGGTCTTGATTCATCAAGACCCTTTTTTATTCAAACCACAATGTATCTCTTTCTATTTTCCACCAGCCACCTGCTCTGCAAGAAGTAGGGCAGTGTAGAGGTTGGCGATTTTGCCCGACACACAAAGTTCCGCTAAGGAAAATTCCTGCTCCCCTACACGAACTTTCATAGGGACGGATAGACCAGAATCGAGGATAATGCGCTTCACCTGTACGGCTGTCAGTTGAGGGTACAAGGAACGGATCAAAGCAGCCATGCCTGCTACAGCAGGAGCAGCCATGGAGGTACCGCCTTCGACGCCGTAATTCGAATTGGGTAGCGTGGAATAAATCTCATCTCCGGGAGCAAAAATATCTACTCGTTTCTTTCCATAGTTAGAAAAAGAGGCAATCATTTCAGGGCCATAATTGGGAGTCAAGGCCCCTACGCTCAAGTAATTGTCTTCAGAAGGGGCTCCAGTCAGGCTGTAGGTGTCATTTGGAAAATTAGGGTTTTCCGGAAGATCCAAGTCCACTCCATCGTTGCCTGCAGCGTGGACAAAAAGCACGTCCTTGGCAGCGGCATAGCGCAAAGCCTCTTGAACCCAGGATGCATTGGGAGAAAATTTCTTACCAAAACTGGCATTGATCACTTTGGCTCCCTGATCTACTGCATAGCGAATGGCGAGGGCAACATCTTTGTCGTATTCGTCTCCATCTGGAACGGCTCGCAGGGACATCAACTTTACATTTTCTGCTACTCCTTTTACCCCCTTTTTATTGATGCGATTGGCAGCAAGAATCCCTGCTACGTGGGTGCCATGGCTTTCTTCTTCGAGTTGGTTGCCAGGATTACCGTTGCCATAGCCTAGGTCTTTGAGGTCGTAAGGATTATCGCCTACTGGCATTCTACCATCAAACTCCAAGTTGAGGTTGTACTCCAATTGGGACTGATAGTAAGCTATTCCTTCTTGCAGGTCAGCCAATGCAGTGGGAATATCCTGTCCCATAGTCATCACCTGAGCGAGCAGGCCGATGACTTGTTCCTCCTCCTCATTTTGGGACTCGTATTTTTCAAGATCTTCTAGCGTGTAGGATTCCTTCCCCAGTTTTTTTTGAATGTTCTGATGCGCCATACTGACGAGCTGTTCGATTTGTTCGTACTGTTGGACTGCCATCTTTGCCTCTGAGACCTGTGGTTCTAAGTGGTTGTTTGCCTTTTTCTGAAGATTGGCATCCCCTAATTTTTTGGCCACAATCCGCACAAATTCCATCTGCTCGTGGTAGGATTCCCCAAGAAAGTTGTACCCATGCACATCGTCAATGTAGCCGTTTTGATCATTATCGAGGCCATCGCCTGCGATTTCTCCCGGATTTTTCCAAAGCAAGTCTTGGAGGTCTTCATGGGCCAAGTCAATCCCTGAGTCAATGATGGCTACCACCACTGGACTCCCTTTTCTTTTTTTCACTACTTCAGCATACGCACGATCTACACTCATCCCAGGAACAGTGTCTTGGATGGGATCCAAATGGGACCAGCGAAGGCTTTCCTTTTCCTTCAGGGGAGTAGATCTGGAAAAATTACTCAACGAGGCGCTAGTAGGCGGGCTGAGTTGGGCCGTTGTAGAACAGCCCATTCCCAAAAGGCTGAGAGCGCCTAGAATGAGAAATTGGGGGATTAAATTTTTCATTTGGGGTTTAATTTTGGAATTATCTGTCTTTGTTCAAACTGCTAACGCTGTAGTTAAGACCCTAGTGTTTATTTTTTGGAATACCTACCTGGCTTGTCTTCGTTGTAGAATTCCTTGAGGGCAGGTAGTTCCTCTATAAGAGCCTTAAAAAGACCCTCCTTGTCATAGACTTGTTCTGGCTGCTGCCGCCTAATCATTTGAAATACCTGTGCTTTTTGTTGCAAATTTTTTTCTTGCTTGAGGTAACTCGCTGACATGTGAAAATTTAAAAACGGTCCATCCAAGGAGTGAGTTAGGTATGGAGACGGATTTTCTTCCAAAACCATCAGCCCCTTTTGAATGAGTGGATCTTTTTCAATAGGTGCTGTTACAAAATAAGTAGCATCTACCTTAGTTCGTTCCTGCCAATAGTTCATCCCCCAAATCGGTAAAGCCAAGACTAATCCAAAAAATGCAGGCCTGAGGAGCAAAGTCCAATTAAAATAAAGAAAAAATTGGGTGATAAAATAACTCATCGCAGGTAGGAATATGACCAACTGGTAGGAGGCGGTATTTTTCACTAGAAAAAATAAACCTGCCGAAAAAAGGAGCCAGATGAGGATGAGCTGTCGTTGTTTTTGTTGATTAATCGTGGCTCCACGAAAAAAGGAACCAATAAAATAGCCCGCTAAGGCAAGTACAAGCGGAAATATACCTGGGGCGAGCCAACTTAGGTAAGGTTGGTACCCGTAGTTGGGATAGGTGAAGACAATCGGCCAAACTTGTAGGGCCTGTTCTAAGCCATCGTTCCAAAAATAAAACACTAAAATGAGCAAGATGGGAAGTAAAAATCCCATGATTGCCAGAAAAAGTTGACGTACTGTAAAGCTAGAAATGGACAATCCTGTAAAGATTAGGAAGGGTAGAAAAAACACAAAGTTCCAATGAAAGCCTGTAGCAAGTCCTCCATAAATCCCAATCAAGAGGGTAGATTCACTACTTTCTTTTTGGAGCACGGTATGGGAAAAAAGCTGTCCAAATGCCAACAACAAAAAAGTACTCCCAAGCAAGGTGGGAGACAAGTACATTAGGTCAAAGGAAAAATGAAATAAGGCGGCCATGACGATAGCGGGCAAATAGGTGTTTTCGTCAAATACGCGATACTTGATTAAGGTACTGTTCCAATAATAAATCTGGAACAAGACAAAAATTTTCCCCAGCAAAAGATAGGCGATCTCACTTCTGCCAAACAGGAGGTGAAGGCCAGTAAATACTCCGGCAGATAGTGCCCCTGTATCGTCGATCACATCTACATAGAGCAAATGCCCCTCACTGAGGCGCTCCCCTAGGACCATCCACATGAGGGTAGGCGTAGTACTTGGAAATGAGAAAAAAACCCAAGAGATTACAGAGAATAAGACCACGTAAAGCAGTATTCCAACAAGGCGAAAGGGGTCGTTTACTCTAAAAAAACTGAACAAGGTGGATAGGGTAGAATTGGTTTTGACTCGAAATTAAAGCATGCCCAAGTATTTCGCTAAATTTGCATCATAAATACTTCAGATGGAAAGCAAAAGACAATTAAAATACGCCAAGTTAATTCAAAAAGAACTGGGCGACATTTTTCAAAAAGAGGTCAAACACTTGGTTGGGTCTACGCTAGTGACCATTACACGGGTCATGATGAGTCCGGATTTGGGATTTGCCAAAGCCTACCTCAGTTTTTTGCTACCCAATCCAAAAGCAAGCTTTGATGCGATCAATGCGCACAAGAAAGAAATACGCCATGCCTTGGCTAAGCGTATCGGTAAGTCAGTTCGTGTAATTCCCGAATTGGCATTCTTTTCAGATGAATCTGCCACCTATGCCCAGCACATGGACAAGGTGATTTCAGACCTACACATCCCCCCTGCTCCAGAAGAAGAAGAGGAGGAGGAAGAGGATTAAAATTCGATTTATCAGTGAACACAAGTTCTTTTATTGCCGGAAGATATTTTCGCAGCAAAAAGAAGCAAAACTTCATCACCATCCTCTCCTTAATCTCGATGGTGGGCGTGGCCATCAGTACGATGGCTCTAGTGGCGGTGATGTCTGTTTTCAATGGTTTGGAGGATTTGATACGCGGCCTTTTTTCAAGTTTTGATTCCGAACTTCAGATCACCCCTACTTCAGGTAAAAGTTTTGTAGTTACTGAGGCATGGCTCGATTCCCTCAGTCAGGTAGAAGGAGTGGAAGTCATCACCGAAGTAATCGAAGACAATGCCTTACTTGAATACCAAGGAAATCAGCATGTAGCCCGAGTGAAGGCAGTTTCCGACAATTACTTTGAACATGACCGTTTCTCGAAAGGCTATTTTTGGGGAGATACTACCTTAGGGGATAGCTTGCGTCCCGGCGCCCTTCTCGGAAGAGGAGTGGCCTTTGCACTATCCGCCAACTTAGACGATATCAACTCCGTCCTGAACATCTACTACCCCAAAGCCCCCAAATCTGCAGCATCTCTGGATCCAAACCAATTGTATGCTTCCGGGCAGGTCGAGCCTCGAGGCTTTTTTAGCATTGAACAGGGGGTGGATAATGAATATGTCCTCGTTCCCCTTGATTTTTTTAAAGAACTACTCGATTACGGTCAAAAGCGTACTGCGCTTGAGTTAAAGGTGGCCCCAGAATACTCCATTTCCTCTGTACAGGAAGCAGTGCAGGGACACTTGGGGGCTGATTTTGCAGTAAAAAATGCGGATGAACAGCATGCTACATTGATCCGAACGGTCAAACTGGAAAAGTTGTTTGTGTTTCTCACGCTCACCTTTATTCTGGCCCTAGCCTCATTCAATATTTTCTTTTCCTTGAGCATGCTGGCCATTGAAAAGAAAAAGGATCTGGCGGTATTGAAGGCCATGGGTGCTAAAAACGCCCTAATTCGTGGCATTTTCTTGAAGCAAGGAGCCTTGATTGCCTTTTCTGGTGCACTTTTGGGTCTGGTTTTGGGACTTCTTCTGGTTGGGGCTCAAGAGAAATTTGGTCTGATTTCCCTCGGGATTGCCTCCGGGGTTGTAGATGCCTATCCTGTGCGGGTGCATTGGCCTGATTTGGCCTGGATAAGTTTGGCCGTAGTGGCGATTACCCTAGCAGCTTCTTGGCGTCCTGCCTGGATTGCTGCTCAGGTAGATCCAGTAAAGGAGCTTTAGGCTAGCGCGCGTACTTCTCCTCCCTCCACTTTTTCATTCCTTTATTTTTTGTAGTAATATGGCCCTATGGAAACAGCTAGTTATGACGTGGTAGTCGTTGGCTTGGGAGCGGTAGGTAGCGCTACCCTTTACCAATTGAGCAAGCGAGGGATATCTGCCTTGGGCATAGATCAATTTGAACCGCCCCATACCCTGGGTTCGAGCCATGGGGAAACACGCATTACGCGCTTGGCGGTAGGCGAAGGGGAGGAATATGTCGCCTTGGCCAAGCGTTCCCATGAGATTTGGGCGGAACTGGAAGACCTTTCTGGAAAGAAGATTCGTACCAAGACAGGGGGCATTCTTCTAGATTCAGGGGTAAATCCCTGGTCCAAGCATGGGGTAGAGGGCTTTTGGGAGCGTACGCTTCGGTATGCGCAGAACCAGCAGGTCTCACATCGAGTCTTAGACCTTGTCGAAGCGACTGAAAACTATCCTGCTTTTCAACTTACCCCATCAGCTAAAGTCTATTGGGAAGAAGAGGCAGGCTACCTTTTTCCGGAACTAGCCATAGAAACTCAGTTAGACCTAGCCAAAAAGCAGGGAGCAGCAATATGTACCTCATCCAAGGTGAAATCCATTCAATCCGAAGGAGCACAATTCCGAATCCAGGTGAAGGAGAAGGAAGTCCTTGCCAAGCAGGTAGTCCTTACTGCAGGGGGATGGGTCAAGGATTTTCTGCCCACGACTTCCAAGAAAAGGCTTTCCATCTGCCGACAAGTGCTGTATTGGCTTGCGATAGAAGAGGGATTTACGGATTGGAAGCAGTACCCGGTGTGGATGTGGGGCTATGGGTCAGCGCCGGAGGATTTTATTTACGGCTTTCCCTCCCTGGATGGAAAAACCATCAAAATGGCCTCTGAATCCTTTGTGGAGGTCGAGCATCCCGATCAGTTGAATCGAGAAGTGACCGAGGAGGAGCAAGAGCTATTTTGGAAGACCAAAGTGGAGGGGAAATTGAAAGGGGTGAAGAAACAAATCCTAAAGACTTCGGTCTGTTTCTACACCCTTACCGAGGATGCACGTTTTGTGGTGGAGGAGATGGACGGCAACCCGAATTTTCTCTGGGTATCTGCTTGTTCCGGTCATGGATTTAAGCATTCCGCAGCCTTGGGAGAGGATTTGGTTAAAAGACTAGGGTATTGAATGCCTAGGGCGCATTCCTTCTAAGTTTTCTGATCAAATCCCCCTTGAAAACTGTACTTTTGTGGCCTGAATAGCTACTGAACCTATGGCAAAGCAACGAGGAACTGCATTAGAGCCCGAAGAAAAAAGAAAGCTCAACAAGCAGAATCTAAGCAAGTTGAACCAGATTTTTAAGTTTTTGACCCCCTACAAGGGGGCGTTCTTTGCGGGGCTTTTGTTTCTATTATTTTCTTCGCTTACCCTCTTAAGTTTTCCTTTTGTAGCAGGAAAATTGATCGATACCGCCCAGGGATCGGCTTGGATTTTTTCGGATATCCACCACATAGCGCTACTCCTGCTAGGTATTCTGGCCTTACAAAGTGTATTTTCTTTCTTTCGGGTGTGGTTGTTTGCTCTGGTTTCTGAAAAGGCTATGCGCGATATCCGTCTCGCGGTGTACGGGCGATTGGTTCGTCTACCACTCCCTTTTTTCGATAAGCGTCGTACGGGTGAACTCATCAGCCGCATTACTTCGGATGTGGGATTGCTCCAGGACACCTTTTCTACTACCCTTGCGGAGCTTTTTCGGCAGGTAGTGACCTTGGTCGCGGGCGTTGCTTTCTTGCTTATCAATACGCCTAAGTTGACGGTATTCATGCTAGCTACCTTTCCACTGCTGGTCCTTTTTGCTCTTGTTTTCGGGAAGTTTATCCGGAGGTTGTCCAAAAAGACACAGGACGAACTCGCAGCTGCCAACGTCATTGTGGAGGAAACCTTGCAGTCTATCAGCACAGTCAAATCATTTGTTGGCGAGGCTTATGAGGTAAATCGATACGGCAAAGGATTGGAGAGGGTGGTGCGAGTCGCCTTGTCCACGGCCAAGTACCGAGGGGCATTTATTTCCTTCATCATCTTTGCCTTGTTTGGCGGGATTGTAGGGGTAATGTGGTATGGCGCTAGCCTTGTTGCCTCGGGCGAGATGAGCGTAGGGGAACTGGTTTCTTTTGTGCTCTACACCACGTTTATCGGAGGGTCAATTGCAGGATTGGGGGATATTTACAGCCAATTGCAGAAAGCAATCGGAAGCTCTGAGCGGGTGGTGGAACTCTTGGCTGAAGAAGAGGAAGCAGGCGCAGGTGAGCAGATTGTCGACTTCAAAGGAAACATTGCGTTTGATGCGGTAGGTTTTCATTACCCTACCCGACCAGAAGTAGAGGTCCTGCAAGGCCTGTCTTTCCAAATCCAATCGGGAGAAAAAGTAGCGCTTGTAGGACCTTCAGGTGCAGGAAAATCGACCATAATTCAGCTTTTGCTTCGTTTTTATGAATCCACCACAGGCCAAATTCGCATTGATGGTCATCCACTAAACCACTGGGAATTGGCTTCCCTGCGTACTAAAATTGGAATTGTACCTCAAGAGGTCTTATTGTTTGGAGGAAGCATACGGGAAAATATTGGCTACGCAAAGCCAGGAGCTACAGAAAATGAAATCATCACTGCCGCCAAAAAAGCGAATGCCTGGCAATTTATATCTCAGTTTCCCGAGGGCTTGGATACCCTGGTGGGTGAGCGAGGGATTAAACTTTCTGGAGGGCAGCGACAGCGGGTGGCCATTGCACGGGCAATCTTGAAAGATCCTGCGATTTTGATTTTGGACGAGGCCACGTCCTCTTTGGATGCAGAATCAGAGTCCTTGGTTCAAGAAGCCCTGAATGAATTGATGAAGGGAAGGACTACGCTAATTATTGCACACCGATTGGCTACCATCCGAAAGGTAGATCGCATCTACGTATTGGCAGGAGGAAAGATAGTGGAGCAGGGCAATCATCAGGAACTAGTCCAAGATGCCGCGGGCATCTATGCCAACTTGGTGCGACTCCAATTTGCGGATTAACCGAGATTATGTGCAGTAAAGGACTTGGTAAGCCCGAATGTTTTTTCTTTGAGGAGGATAGAGCCTGGAAATAGGACCTTCATTTCTGATTCCCTGAGCAGCCGAATTTCATCCTGGTATTGACTGGCTTCGGCAGGATTCCATCGCTCAAAGCGGCTAAGTTTGGTTTTGGTCAGGATAAAGTGTAGGAGGGCTTTCGGGTAATATTGCGCAAAGGGTAGCGCATAATGCGCTTCAATCGGAAAATAGATATTGGGAGTTTGAATAAAATGACGTTTGCCCACACGGCAGATCTCAGACGCCATTTTTTGCTGGTTTTCAAAGGTGTACAGGTGTTCAATCACCGAATTGGAAAAAACCAAATCAAAGCTCCCATCCTCAAATTCAGGCATACTGGTTGCATCTCCTTTTACCGCTCGAAAAGAAGGATGGCTAGTATTTTCAAGATGGAGGTTGAGTAGCGTGATGCGAATATTTGGATGGTTAAGCAAGGAACTATGTTTCCAAAAATAATCCCTCCCTCCGACATCCAGGATTTCAATTTTTTCGGCACCTGCAAAATTTGCAAAGAACAGTTTTTCGAATTCCTGTAGCCTTTTTCTACGAAACTTAAAGCCCAAGGATTGAGGATTATCGGAGGATGCAAAAAAATGAAAAAGGGAGGACATGTACTTTTTGTGCCTTGGAACGTTAGAAATATATCCAAAAGTAATAAGCCTTGAGAATTTCTTTCTTAATTTTACAAGGTTTCCTTCCGCAGCCCTATTTTTTGTCAAATTTTTGTCAAAAAGAAGGGTTCACTAGGCTTAGATTTTTATGAAGAGAAGATTTGATACGTATTTCCCCTGGTTGTTTACGGTCAGTGATTTTTTGGCATCCTTACTTTCCATGGCGATTGCAAATGCCTTTTTGCAGCGCTACCATGTGTTGGGTGAAACAGAGTTTTCGGCCTATTTGCCATTGGCACTACTCTGGATCTTAATTTCTAGTCTTCGAAAGGATTACAAAATAGGGCGTACGGACGAGTACGATAAAACCATAAGCAGTTTTGCGGTCACGCTACTCTGGTTTTTAGGAGCTACTGCCATCCTTTGGACTCCACTTCAAGAGGGCAATTACCGTTGGATTCAAATCGGAGGCTTGGGATTGACTCTCGGGCTATTGATGGGGATGTTTCGAGTGGCGGTGCAGATGGTTCTTCGAAAATACCGAGCCTCTGGCAACAACTATCAAAATGCAATCATTGTAGGCAAAGGGAGTACCAGCCCAAGATTAGTGGATGTGCTTCGTATTCGAAAAGATTTTGGTATCAACTTTTTAGGATATTTTGACGATCAAGCTGATTGCGAACAAACTCGTGGTTTAATCGAAGATTTGTTTGAGAAAGTGCCAAAAATGGATGTGGATTTGATCTACATCCATGAAAATTTGGATGCTAGTCTAGTGAAGCGAGTAATTGATTTTGCAGATGAGCATTACATCAAAGTGAAGATGATTCCTGGAAGAAGTCTTCAGTTGGAAAAAAGCCTTTCCTTTTCTCGCTATGGGGATTTTTTCGTAATCAATGTCAACGATATTCCTTTGGATCATCCGCTCAATAGTTTTGCGAAGCGCGTATTTGATCTTGCCTTTGCTAGTTTGGTGACCGTATTTATTCTTTCTTGGCTTATTCCGTTGGTAGGTCTATTGATCAAATTGGAATCTCGAGGCCCAGTCTTTTTTATTCAAAAACGAAATGGACTGAACAATAAGGTGTTCAATTGCCTCAAGTTCCGTTCCATGACGCCAAATGATTATGCTGATTCGCATCAGGCTATCAAAGGGGATCCTCGAGTGACTCGAATCGGGGCTTTCCTCCGAAATACCTCTTTGGATGAGATGCCTCAGTTTCTGAATGTACTCATGGGAAGTATGTCTATTGTAGGCCCAAGACCACATACCTTGCCCATGAATGATACCTTCCGAACTCAAATCGAACGCTACAATTCTCGGCATAAAATTAAGCCAGGAATCACGGGTTTGGCTCAGGTGAGAGGTTACCGAGGTGAAATTGAGAATTCCTTCCAAATCCGCTCTAGAGTACGTCTGGACTATTTTTACATCAACAACTGGTCCTTTCTTCTAGACATGGAGATTATGATCAAAACTGTGTACGAGTTGCTATTCAATCGTGAAAATGCCTATTGATTTGGGATGCAGCTGTCATTACTGTCATTCAACTCAAGGAACAAATTTTTTAGCGACAGAGCGCATGCTCGGATTAGAAGGGGAATTTACCTATGCCGCTTGTGCGGCTTGCGGCTCCATTCAACTTTTAACCATTCCCAAAGACCTTAGCCCCTATTACCCTAGTGCCTATTATTCCTTAGGACGTCTTCAACTTTCTGGTGGCTTTCGGAATTTCCTAAAGAAAATACGAATGCGGGCTTTTTTGGCTACGGGCCATCCCGTGTTCTCTCCCCGATTTGGCGGCTATTGGCTCAAAAAACTCAATCCTAAGTTTACAGACCGCATCGCTGATGTGGGTTGCGGCAATGGGCAACTCTTGTATGAATTGCATGTAGCGGGATTTGAAAACTTGCATGGATTTGATCCCTATTTGCCAAAAACGGAGCAGTTGGCACCTGGCCTGAAGCTTTGGAAACAAGACCTTGCGGAGACGGATCTCAAATTTGATCTGTTGATGCTTCACCATTCTTTTGAACACTTGGCGGACCCTGAAGCAGTTCTGAAAACTTGCTTTGCACGATTAAATCCTGGAGGGAGGCTCTTGGTGCGCTGTCCTGTAGCTGATGCAGCCGTATGGAAAGAAAAACAAGCCCTTTGGGTTCAGCTCGATGCTCCTCGCCACCTGTCTATACCGAGTACCCAAGGATTTGTTGGGGCAGCACAGCGCAGCGGCTTTGAGGTGAAGGAGATTCTTTTTGACTCTACTGCCTTCCAGTTTTGGGGGACAGGCTTGTACGAACACGGAGAAAAGCTAGACCGCAGCAAAATCAACACCTATTTTACTGCCAAGCAATTGGAGGATTGGGAGCAACAAGCCATTCAATACAATCAAAATGGAAAGGGGGATCAAGCCTGTTTCTTTTGTATCAAGCCAGGGGAGAAATTGGATAATCAGGCATGAAAGGGATGGGCAAATACTTTGTGGGACTACTTCCTCCTGCTAGCCTTGAAGCCCAATTCAAACTACTCAAACAAAGTTTTGCGGAGCAGTTTCAAGTAAAATACGCCCTCCAAGCTCCAGCTCACCTGACCTTAAAGATGCCTTTTCTGTACAAGGAGGCAAAAGAAGGAGAATTAGCCGTACGACTCACTACCTTATTGGAGAAGCAAGAGCCATTTCTCCTCCAGCTAACCCGCATTGGACATTTTGGAAAGCGAAACATCCATCAGCAAGTAGCTCCATCCGAATCCTTGATGCAGCTCCAATCGACGCTACGCAGTTTTTGCAAGAGATCACTTCGCCTGGTAGAAGAACTCAGCGACCGAAATTTTCAGCCCCATCTGACCTTGGCTTACAAGGATTTGAAGCCGGTCAACTTTGAGGAGGTACTCGCTTTTGCCCGTAACAATGCAGTACGGGGAGAGTTTTTGGTGGAAAAGGCCTATCTGATGAAAAAAGTGGATAACAGATGGCAGGTGATAGCCCCCTTAATTTTTGGGAATAGTCCAGAAAACCCATCGCCAACAGCTCAGGAATAAACTCGCTGCTCCTATAATTTTCAAGACTATCTAAACAATTTGCCTTGAAAAACTGATTTATATCCATCTCCTTTACTCCATGAAAAAAGCGTTTGTTGTTGGTTCGGGTATTGCTGGCATTGCCTCCTCCATTCGCTTGGCGGTCAAAGGATATGAAGTGGAGGTATTTGAAGCCAATGCCTACCCGGGAGGAAAACTTTCCGCCATCGAAGGAAAGGGGTACCGTTTTGATGCTGGGCCTTCCTTGTTTACGCTGCCCGAACAGGTGGAAGAATTGTTTCATCTTGCCGGCAAAAACCCAAAGGAGCACTTTGAATACGAGCGGCTAGATGTGGTCTGTCATTATTTTTGGGAAGATGGCATGAAGGTGAAGGCCTGGGCAGACCCGGATCGATTTGCCACCGAGGTAGCCACTCAACTTGGAGTTTCTGATCAGGGAATCAAGGTGGTGCTCAAGCGATCTGCATTTATTTATGAGCACCTCGCTCCCTTATTTATGCACAGATCCCTTCGCAAGTTGGGAACCTGGCTAGGTCCACAAGCGCTAAAAGCCTATTTGAACTTGGGGAAATTGGGTCTGTTTTCTACCATGCATGACTCCAATACCAAGTTATTGAAAGACCCCAAGTTGGTGCAGCTCTTCAATCGCTATGCAACCTACAATGGCTCCGATCCCTACCAGACTCCAGCGACGCTGACCATCATTCCCCACCTGGAGTTTAATCTGGGGGCCTATTTTCCCAAGCAGGGCATGCATGACATCAGCATGAGTTTGTATAAGCTGGCCTTGTCCTTGGGCGTTCGCTACCATTTCAATGCGCCAGTGGAGGAAGTTTTGGTGGAGAAGGGTCGTGCCTGTGGCCTACGGGTGAAGGGAGAAAACCTGCCTGCCGATCTAGTGGTCAACAACATGGATATGGTCAATGCCTACAAGACCATTCTCAAAAAGCAGGCTCAGCCCAAAAAATTGCTAGAACAGCCCAAGTCCAGCTCTGCGCTCATTTTTTACTGGGGGATTACTCAAGTATTTGAGGAAATAGGCATGCACAACATCTTTTTTTCAGCCGATTACGAGACGGAGTTTGCGCATATTTTCAAGCAGGGGACCATCTATGAGGACCCCACGGTCTACATCAATTGTACTTCCGTCACCAAAGTGGATGACGCGCCTGCGGGGGGAATGAACTGGTTTACGATGATCAATGTGCCCAACAACCAGGGCCAGGATTGGGATCAGCTGATTGCTAAGGCCAGGAAGGATATTCTTGCCAAGCTGAGCAGATTGCTGCATGCAGATATTGAAAAATTAATTGCCTTTGAAGAAGTCCTGGATCCCAGAAGCATTGAATCCAAGACCTCTTCTGCGCATGGGGCCTTGTATGGCAATAGTTCCAATACGCGCTTCGCGGCTTTTTTGAGGCATCCGAATGTTTCCTCTCAACTCAAAAATCTTTACTTCTGTGGGGGGTCGGTGCATCCAGGTGGCGGTATTCCTCTAGCCTTACTTTCTGCAAAGATTATGTCCGAGGAAATCCCCGATTTGAAAAATTAAGAGGTTTTTTAGAGCAAAAAAAAGAGCGACCTAGTTGGCCGCTCTTTAAGATTTTGGAGGAATGGATTAAAGCACTCGCTCGTATTGGTTGAAGAAGAAGCTGCCTTCAATGGCTGCATTTTCGTCTGAATCAGATCCATGTACCGCATTTGCCTCGATTGATTTAGCAAATATTTTACGGATAGTACCCTCAGCTGCATTGGCTGGGTTTGTAGCTCCGATTAGGGTACGGAAATCTTCCACAGCATTGTTTTTTTCTAGGATAGCTGCAAAAATTGGGGCAGAAGACATGTAGTTGCATAGGTCCTTGTAGAAAGGCCTTTCGCTATGTACTTCATAGAATTTACCTGCTAATTCTGGAGTAAGTCGGGTAGCTTTTAGAGCAACGATTTTAAAGCCTGCTTCTTCAATCATTTTTAAGATTGCACCTGAGTTGCCTCCTAGGAAGGCATCTGGCTTAATCATGGTGAATGTTCTGGTTCCTGCCATGGGATTTGGAGTTTCATTGGTTTATTTCGGCTGCAAAATTAGCGCTTTTTGATTCATATTTAGATGGGGGATGTAGAATTCTATCTTAGTTGCTTCAGTATCAGCAAATTTCATGCTTTGGGAATTGATTAAAATTTGTTGACCTTTGCTGCCTCCGGAGCCAAAAGTGCAGCTGAATCAAATTAATGGAAGCTTTAGGTACGTTTATTCAAAAACTTTCCTCACCTAGGAAAATTGTCATTACCACCCATGTGAAGCCTGATGCAGATGCCTTAGGGTCTTCTTTGGGTCTGGCAAACTACCTACTCAAAAAAGGGCACGAGGTCACGGTCATTACCCCCTCTGACTATCCTTATTTTTTGACCTGGATGAAGGGCAACGATGCCGTCTTGGACTTTTCCAAGGATACTGACCGAAAAAAAGCGCTTGTTAAGCTAGAAAAGGCAGAACTAGTTTTCTGTTTGGATTTTTCTGTGCTGAACCGAGTAAATGAATTGGGGGAATTGATACGCCAATCCAATGCCTTTATTGTCAATATTGATCACCATCAAGATCCTGAGGATTTTGCACACCATAGACTTTGGAGCACGCAGGCAGCAGCTACCTGCGAACTCGTTTATGAATTGATAGTCTCCCTTGGCGACAAGGAGCTGATCGATAAGCACATTGCGGCTTGTCTCTATGCGGGAATTTTGACCGATACGGGAGGATTTCGTCATCCCAATACCACCAAAAATGTCCATTTGGTTGTAGCGGAGTTAATCGAAGCAGGAGCTAATGCTACTGAAATCGCCAACTTGATTTACGATTCAAACTCCCTAAATCGGCTCAAATTCATCGGTTTTGCCATTACAAAGCGTTTGGTGGTCCGGGAGGATTTGCAAACCGCCTATTTCGTAATTAGTAAAAAAGATCTTAAAAAATATCAAAGCCAGACCGGAGACACCGAAGGTTTGGTGAATTATGCCTTATCTTTGGATGGAGTAAAGTTAGCCGCTTTGTTTTCTGAACGAGAAGATGGCATTAAAATATCCTTTCGATCCAGTGTGGATGTGGCGGTGAATAAGTTTGCTGCTACTCATTTTGGAGGAGGGGGGCATAAAAATGCTGCTGGAGGAAAATCTTCCTTAAGTCTGAAAAAAACGGTAGCACGCTTTGAATCCTTAGTTCAAGAGTATAAAGAAGAACTTTTTCATTCCGAAGCAGTATCGAATACCTAACCTCAAGACAATAAATTTTGAAATTCACCAATCCTTTTATGAAAAATTACAAATCCCTAGTACTCCTATTCGCCCTTGTTACTGGGGTAAGCACGCTTTCTTCTTGCCAAAAAACAAAGGTTACTGAGAAGGACGCAATTGAATTTACTTACATCAATGAAGGCACTGAGAAGCCTGCCAATGGTGATTTTCTATTGTACAACCTAGAGATTTTAACTCAGGCCGACTCTGTGATTTACAGTACTTTGAAAGAACCATTTCCAGGATATTTGATGGCAAACGATACCATCAAAGCGCAGAATGGAATGGATGAGATCTTTTTGGGTTTGAGAAAAGGGGATTCAATCACGTTCGAAGCTTCCGCTAAAATCATTTTCAGTGGCAATCAGCCTGCCCCAATTAAAGAGGGTGACATGATTAAAGTGAGACTCGGTGCTTATGAAGTAAAGACGGAAGCCGAAATGCAGGCATTCTACGAGGAAGCCATGCAGAAAGAGCAAGAGAAAGCAGCGGAACGCGCTAAAGCACTTATTGTAGAAGAGGCTAAAACAATCGAAGCCTATTTGACTAAAAATAATTTGAAGGCGCAGAAGACTGAAAGTGGTCTCTACTACGTGATCGAAAAAGAAGGAACAGGTGAGGCAACAACTCCTGGAACTACCTTGTCTGTAAACTATGCGGGTTACTTAATCACAGGTACTTTGTTTGATACCTCATACCCAGAGATTGCCAAAGCAAACAACGTGTTCAACGCGGAGCGTCCTTACGAGCCTCTACCAGTTAGTGTAGGCTTGGGTCAAGTGATTCCAGGATGGGACGAAGGCTTGATGCTCTTGAAAAAAGGTTCTAAAGCCAAGTTGATCATCCCTTCTCCGCTTGGTTATGGCGAAAGTGGAGCAGGAGAAATGATTCCAGCCAACTCTATTCTTGTATTTGACGTAGAAGTAACCGACTCGAAGAAATAAGAAGTATCCTTTACACTAAAGAACCAGAACCTATGAAATCCAGACTATTTGCTGCATTGGCTTTGCTATTCGGAGCGCTTTCCTTGATTTCTTGTGTGGATTCTGATCAAACGCAGGAGGTGATCTTGGAGCGGGACAAGGAAGCCATCGAAAAGTTTCTTAAAGACAATCCCATTTCGAGTGTGAAGGAATACAGTGAACCGATTGAAGGGTTTTATATTTTCTGGCAAGTTTCAACCAAACCAGAGCGGAATAATTTATTGAGAGGAGATACGGTCACGGTCAACTATACAGGCAAGACACTCGATAAAAAGATCTTCGATAGCTCTATCGAGCAGGTTGCAAAGGATAATGGCATTTTCAGTGCAGGAAGGAAGTACCAGCCTCTTCGCTATGCAGTAGGCTATGGATTTACCATTACTGGATTTGAATTTGCGATATCCATGATGCACGCAGGAGAAAAGGCAACGGTAATTTTCCCTTCTAGGCTTGGCTATGGAACTCAGGCAAGCGGAGGTATTCCGTCAAACTCTCCCCTGATATTTGAACTTGAACTTGTGCAGGTTAAAAAAGGCCCGAATTTAAATCCATGATGCGTAACCTTCTAATACTCTTTCTTTTTGTTCTAGTGGGCCTCAGCGCTTGCGAGACGCCTAACCCCTTTAATCAGGGTCCTGCATACGATTTTGAAGGCAACTTAGCGATTGATCGAAAGAAAATTGCTGCCTATTTAGATACGGCAAAAATAGATAGTATTTACCGTATCCATGATCCTAGTGGGGTGGTAGTAATTGTCCATCAAGAAGGCAAGGGTTCTCGTCCAACGAACAACACCGTAGTGTATACAGATTACATTGGAAAGTTGATGACTAATGGAACAGTATTTGACACCTCCTACGAGGATGTCGCTAGGCTCAAAAACATATTTGTGGAAGGCAGGGTCTACGCTCCTCTAAGTTTTGTTGTGGGAAGCGCTTCTGTAATTACAGGTTGGGATTTTGGATTCAAGAGGCTCCGCCCTTCCTCAAAGGCCACCTTCATTATTCCTTCACCTTATGCCTATAGTAATCAGAAAAGCAACGCCAAAATCCCAGAGAATTCGGTCTTGATTTTCCAAATAGATTTCTTAGGAATAGATTAATAAAGGGGGCGTTAAGCCCCTTTTTTGTTTGTGGTCGGAACCGCCTTTTTTCGAGGGCCAAGGGGCCTTTGACTTCAAAATTCTTTCTAACTTGGTGGTGCAATGCCCCCAAGGTAAGGAAGTGCTTTTTGGATGAAAGATTGGGAGGCTAATTTGTCAGAATCAACTAACCCAAATGACCTACTTTTTATGAAAATTGGAATTATCCGAGAAGGAAAAATCCCAGCAGATCAACGGAGCCCATTTACCCCTGATCTTCTTCATGAAATTCAAAAAACCTTCGGAAATCATCTGTCCATTTGCGTAGAAAAAAGCGAGTTTCGTTGTTTTACAGATGAGGAGTATACACAGCAGGGGATTGAAGTCGTTACGGATTTAAGTGCAGTTGATGTTTTATTTGGAGTGAAAGAAGTCCCAATCGCCCAATTGATTCCCGGCAAGACCTATTTTTTCTTTTCCCATACCATTAAAAAGCAGCCCAAGAATCAGGCATTGCTGCAGGCTATCCTGGCTAAATCCATTCGCCTAATTGACTATGAACTCTTGAAGAACCCGGAAGGGGAGCGCGTGGTAGCCTTTGGACGATGGGCAGGAATCGTAGGTGCCTACAATGCATTCTGGACCTATGGCAAGAAGACGGGCTTGTTTGAAATCAAACGAGCTTCTGCCTGCAGGGACTTGCAGGACCTAAAGGTAGAATTGAAGAAGGTGTTGCTTCCCCCAATTAAAATTACGGTGACAGGAAGAGGAAGAGTAGGGAAAGGGGTTTTGGAGATCTTGACCATCTTGGGAATTCGAGAGGTGGAGCCCCAGGAATTCTTAAGTACTGACTTTGATGAACCTGTATTTGTGTGTCTTTCCTCCGCTGATTATTTGCGAAGAAAATCGGATGGCGGATACGATCAAGCGGATTTTTATGCTCATCCCGAAGCCTATGAGAGTCATTTCTTGCCTTTTGCACAAGCTGGGGAAATTTTAATTGCAGCAGCCTATTGGGACCCGAAAGCGCCACGCTTATTTGAGTTGCCTGCAATCCAATCTCCTAACTTTTCGATTTCGGTAATTGCCGACATCACCTGTGATCTGGATGGTTCAATTCCTACCACCCAGCGCGCTTCTACCATCCTAGATCCTGTGTACGATGTGGATCGTGCTACAGGAGAGGAGCTTCCTCCGTTTGGAAAGCAGAGGAGTATTTCGGTGATGGCGATCGATAATTTGCCTTGTGAGCTTCCTAGGGAGTCTTCGGCCGAGTTTGCTCGCCAGCTTCGGGAATGGGTGATACCAGAATTGGGAAAAGACATTTCTCCAATTTTGGAAAAAGCAACTATTGCGCGGGATGGGGATTTGACTTTGGAATTTATGTACCTGAGTGATTACGTAAGTGATGCCTCCTAATCTGCCTGAATGAAACTAAATCGTTACCTAGAATCCACCCTGCTCAAACCCACGGTCACTGAGCGAGAAATCGACCTTTTGATAGCGGATGCTATTGTGGAGCAATTCATTGGAATTTGCGTTCCTCCCTTTTGGGTGAAGAAAGTAAAGCGGGAGCTGAGGGAATCCGATATTCAAGTGGTGACGGTGATTGGTTTTCCATTTGGGTATGAAACCACAGCTGCGAAGGTGGCAGAGGCCCATGCTGCCCTTGAAGCAGGGGCCGATGAACTGGATGTGGTTTGGTGCCAAACAGCCTTCCACTCGGGAATGACTTGGCCAAAGATTGAACTTGCCCAGCTGGCAAAAGTGGCTCATGCCTCTGAAAAGATTCTGAAAGTAATCATTGAAACTGCCTACCTAAGTCCAGCACAAATCCAGGAAGCCTGTTTGATTTGCCAAGATGCAGGGGCAGACTTTGTCAAAACCTCTACTGGGTATGCTCCTTCGGGAGCTAAGGTAGAAGACATCAGTTTGATGCGGCAAGTGCTTCCCTCGACCGTTGGGATTAAAGCAAGCGGGGGAATAAAAACTTTAGATCAAGCATTGGCCTTAATCCAAGCAGGAGCAGATCGCTTGGGTACCAGCGCGGCCAAATCCCTAATGGAAGCCTGGAGAAGTGAAAAAGCTTAGCCTTTGGTAAAGTAAATCAGTAGAAATGGGATGATGAAAAAGGTCAGTAGGATGTATGCAAAAACGACTATCCTGTACTTGAGGGAAATTTTGCCCATGAAGTTGGCAATCCAAACTGGGATTTTCCGGATACCTGAAATGGGTAGAAAAATCAAGGCGCCCAAACTATTGAATAAAACATGGACTAAGGCCAGCGCAATGGCTGCTTCTGGCTTGTAAATGGAAGCAATGACTGCTGTCATGGTAGTGCCAATATTTGCTCCAATGATGAAAGGAAAAACTCTACTTAAGGTAACTTTTTTGCTAGCCACGAGTGGTACCACTAAGGAGGTGGTCACGGTACTAGACTGGACTGCCGCTGTGAAGAAAAGTCCATAAAAAAACGCAAGGCCCGTTTTTTGAAAAATAACCTTGTTGATGTCCTGAAATGTGTTTTTGATGAAGGATTTGTACATGGCAGTGGACAAGACTTTGATCGCCAAAAACACGAGTACAACTGACAAAATCATGGATACCACAGGATGGTTGATCTGATTGACTATCCATTCTGTCCAAGTACGGGTAAACATCCGGTTGTAGACGATAGGTCCTTCGAAGGAATTATCTGAGGCAAACCAACCTGCAATATGGCTTGCGGTTTTGGAAAGAAACCCAAAGTAAATTTCAAGAGGTAAAAGCAGAATTACCGTAAGAATGTTGAATATATCATGGGAAATCCCTGCGGATAGGGCCCGACGAAATTCCTTATTATTCATCAAATAAGATAAGGATACCAGAGTAGAGGTAAGCGTGGTACCGATGTTTGCTCCCAGTACAATAGGAACTGCTTGTTGTAAGGTGAGATTTCCTGAGGCCACGATGGCCACCAAACTAGCGGTGACCGTCGAACTACTTTGAATCAAGGCAGTTACCAATAAACCGATAAATAGGCTGATGAACGGATTTTTAGTCGCGTTTAGAATTTCTAATGCAATGCCCCCATTGATATTTCCCACACCAACAGTAAGGAGATCAATGGCAAAAATGAAAAGCAACAAGGCAAAGAATACCTGTGCATACTGAAAAAAAATACTTTTTGCAGGGCCTCCCTGCTTTTCCAAGCTTTCCATTATCGTGGTGATGGGGACAATCAACAGGGATTGTCTAACGGCACATCATGCTATCTTTCTTCTCTTACTAGAATTGGCTACAATAATCCACTTTTTTTCCCTTAAATCAATTTTGAGTTCTGTGATTGGAGATTGTTTTTCTTTCTTTTAACAATTTAATAATACATGTTGCGGAATATCTTCTCTATTTTTGACCACCATACAACCTTTCACTCTCATGGCCAAACGAAAGCCGATTGATCAAAATATAAATCAAGATGCCATTTCAAAGAAAGTCTCTGGAATTTTTGACTTAGCGAAGGCTGAACGTCCTTATTTAATTCTTATTGCCATCCTGATTTCTATCGCAGGATTTATTACAGAATACACCTATGCGGCAATGTGGTTTGGATTTGCACTCGCTGCCTATTCGGCCATTGCCAATGACAGTATTCAGACCATAGGAACCTTTATTGTTTCCAATCAAAAGACGAAATGGTACTGGTTGTGGCTGTTTATCGGATTGATTTGGGTGGTCACCATCACCTACAGTTGGTTTGTTTTCGAGGGGGATGTTTCCTTCCAGCTACTGAGCACGCCAGGTCTAGAAAAAGCACCCGAAAGTTTTGTCTTTCTACAGCTGGCAGCTCCAATCGTCTTGCTGATCATGACCCGAATGAGGTGGCCTGTATCTACCACCTTTTTGTTACTCAATGTATTTACGTACAAGGCAGGAACGATCGTATCGGTGATGAGCAAAAGTTTTTATGGATACGTTTTGGCCTTTGCCTTAGCAATCCTCGTTTGGTATATTTTAGAACGTTTTGTAAAAAATTACCTCAAAGGGGAGGCAAAACCCTATTGGATGGTCTTGCAATGGATTACATCCGGAACACTTTGGGCAATTTGGATCATGCAGGATGCAGCCAATATTGCTGTGTTTTTACCCCGTCAGTTGAATGTTGTTGAATTTGCAGTGTACACTGGGGTTGTGTTTTTTGGTCTAGGGATCATTTTTTTCCTGAAAGGAGACAAAATTCAAGACATCATCAATGAAAAAACAAATGTCGCTGACGTCCGTGCTGCTACCTTAGTGGATTTGGTCTACGCCGTTATTTTGTTCTATTTTAAGATGTACAACAATGTGCCGATGAGTACCACCTGGGTATTCATAGGTCTCTTGGCAGGCAGAGAGTTTGCGATTGCAATGGGCAAGCATGGAAAGGCGAAAAGTAGAAGTGCCTGGTTAGAACGCGCCTTCCGATTGGCCAAAAAAGACATGTGGAAAGCCCTTGCCGGTTTGGTGGTGTCCCTAATCCTTGCCATGGTGATCAACAAAGGGGTTCGCGAAGAAATCTTCGCCCTCTTTAATTTCTAACCCTTTTGGAAATTTTCACGCACGAGTACTTCATGAATGAAGCCTTCAAGCAGGCAAAGATTGCTTTTGAAGAAGGTGAAGTGCCCGTAGGGGCAGTGGTGGTGGCCAAAAACAAGGTTATTGCGCGTGCCTACAACCAAACCGAAAAGCTGAATGATGTCACTGCCCATGCAGAGGTGTTGGCAATCACAGCTGCGGCCAACTACCTCGGTGCAAAATACCTGAACGAATGCCGCTTGTATGTCACCCTGGAGCCTTGCCCCATGTGTGCGGGTGCACTCTACTGGGCTCAGCTAGGAGAACTCTACCTCGGGGCCAAGGATCCCAAGCGAGGCTATCGGCAGTGCAATACGCACATGCTTCACCCAAAAACCAAAGTGAACGAAGGATTATTAGAAAAGGAATCGGAGCAGTTGCTCCTAGACTTCTTTCAAGGCCTTCGAAAAAAGTCTTTGTAAACCAGCAGAACTTTTTCAAGAAAAGACTGGTTTTAAGGACATAATCAGCAGAACTCGTTAA
>JBJOOF010000016.1:0-3670 GCA_046051425.1 Bacteroidota bacterium
TGGAACAAACTCTACATCCCCATCGTGATTGCCATGGCAGCGAGTTTGAACGTAAAATCTGCCGTTTCTGCTGGTTTACTCGCCTTTTTAGCGGGCACCTTGCCTGTACTCCTCGCATTTGGGGTAGTGAAAATCTTACTCAAGCAAGTAAATCCCGAAAAATGAAGGAACTCGAAGTTATACTGGACAAAAACGGGCTGATTGTTGCCTTCCTCTTTGTAGGCATCCTTACGTGGGCCACAGATGCATTTTCCAAAAAAGTAGTAAATGGACGAATTCCGGGTTCAGCCTTAGCGATTGGCTTGGCTTTGGTGCTGGGCTACTTGGGAGGCGTTTTGGCCGAAGGCGAACAAGGACTAGCTGACCTCTCCTATTTCAAGGGACTTTCAATCTTGGGAGGCTCCATGTTTCGTGATTTCGCCATTGTGGCTACGGCTACGGGGGCTAGTTTCCTACTGATCCGCAAGAGCGGAATGCTAGGTTTGATCTCCTTGTTCCTCGGAATTGGGCTATTTTTCGGATTTGGAGTGGCCTTAGGCTGGATGATGGGTTACCGCGACGCAATCAGTCTCTGTACCATCGGAGCAGGAGCCTGTACCTACATCGTAGGTCCAGTTACTGGAGGCGCTATAGGAGCTTCCTCTGAGGTCATCGCCCTGAGTATCGGTACGGGAGTGGTCAAAACCATCGCTGTGACTATTTTAACTCCTGTATTGGCCAAATGGATCGGCTTAAATTCTCCAGGTGCCGCGATGGCCTATGGGGGTATCATGGGTACTTCCAGTGGAGTAGCCGCGGGATTGGCAGCCACCGACCCCACTTTGGTTCCTTATGGAGCTGTCACTGCTACCTTTTACACGGGCTTGGGCTGCTTAATTTGCCCATCTTTGTTTTACCTTGTACTATCTACCTTGTTGGGCTGATGAAATCTAACATTCGACTAATGAATACATCCTTCCATCCCTACCGAATGGTACTTGCCTTGCTCCTGGTATTGGGCCTGCAGGCTTGTAATCAATCAGAAACCAGCGAAAAGAAAGCAGAAGCGCCTTTGGCCATCGCAGAGATTGAGCAGGAGATCAAAAACTACATTTCCCGCACCACCCAGGAGAATGGAGGCTTTTTCCCCGTAAAAGACGAAAACCACGATTTGAAAATGAAGTTGGTCCGAGTCCATACCGAATACCTATCCAACCTGGGTCCAAACAGCCACTTTGCTTGTGTAGACTTGGTAGACGAAAGTGGTGACGTGTACGATGTGGACTTTTTTATGGAAGGCACACCCGGGAACATGAATATTACCCAAACTTCCGTGCACAAGTTAAATGGAAAGCCCTATTACAGTTGGAAACAAAACACAGACAAAACCTGGTACAAAATGCCGCTAGAGCAATCAGACAACTCCCTCCTTGGTGTAAAGGAAGGAAAAGATAGTTTCGAATTTTACTACACTATCACGCTACCCACCCTCACCGAATCGGCAGAAATCTGGGTTCCTTTGGCTTTGTCGGATGCATTTCAAGAAGTAAAAATCTTGGAAAAGAAGTTTCCCGTACCCAGCAAAGTCTTGAAAGACCAAGCCAATAAAAACGAGGTCCTCTACATGAGCCTTGGCCCGGAGCACAGTGGTCAGCAGATTTCCATATCCTACGCCGTGTCGCGTAGCGAAAAAGGACCTTATGCTGAAGCCATGCCCAATCCTGCCGTTTACCTCAAAGGAAACAAACTAATGCCTGTGGGAGGACGCTTTGAAGAGATTGCGAAAGAGGCTTTGGGAGAAAAAATCAAGGAGTCACACCTTATTCAAGCCCGGAGATTATACGATTACATCATCGAAACGATGCGCTACATGAAATTTGGGGACTTTGGACGTGGGGACTCCAACTATGCCTGTGACTCCAAAACGGGAAATTGCTCGGAGTTTCACTCCTACTTTATTTCTTTGGCCCGTTCGGTGGGCATTCCTGCTCGTTTTGCGATTGGAGCCTCCATTCCTTCGGACCGCAACGAAGGGGGCATGGATGGCTACCATTGCTGGGCGGAGTTTTATGCTGATGGCAAATGGTGGCCTGTGGACATCAGCGAGGCCAATAAATACACTGCCTTGGCCACCTATTACTTTGGAAGGCATCCGGCCAATAGAATTGAGTTTACCCGAGGAAGAGACCTAGAATTGAATCCTGGTCCTACCGCTGGGCCGATCAATTTTCTGGTATACCCTTATTTAGAAATGGGCGGCAAAGAAATCAAAGCACCTACCACCTTCACCTTCCAGCGGAAATCATAAAAAAAGAGCCTCACGGCTCTTTTTTTCTTACTTACCAGAAGTGCTATCCTTGGTTGGATGTTCACCACCTTCTGGATGTTCTCCGCCTTCAGGATGCTCAGCAGCTTGTTCGGTACTGTCTGTTGCTTCCGTAGCCTCCTCTTTTTTGCCACCACAAGATGTCAACAAAGTGGCGGAAAAGAATGCCAATAGCAGCAAACTAGCTAGGGTTTTGGTTACTTTTCTCATCGGTAGATTGGTTAGTGTAACAACAAGTTAAGAATTTGATCAAAAAGAAATAAGAAACCATTGGATTATTTGATCAACAGGCTGCCAAATAGGCTAAATTCAAATTCCTGGTCTTGGGAAAATTGAAGCGTCTCGACTCCCCTTAAAAAAACCAAATGCGGTTGAGTCAGGAGCCTTAAAATTAATTAATTACATTTTTGTGGATTATCCTGTGAATCTACTTTACATTTGACGCAAGATCGAACAGAATGAGCTACTCTGGGCTATTTAAAAATCCGGACAAACAAATTTTAGCCCTTCAGTGGGTCAGAAAAACCAACAGTTTCGTCAGGGTAATTTTCACCTTGCTGATCTTCCTAGTTTGGATTTTTGATTTGGGTTTTCCAAATCAGAACATTTTCCCTATTCACTCCCTTCTTTATGGCATTGCACTTTTTGTGCTGGGTCAAAACTACTTGTATCGGCTCCTCTTTATCTACAAGGACGTCAGCAAAGGTAGGAGACGATTGGAAGTGTTTCTCACCTTGCTCCTTCATTTTGCTGCCTGCATTCAATTTGGATGGATGGAGAGCTGGACTTGGTTCCAAACTTATGAGGCAACTCTTACCAATATCCTGATTTGCTTATTGTTTTCGATTGAGTTGAGCCGATTGAGCCTTGGCGTCAATAAAATGGCGATCCATCCGGCATTGATTTTTATTCTAAGTTTCCTTTTAGTCATCCTAGTGGGGACGCTTCTCCTAATGCTTCCAAATTCCACCGTTGGCGGAATCACTTGGATTGATGCCTTATTTACGTCTACCTCAGCGGTCTGCGTGACTGGGTTGATTGTCGTGGATACTGCAACAGTCTTTACCGGAATGGGCCAAACCATCATCATGATTTTGTTTCAAATTGGCGGTTTGGGGATGATGACTTTTACCAGCTTTTTTGGCTTTTTCTTTAAGGGCAGCCAATCGCTTCAAAGCCAACTTTTTCTCAAAGATTACATCAACGAGGACAATATCAGTAAGATTGGCTCCACCCTAGTCAAAATCATCCTGTTTACGTTTGGCTTTGAATTGCTAATCGCCGCTGCTATCTTTTTTATTGTGGATGGAAACCTATTTAGCTCACTTTCCGATCGCGTATTTTTCTCTGTTTTCCATTCCATCT
>JBJOOF010000017.1:0-9944 GCA_046051425.1 Bacteroidota bacterium
CCTCCTTGGGAGCCAAGGTGAAGCTATTCGAACCGATTCACGGTTCTTATCCTCAAGCAGCTGGCAAGGACATTGCCAATCCGCTGGGGACCATTCTATCTGCTTCCATGATGTTCGATTATGCATTTGGATTGGCAGCTGAAGCCAAATTGATCAGCGATGTAGTCAATCAATCGCTAGCTGAAGGAATCGTCACCGAAGACATCGCTGAAGGAGGGAAGGCCTACAAAACCTCCGAATTAGGAGACTGGCTGGCAGCTCGAATTTTGAGTTAAGCTTTAAACTAAAAACACCACCTCGAAATGGGGTGGTGTTTTAGTTTAAGAGTTGATCCAATTGAAAAACTAATTCTTCTAGGTCCTGGGTTAGGATGGACCATACAATTTCATAGTCAATCCCAAAATAGTCGTGAACGATTCGATTTCTAAAGCCTCGTAATTTTTTCCATTCAATTTGAGGATTATCATACCTAAAATCTTCGTCAATACGCAGGGAAGCTTCGCCTATAATTTCAAAATTTCGTACTACCGCATCTATGGTTTTGTCATCAGCTAAAAAATCCTCAAATGATAAGCCCTGAGTATATTTAAGAATCTTTTCAGCTGCTTCCTTCATATCCAGGAGCAGTAAGTCACTGGATCTTTTAGACATAGATTAACTCGTCTTTGATTTGTTCGAGATAGCGTGGTTTAATTCCTTTTTTTGAAACCAAATCCACTTTGATACCGAGCAGTTCTTCTAGTTCATCTCCTAATTCAATAAACTCCGAACCTACTCTGCTGTGAAATTCAACAAGTACATCTAGGTCGCTCTTTGGGCTTTGTTCCTCGCGTGCGTAGGAACCAAAAATCGCAAGCTCTTTGATTGGGTATTTTTGGAACAAGGATTTTTTTTGTTCCATTAACCTTTTTCTTATGGCGTTGAGCTGGTTCATGAAGTGATAATGATGGATAAGACAACCTAAAGGATAGGTACTTTGAAGCATTCTAATTGAACAATATACTTAAATATACCTATTTTTCGGCTGTAAATATGCAGCATAAACCTTTCTCCTACCTTTTTTCCATTTCCTACTTTGGGGCTCGCTTCAAAGGATGGGCGAAGCAACCTGAGCAGCCTACGGTAGAGGGGAAGTTGGAGCGGGTACTCCGATTTGTCTTGGAGGAGCGTCCCTTTACCTTGATTGGGTCTAGCCGGACGGACTCTGGCGTAAGCTGTAGAAAGGGCTATGTGCAGCTTTTTGTGGAAGAGGAAATTGAATTTGAACCTCTTTTAGAAACGATCAATATTCACCTTGGAGGAGATATTCGCCTGGAAGGGGTTGAGACCATTGCTCGGGACTTTAATTTGATTCAATCGGTCCGACAAAAAACCTACCGCTATTTCTTCGCCTCTCCCCTGGACTTTCATCCCTTTGCTTCCTCGTTCGTCTCCGCGGTTCCCTTTTCCAACTCCCAAGATCAAATGCAGAACTTGGGAAACTTGTTTGTGGGAGTTCACAACTTTAAGGCTTTTTGCCAAGCGGCTTCTACCAAATCCTCCTTCGAAAGAAGCGTGGAGGCAGTCTCTGTGTTTGTGTCAAATGACTTGACTTCTCCCTTTGCTCCAGCACAAGTTGGGGTGGTGGAGGTAGTTGGACAGGGGTTTTTGCACCATCAGGTGCGCAAGATGGTCTATGCGATTTGGAACTGGAATGCTGCGCAAATCCAGGAGCGCTTGGAAAATCCAGAAGGGGACTGGACTCCCGTGCCCACGGCACCTGCTAATGGACTGGTTCTTTGGGATACGGTGCTCGAAAAAAAGAATTAAAGCGCTAATTCCATCACCGCATCATCCATCACGTATCCATTGCCGATGTCGATGACCTCCTTGTAGGTTTCTACAAATCCTTGGCTCCTATAAAAATCAATTGCTTTTTGGTTGTCCTTGTTCACATTCAGGGTCAGAATTTGTTGACCTGCTGCTCGTGCTCGGCTCGCCACCTCTTGAAGGAGGGCTTTTCCAGTCCCTTTCCCATGGCTGTTAGGGAGTAGGTACAATTTATGAAGTTTGGCCTTCGTGCCTTCTTTGTAGAAGAGTTCGAATCCAGCAAATCCAATAGCAGTTCCTTGAGCTTCAGCAATCAAAAAAGTATGTCCCTTCTCCACTTGTGATTCGAGTAGCGCCAGGTCATACATCCAATTGAGCATGTAAGCAATCTGCTCCGCACTCAAAATAGCGCCAAAAGTCGAGGGCCAAGTTTGGTGTGCGATGTGGTGTACTTTGGAGAGCTCTTCTTTTGCAATTTGTCTGAGTTGAACCATTGGGGTTGAATTTCTGGTTTGCGCTTAAAATGCAAGCAGTTCTTGAAGTTTCACCTTAAATCTATCCGCTGGCAGGAATTGTTTTTCCAAGTTGGGGGCAAAAGGAACTGGGGTATCCAAACTACCTTCCCGCATCACGGGAGCATCTAGCGAAGCGAAGCAGTGCTCCGAAACCCAAGCACAGATTTCTGCACCAATCCCTCCGGTAAGCGTGTCCTCGTGTAGGAAGATTACTTTTCCTGTCTTTTTAACCGTTGCTGCTACCGCTTCCTGATCCCAAGGGAGCAAGGTACGGAGGTCTAAAATGTCAGCAGAAATGCCCAACTCTTCTACGGCCTTGGTGGCCCAATGCACGCCCATGCCGTAGGTGATGATGGAAACTTGAGTTCCAGTAGCTGCTAGAGCCGCTTTCCCGATTTCTACCGTGTAGTAGCTATCTGGCACCGGCCCCGAGATGGATCGGTAGAGGAGTTTGTGTTCAAAGTAGAGGTAGGGATTCGGGTCTTCCAATGCCGCATTGAGGAGGCCTTTGGCATCGTGAGGATTGGAAGGATAGACAATCTTTAAACCAGGGGTATGAAAAAACCAGGCTTCGTTAGATTGCGAGTGAAATGGGCCAGCAGCCGTACCGGCTCCAGTAGGCATTCGAATGACTACATCCGCATTTTGCCCCCAGCGATAGTGAATCTTGGCTAGGTTGTTTACAATTTGATTGAATCCTACACTCACAAAGTCGGCAAACTGCATTTCGACCATGGCTTTATAGCCTTTGATGGATAGCCCAAGTCCTGCGCCAATAATGGCACTTTCGCATAGGGGCGTGTTGCGCACTCGATCCCCTCCAAATTGGGCTTTGAATCCATCTGTAATTTTAAATACTCCCCCATAATCCCCAATGTCCTGGCCCATCAGTACCAGGTTGGGGTATTTTTCCATGGATTGGCGAAGGCCATCGCTGATCGCATCGATGAAGCGCTTGTCGGTTTGGGTAGGGCCTGGGGCCTGCACGTTTTGGGTCCAGGGAGCATATACATCGCCCAATTCCTTTTCCACCTGTGCCTCCACTGCTTCTTCCGCAAAGGCGATTTCTAAGGCGTCGTTGATTTGGGTTTTAACTTTTGTATTGAGTGTTTCTTTGAGTTCTTCATTCAACACGCCAATGGAAATGAGGTAATCCTCGTAGCGGTCTACGGGATCCAGTTGCCCCCATTCTTCCATCATGAATTTGGGAACATACTTGGTGCCAGATGCCTCCTCGTGGCCGCGCATTCGGAAGGTGATTGCTTCGACGAGCACAGGTCTTGGATTTTCTCTCAGGTCTTCGGCAAGGCGTAAAATGGTATCGTATACTTCTAGGACATTGTTGCCTTGAATCCGTACTGCCTCCATTCCATATCCTGGGCCCTTTTCAGTGAAGTATTGAAAGGCAAACTGCTCCTCGCTGGGAGTGGAAAGGCCGTAGCCATTGTGTTCGACCACAAAGATCACTGGTAGTTTCCAGACTGCGGCTACATTCAATCCTTCGTGAAAGTCTCCTTCTGAGCTCGCGCCATCTCCAGAAAAGACCAGAGTCACTTTTTTCTCATTTGCAAGTTTGTGTGCCAAACCAATCCCATCTGCCAAGGCGAGCTGAGGACCCAAATGGGAAATCATGCCCACTACATGGTGTTCGATGCTTCCAAAGTGGAAAGAGCGATCTCTGCCCTTGGTAAAGCCCAACTCTTTGCCCTGAAACTGTGCAAATAGGCGCTCGAGAGGCATGTCTCGGCCCGTGAAGATCCCCAAATTGCGGTGCATGGGAAGGATAAACTCATCCGAAGCAAGGGCATTTACCGCACCAATCGAAATGGCTTCCTGCCCCCATCCACTAAACCACTTGGAGATCCGTCCCTGACGAAGCAGAATCAGCATTTTCTCTTCAATTCTTCGCGGTACCAGCAAGGATTCGTAGAGCTTCAGTAGGGTCTCGTCTGAATAATTTTTTCGATCAAAAGTTAATTTTTGGGCGTTTGGGGCGGTGAATTCCATAGAGGGTAATTTTCGAAACTAAGGTACACCAAGACGAATAAACCCCAAAAGTTTTGGGGGAGGAATGGCTAAAAATAAACAGGGGTGGGAGCTAATTTACTCTCCTGCAATGCGCCCCGACTCGCATCGGGGGCTAAAAATAAATGCAAGGAGTTAAAAAATTTTGCTGTATGTGACGAAATTAGGTAATACTAGACCCCTACTTCCAATCTCCACGTTAAGGTTGTTTTACCAATGTGTTAAGAAGGGATGAGCAAGCGGGGAAAAGACAGCGTCCAAACAAGAGCCAAGGTAGCTAACTATTCTTTTTCAAGCCTTTTTACCTACCTTCGTCCTCCCAAATCGATGTAAATTCTGTGAAAGCAAGAACATTAAAAAAGGATAAAGTCAACATCATCACGATGGGCTGCTCCAAAAACCTGGTGGATTCTGAAGTGCTCCTCACCCAACTCAAAGGCAATGGCATCGATGCTAGCCACGAGTCTGATCGTCAGGACAACAACATCATCATCATCAACACCTGCGGATTTATTGACAATGCCAAGCAAGAATCCATCGATACGATTTTGCAATATGTAGATGCGAAGGAAAAAGGATTGGTTGACAAGGTCTACGTGACGGGCTGCCTTTCGCAGCGGTACAAGGATGACTTGGAACAGGAAATCCCTCAAGTAGATGCATTTTTTGGCACGCGCGATTTGCCTGCCATTCTGAAAAAATTCAAAGCCGATTACAAGCATGAATTGGTCGGGGAGCGCTTGCTGACCCATGCCAGTCACTATGCCTACATGAAGATATCCGAGGGCTGTGATCGCCCTTGTTCCTTCTGTGCCATCCCGCTGATGCGTGGAGGTCATATTTCCAGACCCATCGAAGAACTCGTCAAAGAAGCCCGTCATCAGGCTGCCAATGGCACCAAGGAACTGTTGCTCATCGCACAAGATTCGACTTACTATGGCTTGGACTTGTACAAAAAGCGAAACCTTGCTGATCTCCTCCGCAACTTGTCCGACGTGGAGGGAATCGACTGGATTCGCCTGCATTATGCCTATCCAACAGGTTTTCCAATGGACGTCATCGACGTCATGAAAGAGCGTCCCAATATTTGCAAGTACCTAGACATTCCCCTCCAACACGGTTCGACGGATGTGCTCAAGGCCATGCGTCGAGGAACTACCCGCGAAAAGCAGGAGGAATTGATCCACAGCATCCGTGATCTGATCCCTGAGATTGCGATTCGTACGACCCTCATTGCCGGGCATCCTGGTGAAGGAGAAAAGGAATTCCAAGAGATGGTCGATTTTGTGGAGCGCATGAAGTTTGAGCGCTTGGGTGTCTTTACCTACTCCCACGAGGAAAATACGCATGCCTTTGAGATGGAAGACAAACTCTCCCAAGAAGAAAAGCAAGCGCGTGCCAATCACCTGATGGAGGTACAAGAGCAGATCAGTTACGACCTCAACCAAGAAAAAATCGGCAAGACCTTTAAGGTGTTGATTGATAAGAAGGAGGGAGGACATTTTGTGGGTCGAACCGAGTTTGATTCCGTGGAGGTAGACAACGAGGTGCTTATCGATACAGCCACCCAGTATTGCCGCGTAGGTGATTTTGTAAATGTCAAGGTGTACGATGCCACCGAGTTTGATTTATATGCCACAGTAGTGGACTAAAATAGAAAAGGAGCAACTGCTCCTTTTTTTATGCTGATTATAAAAAGAACTGAAAAACTTCATGGCGGGTTATTTGTTCTATACGTTCTACCTGTGATTTTGGATTTTCCATCCCCTCACTTATGAAAACCTTTCAAACGTTAGTCCTTCTTCTTTTTCTAGGCGCTCAGGCTACGCAAGCGCAAGGGTTTTTCTACTTCGGAAATTCGAACTTGGTGGGAACGGGAAAGATGGAGGGTGAAAGCAAGGAAGGTGTTTGGAGAATCTATTCGCGAAAGTTATTGGCTGAGAATCCTGGTCCTGCTGTAGCCGCGGTGGAAGAACAGGAAGTGAAGGAAAATTTTAATTTAGACATGCCCCTGTACCAATTGGAGTTTAAGGACAACCTTTTGGATGGGGTCTTTGAGGAATTTTTTCCGGAGGGTACTGCCAAGAAAGTGGTCAACTATCAAAAAGGGATGCTTCATGGAGATTTTTTTGAATTTAGTAAGGAGGGTGAAGTCCTTCTTTCAGGTTCCTATTTCCAAGGCGAAAAATCAGGTGACTGGTTTGTATACCGATTGGATGGCAGCCTAAAATCCGAATACAGTTACCAAAACAATGCATTGAATGGGTTTTCCATTGCCTATTATGCTTCAGGTCAGGTTTCCGAGCGTATTCCCTTCGAAATGGGCGAAATCAATGGGATTTACGAATCCTTTTTTCCAGACGGAAGGCCAAAGCAGCGAGTAGTTTTTGTAGACGGTCAGGAGCAGGGTGAGTTTACCCAATTTCATGCGGATGGGAAGTTGGCCATCGTAGCAAATTTTGCGAAGGGGATCTTGGAAGGGATTTGGGAAGACTACGATGATCAAGGTCGTTTGCTTTCGAAAGGGATCTACCAGCAAGGAGACCGGGTAGGAGAATGGAAGGAGATTTATCCTTTGGTACCTGAATTTTACCAAAAGGGCAATTATGAAAATGGCGCTAAAAGTGGCGCCTGGCAAGTGCTAGGAAAAGAAGAGTTTGTGCATCAAGAAGAAATCTATAAGGATGGAGTTTTAATTGAATTCAGTGCATTCACGACTCGTTCGGGGGAGATTTTAGATGCTGGAAGCCTGGCAAATGGTGATGGAAGGAGGGTGATGTATGATGGGGAAGGTAACCGTCTCGAGAAGGGGAGGTATATCAATGGCTTGCGTACGGGCACCTGGTTTACCTATTTTCCGCAAACCAGTTTGGTCGCTAGTTCGGGCACTTACGCCGCCGGAGAGAAGCGAGGTACCTGGAAGCAGTATGATTTTAAGGGGCAGCTCGTGAGTGAGCAAGTATTCGAAGGAGGTCATTCCAGTGATTCCGAACGTATCTCAAATCCACAAACAGCATCTACTCAAAATAGATCAAGATTGTATCGGCCGAATCAATCTCAGAACGGTTTGATTAAACCTCAGATACTGGTATTAACCCCGGATGGAGTACTGGGTGTTTCTGGACCCGGGATGTTTCAATTGGGGAATTAAACGAATTGAAATACGATAGAAATAGACTACGCTTCGCTTCGTGAAATAGTTAAAAAGAAATACAGTAGAAATACAGTTGGGATAGACTTCGCTTCGCTTCGTGAAATATGAATTTGATGTATTTCACCGAGCTTCCTCGGTCTATTTCCACTCTATTTCTACCTTATTTCCACTCTATTTCCATTGTATTTCTATTCTATTTCTCTATCCTTTTTCCCAAATGATTCTTTCCTAGTAACTTCGCATCAAATCCCATTCAATGAAATTGATCGAAGTCGTTACCCCTGCACACCAAAAAGCATTTCTAGCGCTTGCTGTGTGGTTGTATCGCAACGAGAAAAATTGGATTCGCCCCATCGATCAGGACATTGAGGGGCTCTTCCATGCGGAGACCAACAAACTTTTTAGAAATGGTGCCAAGGCCAAGCGCTGGTTGCTCCAGGATGAATCTGGGAAGACCATTGGACGGATTGCTGCCTTTGTCAATCCCAAGATGAAGGAAAAGCAACCCACAGGCGGCGTTGGTTTTTTTGAATGCATTGACAATCAAGACGCTGCTTTTCTGCTGTTTGATCAAGCCAAAGCCTGGCTCCAAAGCGAAGGCATGGAGGCCATGGATGGACCTATCAACTTTGGGGAGCGCGACAAGTGGTGGGGACTATTAGTCGATGGATTTTCGGAACCGAATTACAACATGCCCTGGAATTTTGGGTACTACCAGACTTTTTTCGAGAACTATGGATTTCAGCTTTACTTCAAGCAATACACCTACGCGCGAGATGTACAAAACGTAGGATTTGACCAAAAGATGATCCAGCGTGCCCAAGTGATCCTAGCCAATGAAGATTACAGCTTCCGCTACATCAAGGGCAAAGAGCTCCAGGAAAAAGCACCCGAGTATTTCATGACCGTGTACAACAAGGCTTGGGCCCGACACATGGGCAAATCCATTGCCTTGAAAGAAGCGCAAATGATGTTTGCCAAGATGAAACCTATCCTAGATCCGCGCTTGATTTACTTTGCCTTTTTCAAAGGAGAGCCAGTCGGGTTTTTTATTCAGATCCCCGAGATCAATCAGATTTTCAAGCATGTCAATGGGAAACTAGACCTGATAGGGAAACTCAAATTTCTCTGGTACAAAACCTTTTTTCCACCCAATAAAATGCTCGGGCTGGTCTTTGGTGTGGTGCCAGAGCATCAGGGCAAAGGGGTGGAGGGCGCCATTGTCTTGAGCTACGACCAGATGAGTGGCAAGTCCTCCTTTCCCTACAAAACCATCGAGATGAACTGGATTGGGGACTTTAATCCCAAAATGATGCGGGTTTGCGAACAATTGATATCCAAAATCTACAAGACCCACCATACCTATCGCTACCTTTTCGATCGGGAAAAGCCATTTGAAAGACACCCCATTTTTACCTAAGGAATAGCGGGGCAGATCCAAAGACCTCGAATTGAATACCCACAACTAGTAAAGAATTCCAACCAAAATAAAATGAAAAAGTACAACGTAACTGGCATAGGGAATGCCCTAGTAGATATTGAGTTTAAAGTAACCGACCAGTTTTTTGCGGACAATGGGGTAGAAAAAGGCCTCATGACCCTAGTGGATGAGGAGCGTCAAAACCATCTCATGCAGGTCATCCACCATGCTGAAGCCAAAAAGCAAGCAGGTGGATCAGCGGCCAACTCCGTAGTGGCGGTAAGCCAGTTTGGAGGCAAATCCTTCTACTGCTTCCGCGTAGCCAATGACGAATTGGGGCATTTTTACCTTCAAGATTTGATTGATTCTGGAGTGGATATTGCCTTGACTACGGCTAAGCTCGAGTCCGGTGTGACGGGCAAGTGCTTGGTGATGGTGACCGAGGATTCGGAGCGGACGATGAATACCTTTTTGGGTATCACCCAGAATTTCTCTAGCCAGGATGTGCATGATGCGGCCATTCAAGACTCTTCCTATTTATTTATCGAGGGTTACCTGGTGACCTCTCCCAATGGCAAGGAAGCCATGCTTCATGCCAAGAAGGTGGCCGAAGCAGCAGGCACCAAGGTAGCCTTGACCTTTTCGGACCCAGCCATGGTCAAGTATTTTAAGGCCAACTTTGACGATGTGATCGGTCCAAGTGTGGATCTGCTTTTCGCAAACGAAGAAGAAGCCATGTTGTATACAGGCAAAAGCACCTTAGCCGAAGCGCGTGAAGAAATGAAAAAAGCAGCCAAGCATTTTGTGATCACGATGGGGAAAAATGGAGCCATGATCTTCGATGGAGATACCTTCATCGACATCGAGCCTTATCCTACCACAGCCATCGACAGCAATGGCGCAGGCGATATGTTTGCGGGCGCCTTCCTCTACGGAATTACCAATGGGCATTCCTATGCCGAGAGTGGGAAGTTAGCTTCTATGGCCAGTTCTCGCATCGTAAGCCAGTTTGGTCCTAGAT
>JBJOOF010000018.1:0-4226 GCA_046051425.1 Bacteroidota bacterium
AAGGAAGCGTCAAATGCGGATGCTACGATGGGTGCTGAGGCTGCACCACCCACATTGGCTTGGGAACCCACCGCCACATAAAAGAACGGAGCCTTGATCAGCCAAGCAACGAAGAGCATTAACGAGACGTGGAACAGAATCCAAATAATTCCTATCAAAAATAGAATGGGATTATCAAGAACTGCACCCAAGTCCATTTGCATCCCAATGGTGGCCACCATCACGTAGAGGAGCACTGAACCCAATCGGGAAGCACCCACCCCTTCCAAATGTCTTGCCTTTGTAAAGGATAGAACTAAACCCAGCGCGGTAGCAATGACCACAATCCAGAAGAAGGCTGAATTCAAGGAATACTGGTTCCATTCGGGATGATTGGTCTCAAACCAAGGCGCCAAGAAATCTGCACAGTAGTGCGACAACCCTGTGATCCCAAAACCAATTCCGAGGATTAACAAAATATCTGTTAGGCTAGGAATAGCAATACTGGCTTCGCGTGCCTTTGCAATTCGGTCTCTCAGTTCGTAAATCGCCGTGGTATCAGCCTTTAAGAATTTGTCGATCTTTTCTGGTTTGGCTGCCCAATACAACAAAATTGCCATCCAGAAATTTGCAACCAACACATCCACGGCTATCATCTGTCCAAACAAGACTGGACTTGCACCAAAGACTTCCAACATGGCAGTTTGGTTGGCCCCTCCACCTATCCAACTCCCGGCAATCGTAGACAATCCTCTCCACAATTCATCTGGACCTGTACCCGCATATAAATCAGGCTGAATCCATCCGACTATAAGCAAGGATACGGGACCACCCAAAACAATACCGACAGTACCAGTAAGAAATAGAATCAAGGCCTTGGGCCCCAAGCGAAGGATACCTTTCAAATCCACACTGATGGTAAAAAGTACCAAGGAAGCAGGCAATAAGTAACGGGATGCAACTTTGTACAAATTCGAAGACTCCCCGGAAATCAAACCCAGGGAATTGTATACTGCAGGAATAAAATAGCAAAGTAACACCGCGGGTACATACCTGTAAAACTTCACCCAAAAAGGATGCTTACTCGAAGAAGAGGCAAAAATAAAAGCCAAAGTGGCCATCAGCAGGCCAAAAACTACCGCATCATTGGTCAATAAGGGACTTGCACTTTCCTCCATAGCTATTAATTAGTTGGTACAACAATACCCACATTTGTCAAAAAGACCAACACTTACAATCCTTTTTGCTTCAAGACCTGAATGAGTTCACTCAAAATCATGGCCGTCGCACCCCAAACCACTTCCCCAGCAATGTCAAAATAAGGGGTTTCCAGGTACTTACCTCCCCCAAGTGAAATGGGGGTCTGTTTGACAATCTCGGGTTGAACCAAGTGATTCAAGGCTGTAGGAATGATCCTGTCAACCTCTCGCTGCTCAGGAACGAATGTAGGTTTGTGATCCAAAAAGCCCACAATCGGCGAAACCAAAAAATTACTAACTGGAATGTATAACTCGGTCAGGCTACCGATTACCTCCACCTTGGCCGCATCAATTCCGATTTCCTCCTCCGCCTCCCGAAGGGCAGTAAATACCACATCTGGATCTCCCTCCTCCACCTTTCCTCCAGGCAATGCCACTTGCCCACTATGTGCCCCGGGATACTGTGGGCGCTTGATCAAGGGAAAATAGATAGTAGAAGCATCTGGATAAAACAAGAGTAAAACTCCACTCTTCCGATGATCTTCAGGCACCTTGGCAGCAATTCGTCGGGGATCAATAGGCTGCGGTGCCATGAGCAGTTGCGCCTCCTTACCAGGAAGTGCCCCTTGAAAGGCCAATTGCAATTGCGCTCGGAGTTGTTCAACTGGCATACACAACTCGCATTTTTAAGGGTAAGTAACGCATCGAGTACAAAGATTTCTCCAACAAATAACAAAAAAAAGGCCGGAATATAATTCCGACCTTTTCCTGCTCTCAAACCTATTAAACCTATTGTAGATATTCAATTCATGAATACCTCCGAAAAATATAAAATGTTTTTTTCTCTTCAAACAATCGATTGCGAAAAATTTTCAAAATATTATTCGGCACGCTTTTAAATCAAATCGAAGGCATTTTCAGGAATTTCAAAAGCCCTTTTTTTATCCAAAATCTTCGCAGTAATAAGGAAGTTTGCCTTTATTTTCATTTCATCCTTCTCCTTGGAATATTCCAAGGAATCGATTAGATTTAAGTATCACTTTTTAATCTATTTTTTCATGAAGTTTAGCCTGATTTTTTGCCTCTGGCTGATGTTCCCTTTTCCTACATCTGCCCAAATCGACCTATCCACCCAAGCCTTCGGAGCCAAATCTCAAGGCTTAGGAGCAGTCAAATTATACCACCAAGATGCTTGGAGCCTCTTCAACAATATCGGTGCCCTAGATCGTCTTGAAAACTCCGAAGTAGGAGTCTCTTTAGATCAACGCTATAGCATCAAAGAATTAAGCACTGCCGCCCTTTCCCTGGCTTTCAAAAAACCAGGTGGAAGTTTCGGGATTGGAATCTCCCGGTTTGGCGGGGAACTTTTTCAACAACACCGACTGGAACTGGGGCTATCTACCACCCGAGGTATCCTGAGTTTCGGGGCAAAAGCAGCCTGGTTTCAAACCCATATCGAAGGATTTGGTACAGGAAATGCCCTCTTGCTCTCTCTAGGTGGCCTGGCAGAACTAGGTCCTAGATTTTTCTTTGGTGCACATCTTTCCAATTTGAACCAAGCCAAGGTTAGCAAGAAATCTTCCCAACCCATTCCTACCCTACTCACGGTCGGCATCACCTACCTCCCTGCCAAAAACCTTGAAATCCACTGCGAACTGGAAAAGGATCTGGACCATCCTCCCCTCTTTAAACTTGGACTGAACTACCAGCTTGAAAACTGGATCTTCCTGCGCACTGGCATCCACTCCGCTCCCAATTCCCTCCATTTTGGACTTGGGCTTCGGAAGAAAAAGTATGGCCTAGACTATGCTCTTGGCCAAACTACCGCACTAGGAGGCACCCACCACCTCTCCCTATTTTTAACCCACTAAGGCATGAAACAAGTCTTTAGTTTAGTACTCCTCCTGCTTTTTTCCCTTCCCATATTCGGTCAAGACAGGACACCAATACCCTTGGATATCCAACAGTTGATGGAGCGGCTTTTCCCAGTCCAAGAGGAGGAAGTGGATTACGAAGCACTCTACGAGTTACTTACAGAACTCTATCAAAACCCACTGGATATCAACCGAGTAAGTGGCGAGGAATTGGCTGGAACCTACCTACTTTCTCCTCCACAAATTCAGGCATTCCTAGACCACCGCAGCCAATCGGGGGAATTTCTTTCCTTGTATGAACTCCAATCCCTCCCCCATTGGGACAGTGCTACCTTAGATACCATCCTTCCTTTTCTTACCCTAGAAACCGAGAAATCAAGCCCCAAATCCTTTCTGGAACGCCTACGAAGTGAGGAAAATAGTTACCTCCTTTTCAGACACCGGCGCACCCTGGAATTACGAAGAGGATACCAAAACGACAGCACAGTGAATCCCAATAGCAGGTACCTTGGAGATCAGAATGACCTATTTCTTCGTTTTCGAATTCAACATGCCAAGGATTTTAGTCTAGGCTTTTTGCTCGAAAAAGATGCAGGAGAAGCCCTTGTCTGGGATCCAAAAACTAGCCGCTATGGGTTTAATTTTGCTTCCTTCCACCATACACGCTACAATTTGGGGAAATGGAAAACCCTAAGCCTAGGGGATTTTCAAGCCAGTTTTGGACAAGGGCTGGTATTTGGGGCAGGATTCAGTTTGGGTAAAGGTGCGGAAACTGTTCCGACAGTGAGAAGAAGTACCTTGGGTATTCTTCCCTATACATCAAGCTTAGAATCGGGATTTTTTCGGGGTATTGGAATCACCAGGCAACTCGGATCCTGGCAGAGCACCCTGCTTTTCTCCTCTATTGGAAAAGATGGGCGGCTAGCAACTCAATTAGATGCTGTCGGCAATTCAAGTCAAGAACTGACCAGCCTTTCTCAAACAGGACTACACCGCAGCCAAAGCGAACTCTCCACCAAAAACCAAATTCGCGAAACGAACCTAGGAACCAACATCCAGTACCAAGCCAGATCTGGCAAATGGTCGGCTGGAATCAATGCCTTGCATACCCAGTTGAGTATTCCCTGGATTCGAACTCCAAATCGGTACAATCAATTTGAATTTTCGGGACGCA
>JBJOOF010000019.1:0-20232 GCA_046051425.1 Bacteroidota bacterium
GTGGGATGCCACTTTTCAAAATCTGAAAATTTACATTCCTGAAGTCAAGAAACGCTTGGCCCATAAAGGTGCTTTTGGAATTGGTCTTCGTCTTTCTCATGAGGCCTCCCTGGTTTTAGAACGCCCCGATCGCCTAAAGGAGTTTCAGGACTGGTTGAAAAAAAGCAATGCCTACGTCTATACCTTGAATTGCTTCCCTTACGGAGGATTTCACCGAACCAAGGTAAAAGAACAGGTGCATGCACCAGATTGGACTACCGAAGCCCGTCTTGATTACACGATTCGATGTTTTCGGATTTTAGCTCAGCTTCTTCCCGAGGGGATGGAGGGCGGTATTTCCACCTCTCCTCTGTCTTACAGACACTGGTTTAGCACAGATGCGGAAAAAGAGGCCGCTTTTGCGCAAGCGACAACTCATTTGATTGATGTGGTGGATGAGTTGGTACGCCTTCGGCGTGAAACGGGGAAGCTACTGCACTTAGACCTTGAACCAGAACCGGATGGGCTGATTGAAAATTCTGAGGAATTGATTCGCTATTTCAAAGACTGGCTCCTTTCCAAAGGGAAGGGCATACTTGCAAAGAAATTGGGGATTGTGGAGAAGGAAGCTTCAGCGCTGATTTTGGATCATCTTCAGGTTTGTTACGATGTATGTCACTTTGCCATTGGCTACGAAAAGCCCAAGGAGACCTTTCAGAAATTGAAGAAAGCGGGGATTGGAATTGGGAAAATTCAACTTTCAGCGGCCCTAAAACTGTTAATTCCAGATTCGCCATTCGAGCGATTTAGCATTGGAAAAAGATTAGAAGAATTTGCAGATACCACCTACCTGCATCAGGTGGTTGGGAGAACCCAAGAAAAGGGTTTGATTTCTTACCCAGATTTGCCCCAAGCGATTGCCCTACTTAACAACACGAAAGATTTTGAATGGCGGGTTCATTTTCATGTGCCCATCTTTCTAGAAAATTACGGAACCTTCCAGTCCACACAGGAGGATATTGTGGAGGTGTTGAAATTGGTCAAAGCTGATCCAAGCATCAGCAGTCACCTGGAAGTTGAAACCTACACTTGGGAAGTGCTTCCAGAGGACACCCACCTTACCTTGGGCGAGGCGATCTCCCGAGAGTTGGCCTGGGTGAGGGAGCAGCTCCAGTGATTGAACGAGGTATTCTCCATTTTTAGAACATGAAAAAAACCGTTGTCCTCGATATTGTCGCGCTATCTCCCAGAGTGATCGGAGAGCATACCCCATTTTTGAAACAATGGATTGCATCCAAGCATCAAGCGGTGGTGGAGCCCGTGCTTCCAGCAGTGACCTGCTCTGCCCAGTCGGTGTATTTGACCGGAAAGTGGCCTACAGATAACGGCATTGTCGGCAACGGCTGGTACTTCGAGGAGGAGTGTGAAATCAAGTTTTGGAGGCAATCTAACAAGTTGGTGCAAGGCGAAAAAGTCTGGGACCTGCTGCGCAAAGAAGATCCGAATTTTACCGTGGCCAACCTATTCTGGTGGTACAATATGTACAGCACGGCGGATTTTGCGGTGACTCCAAGGCCACTGTATCCTGCAGATGGGCGCAAGTTGCCTGACTGCCATAGCCAACCCATGGAACTGCGGGATCGACTGCAAGCGGAGCTAGGCCCCTTTCCTCTCTTTAGTTTTTGGGGACCCGCGACGACCATCGCATCCAGCCGCTGGATAGCGGAGGCGGCCAAAAAAGTAGACCAGTGGCATTCCCCAACGCTGAACTTAATTTACCTCCCTCACCTGGATTATGCCTTACAGAAGTATGGGATTGACTTTGCGAAAATTGGGAAAGACCTACGGGAAATTGATGACCTAGCCAAGGACCTGATCACCTACTTTGAAAGTCAAGGAACGCAGGTGCTGTTGCTTTCCGAATACGGCATTACTTCCGTGACTCAACCGATCCACCTCAACCGTATTTTCCGGGAAAGGGGATGGATTCAAGTGAAAAATGAACTGGGTCTAGAAACCCTCGATGCAGGTACCTCCACCGTTTTTGCGGTGGCAGATCATCAGGTGGCGCATGTGCATGTTCAGGACCAGTCCCTACTTTCTGAAGTGAAAGCCCTCCTCGAAGCGATTCCAGGTGTGGAAAAAGTTTTGGATGCCCAAGGGAAAAAAGACGCACATTTGGATCATGCCCGTTCAGGGAATTTGGTGGTCGTAGCGGATGCTGATTCTTGGTTTACCTACTACTTCTGGCTAGACGATGCTAAAGCACCAGACTACGCGCGCTGTGTGGACATCCATCGCAAACCGGGTTACGATCCTGTGGAACTGATTATGGACCCCAGCATCCCCATTCCTATGCTCAAGGTGGGTACCAAGCTCATCAAGAAAAAGCTCGGCTTTCGCTACTTGATGGATGTGATTCCCTTGGACGCCAGCTTGGTCAAGGGTGCCCATGGACGCATTCCAGAATCGGATTTGGACAAACCCTTGTTGGTCTGTGAAGCATCACTTTCCAATGCCGATCGTATTGCTCCCACTACCGTATTTGACTTGATTGTGAAGGCGGTACAGGGGAAAAAGGACTAAATAAGGAAGTTCTTACCCAATTTTCTCCATCAGCAATACCCCCATCTCCCGTTGCCCGTAGACAAGGACTGTCTTGGGGGCTTCAAGAAATCGGAACCCTACGCGTTCCAGTTCCTGCAGCCCATCAGGCAGCAATACATAGCGTTCGGATCCGTCCGGTAAGGCGTATCTGCCCTCGCCTAAGTGCTCACTTTCTTCTAGGATGTTGCCAAAACCAGTACACATCCGCATCCAGAAAATTCCCCCTGGCTGGAGTACTCGGTGGATTTCGGAGATCATCTTCCAAAAATGCGCATGCCCCTCGGCAAAGTGGAGGACGGCCGAACTGATCACCGCATCAAATGCAGCTGCATGGAAAGGAATCGCTGCCCCATCGCCTATTTGAAAGCGGTGGACATCTGTTTCGGGCTGAATACTTTTTGCCAAGTAGCGGCAATACTGAATAGCGACTTCATTCGGATCGATGCCAAAAATGGAGTAGTTTTTTTGAAGGAAATACACGGCATTTCGGCCCTCCCCACAGCCCACATCCAAGATTTTCATGTCCTTGGTAAATCGCCCTTTTAGGAGTTGATCCAAAAGGTAGTTATCCACATTGCCTAGGAGGCGATTGAGTTCCTCAATTTCCATGTTCCATACGATCTAGGGCTGCGGCTGTTTTGATTCGGCCCACTTCAATCAATTCGGCGGCACGGTGGAATTCCAGCGTTCCGCATTGCTTTCTTGCAATTTTGATTTGGGCATCCACCGGATAGTTTTCCAAAAGTAATTGGCAGTAGCGGTCTTGCAGTAGGTCAAAGGAGCGGTTGACGAGCTCCAAAGCTGAATAGGTTCGTTGGGGGTCTTTTTTCCTGTCTTTCGGAAAATTGGTTTTCATTTTGCCTTGGTAATCCTTTACCCAACTGGGCAGGGCAAGTCCCTGGGGCCTACTGGAGGGCTTGCTGGGCTGATCGAGGTAATGTTCTTCCAATGCATTTGTATCTACCACGACTATGGCATGGGCATGTGGATCTGAAATCAGGGAGATGGGAACTGGGTTCAATACGCCTCCATCAATAAAATGCTGCTTTTCTGCCTTGGCAGGGATAAAAACGGAGGGGATGCTCCCCGAGGCACGGATGGCTTTGTATAGACTCCCTTGGGTAAATACATGCTCCTTTCCGGAGTTGACATCTACCGCATTGCAGGAAAATCGGATGGACAATTCTTCAATGTTCTGGTCTGGAACGACTCGTTTTAGGGCTTGATACACCTTTTCTCCCTTAATAAATCCACGGCTTGAAAAAGTAAAATCCATCAAGGAAAACACATCCACGCGGTCCAAATTGCAGATCCAATCTTTGAACTCGGGAAGCTTGCCCGCGGCGTACATGCCTCCAACTAAAGCTCCTGCGGAGCAGCCCGCAATCTCAGCTATTGTATAGCCTCTGTGCTCGAGCTCTTCGATCACGCCTATATGCGCCAGTCCTCTTGCGCCGCCGCTGCTCAAAACCAATGAAACTGTTTTCTTTTTTGCCATATATTAGGGGAGAAAAATCAACATGCCCTGAACACATCACCCCACGAAACTAATCATTATGGCTGAATTTAAACCTTTTCACCTCGCTTTTCCTATTCGTGACATCGAAGAAACCCGCCAATTTTACGGCGATCTGCTGGGTTGTGACATTGGTCGGAGCACCGACAAGTGGATTGACTTCAACTTCTTTGGTCACCAGCTATCCGCACACATCAAGCCGGATGAACTTGCCAACGCCAAAACCAACGAGGTAGATGGAAAAAATGTTCCTGTACGTCACTTCGGAGCTATTCTCGGTTGGGAGGAATGGCACGACCTCGCAGACAAGTTAAAAGCCCACGGCATTGAATTTGTCATTGAGCCCTACATTCGATTCAAGGGTGAAGTAGGCGAGCAGGCCACCATGTTTTTCTTGGACCCCTGTGGCAATGCCCTTGAGTTTAAGTCCTTCCAAGATCCTACCCAGATTTTTGCCAAGTAAATTTCGTGAACCCGCTAGCCCTATCTGCTCGCCTTGGAAAAAAGCTTCTGCTGGAAGGGAAGGAATGCCTTTTCTTTAACGGAACTTCTTACCTAGGATTGGATAGTTTGGAGGCCTATATGCGAATTGTGGAAAGTAATGTACAAAAGTGGGGCACGCACCATGGGCTAAGTCGATCCAACAATGTGCGCCTTGCGATCTACGATGCATTTGAGGAGTTCTTTTCAAATCAGGCAGGCGCAGAAAGCAGTGCATTATTCAGTTCGGGCTATTTAGCGGGTATCGCTGCGAGCCAATACCTTTTTCCAAAAGCAGATCAATGCTGGGCGGCACCGGATACCCATCCGGCGATTTTGCCTTCGGGCGTTCAAGCTGAGGCCTCTCTGAGTTTTTCCCAATGGACACAAGCCTGTTTGGAGCGGGCCTCTCGCTTGCCATCGCAGAAAATCTTGATCCTTGGCAATGCAGTCGATCCGCTCAAAGCAGAAATTCATGGCTACGATTGGCTGGCTTCGATTGCTGAAAAGCACGAGGTGACGCTATTGATTGACGATAGCCATGCTTTTGGGGTATTGGGCGATTCCCTTTTTGGCACCTATTCCCAATGGAAGCAGGACCGGATTCAACTCGTTGTTTCTGGCTCCTTGGGCAAGGGCTTGGCCACTCCCGGAGGAATCGTATTGGGCGCAGAGGATTTGATTCAAGGGGTCAAATCCCAATCCATTTTTGTAGGAGCTTCTCCGCCTGCTCCTGCCTTGCTTCAAAGCTTTTTGGATGTACAGGAACTCTTGCATGCGCAGCAGCGAAAGTTAAAGGAACTAACTTCCTTTTTTTACCAACAAAGCAGGGATCTCCCGCAAATTGCAGGGAACCCAAACTTTCCAGTATTCGTGTACTCACCGGATTCTTGGGCCGACAACTTGCGGGAGAAGGGGTACATCACCTCTTCTTTTTCCTATCCTACTGCAAGCAGTCCCAAAGTCAATCGAATTGTCCTTTCCGCCAGTCATTCCAAGGAGGAGGTAAATGCTTTATCCCAATTTCTAGTTCATCTCGCCGGGTCTCTATGAAAAATTACCTGTTTTCCCTTCTTGTTGCTTTCATCTTTCTTGCTTGTAATTTTGATCCTCCGATACCCTTTGAGGAGGGATTGGAAGATTACCCAACTTTGCAAAAGGTGCTTGCCGATACCGCCAAGTACCAGGTTCAGATACTGTATACGCAGATCGACCGCAACGAGCATGGTAACCCCCTGTTTACTACCTACCCCTACAATGTGGATGATTCGAGGTATTTCTATCCAGCCTCTACAGTAAAGTTACCCATTGTCCTTTTGGCTTTAGAATGGCTGGAGGAGCAGCAACTAGAAGGATTGACTTTGGAAACCACCATGCTGACCGACTCAGTTCGCCCTTCCCAGCTACCTGCTTGGTCCGATTCCACGGCTCAAAATGGCCTGCCAAGCATCGGGCACTACATCAAAAAAATACTGCTTGTATCCGATAACGATGCATCCAACCGACTATATGAGTTGCTGGGGATGGATTACATTAATCGGAAGTTGAATGAAAAAGGGCTAGCGAATTCGGTGATTACGCAGCGCTTGAGTTTCCCCATTTCTGCCGAAGAAAACAGGCACTTTAACCCGATTCGATTTCTGGATAGCTCCGGGAAGACAATTTTGGAAATCCCTGCGCGGCAGTCCGATAGTGTCTATGTGGTCCCGGGTTATCCAAAGTTGGGCAGAGCCTATTATAGGAATGACACCTTGATTCAGGAGGGGATGGACTTTTCTTACAAGAACAAGTTTTCCCTTTCGGACTTACACGGCGTCATCCAGCGCACTATTTTTCCCGAGGCCTTTGTTGGGATCGAACGGTTTAATTTAAATGAGGAGCATCGGAATTTTGTGCTCAAGTACATGAGTATGCTGCCTCGAGAAAGTGATTATCCCGGTTACGATACCACTGAATTTTACGACAGCTACTCCAAGTTTTCCAAATTTGGGACTGACAAAGCGCCGATTCTAACCCGCTTCCGGGTATTCAACAAGACCGGCTGGTCCTATGGGCACCTGATTGATGGAGGGTATTTTGTGGATTTTGAAACCGGGGTGGAGTTTTTTGTATCCGCTATTATCTACGTAAATGAGGACCAAGTTCTCAACGACGACAAGTACGAGACGGATGAGGTGGGATTACCCTTCTTTGCGGAATTGGGAGAGTACCTGTACCAACGGGAATTGAAAAGAAAGAAACAGCTCCAACCGGATTTGAGTAGGTATAAGTTGAGCTACTAAGAATGTTATCGTCTTCCCGACCTCAGGAAGATGGTTCGATCCGCTGCTGCGGATCGTGAACATCTATTTATTTTTTTATACCACGGGTTGCACTCGCGGCTATTCAAAGTTGTATCCGCCGCGGCGGATCTTATTTAATAAAAGCTAAAACCGGTTTTTGTAAAAATTTTGAACAACCTATTTGCATCAAAACTGTATCAAGTAAGGATCCGCTATGGCGGATCAAACCTTGCATAGCCCCAGGTTTACCTGCCAACGGCGGGTGAACCAGGGGTAAAATTGTTAGTGTATTCCTCACAACCCTCCGTGGAGGGTTGACCTACTGCGGTAGGAAATTGACTTTAGGATAAGTATTTTTCTTCAAATTCAATCCCATGTTCTTCCAAAAGCCTTTTATATTCATCAAAAAAGGACATTTTTTCATGGTGCTCCTCTTGATTCTTAACGTATTCGATTAATCGATCTTTGGTTTTTATAGTTTCAGTAAAAGCTCCATATCCTTCTTGCCATCCATTAAAATTCTTGAAAACTAATTCCCTTTTTATAAAAAGGCTTGTTGAAACTTTGATGTCCTTGACTAGAGTTGAGATCGAAATAGAGGGATGGACATGCGTAAGGATATGGACATGGTCCTCTACCCCATTAATGCGGTATAGAAAGCATTTTTTGTTTTTAAGTAGGTGAAAGATGAAAGCAAAAAGTCGCTTTTTTTGACTTTCCTCGAGAGTAGCAGCCCTGTTTTTTGTTGCAAAGACGATGTGGTAGATTAATTGCGTGTGTGTTGCCATAAAAAAATGTTGGATAGTTTAAAAAAACACAATGAATTGAATTTCAACAATTTCATTGGAATTCACAACATTTTATAAAAAGTTCGATCCGCCTTAGCGGATCGTGGATTTCAATCTATTATTCCTACCACGGGTTGCACCCGCGGCTATTCGAAGTTAGATCCGCGGCGGCGGATCTTATTTAATAAAAGCAAAAACCATTTTTTGTAAAAATTTTGAACAACCTATTTGCATCAAAATTGTATCGAGTAAGGATCCGCCAAGGCGGATCGAATCTTGCATAGCCCCAGGTTTACTTGCCAACGGCAGGTGAACCTGGGGTAAAATGATTAGAGTATCCCGCACAACCCGCAACGGCGGGTTGACCTACCGAAGGCGGATCAGTTTGGCGAGCACAAAAAAATGGCAGCAATTCAATGCTGCCATTTTCAATACGCCTTTTCCAAAGCAGGGATTTTGCCCAAGGCATGTGGATAACTATTCCCCATTTGAATTTTCAAGTTTCGCAACGTGGCTGTGGATAACTCCCAGGGTTGATGGATGTCAAATCCCGAAATGGCCTGAAGCTCAGGAATCCAGAGCCTTACAAAGTCTCCTTTTTTGTCATAGGTACTGGCCTGGCGCAGGATGTTGAAGTAGCGATTTTCCCGAGGATCATTGCCTACCCCACCTACATACATCCAGTTGCCCCAGTTGGAACAAACATCGTAATCCACCAGCTGGCTTTCAAAGTAGCGCGCTCCCCAGGTCCAGTCGATACCCAAGTCATTGACTAGAAAGCTTGCGACCAGCTGTCTGCCCCGGTTGGACATAAATCCGGTGGCATTCAATTCCCGCATGTTGGCATCCACAAAAGGCACTCCTGTCTGCCCAGATTTCCAGGCTTCAAATAGGTCGATATCTCGCCTCCAAGCATCCTCCTGGTTTCGGATTCCGCCTAGGCTAAAGATCTTGATGCCATGCTTTTTGGCAATCAATCGGAAGTAATCTCTCCAAATCAACTCAAAGACCAGCCAATAGGTGCTGTCGTTTTTGACACGCTCTTTCTCGTACCGCTTCACTTCTTCATAGATGCTGCGAGGGGAAATGCAGCCGAGCGCAAGCCAGGGAGACAGTTTGGAACTGTAATCCATGCCGATAAGCCCGTTGCGTGTTTGCTTGTAGTTTTTGAGAAGGTCTTTTTCCCAAAAATAGGACTGGAGCCGCTCTTGCGCAGCAGATTCTCCCCCGCGAACGTCCAACCACGATTGTTGCGCTTGCTTGCGGTACTCCAGTCCGTATATGGTTAAGGGTAGCAATTCTCCTGCATCAGGAATTACTGCTTTCCCAGGATATGAAATTTGTTGAGGGGAAGGAAATGAAGGACGGATTTTGCATCCCTTTTCAACCTCTTTTCGGAATTGAGTAAACACTTCAGGTGTTTGCCGAATTGGAAAAGGCAAATCGTCCTTGTGGTAAAGGGTGCTCTGCCAGAAACTTTCGCAGGCGATCCCTTGAGAAAAGGCATTTTCCTCCAGGGCCTTGTCTACTTGTCGCTCCTCAGCCGCAACTTCCTTTGAGAAATAGATGGCAGTTGCGCCAAGTTGCTTGGCAAATTCCGGGACAGCCTGTTCTGGGTTCCCATGTAAAATGACCAAGTCACCCCCTATTTTTTGAAAGGATTGTCGAAGGTCAGCCACACTTTCCAGTAGAAACTGGGCTCGAAAAGCCCCGGTTTTGGCGAATCCTAAAGAGGTGCTTTTGAATTGCCTGGAATCAAAGCAGTAAACTGGGATGATTTCCTTTCCCTGTTGGATGGCACGTGTTAAGGTTTCGTTGTCCCCCAGCCTCAAATCATTTCTAAACCAAACTAAAATCCTATCGTACTTCATAAGGAGCTAACAGGCTGTTTAATTAAAGTGTTTTCCTTCTTCCTAAAAATTTGGTAATTTTTTGAGAGAAGAAAAATTCACCTTTTTTACTATTAGATTGGTAATCAGAATGGGACTTTTCAGGAATTGGCAAGTTATTATAGTAAATACCAAGTAAATAAGCACATGTAGAGGCAAACAGATGAAACTAGGGATCCTTCTTTTCTTCGTTTTCTTTTGTAACCCGTTTTTTGGAAGGGCTTCGGAATGTGGTTGTTATCCAGGTGATGACTTAAACATTCGACATTTGATTGAAGCAGATCTGTTGTTTAAAGGGCATCTTATTACGAAGCGGACGGAGTTTTTTCCCAATTTAGGGTACCGCTATGTGGCCACTTTTTTCATTGATGAATTGATTAGTGGAACTCCCAAATCGGATACCGTGGATATTGAGTTTGGTTATGATTGGGATTATTGTTCGCTCTATTTTTATCCCGGTACTTCTTATTTTATTGTGGCCAATACGAGTTTGGATTTCCCGTATTACCAAACCAACTATTGTTCTGGAAATAAAAAGTGGGAAAAACTGTCCAAGAGTGACCATCTATTGCTCTTTGATTTTCAAAGCGAAACCCCCGGATTAGCCTGGAAGGCCAAGTTTTATGAAGTCTATGCGAAAGGCAAGTTGAGTGATAAAAAACCAGTAGGTCTTTGGGAATATTTTTACTCTGATGGAATGATCAAGGAATCGGGGCACTACCTAAATGGTAAAAAAGAAGGAGAGTGGCTCACATTTCACCATCCATTTCAAACTTGTGGGGGACTGAAAGTGCAATATACCGGGCGCTTATGCGACCTTTCTCAAATAAGCCCTCCAAATCCTGCCGGATGGGTTTCTTCGGTGACGCCCTACACCAATGGGATAATCAACGGCACAGTTTTCACTTATGCCGAATCAGGGTGTATCTATAGCGAAGAAAACTATGTAAATGGAGTACGTGTTGGTCGCCGGCAAATCTATTGAACCAAGGAACTATTGGCCTTAGGAATCTAATTACAAATTCAACCAGTAGTTCAACTTAAACACCAGCGAGCGCTGCTTGGGAAGGAAGTCGCCTGGGTAGTAGTTGTCCGTGTACACCAAGAAAAAGTCTGACGCAGGAGCATAGCGCCACTGGATACGGGTATTGATGTTCATGTTGTCAATCTGACTGTTGTACTGCACAAAGGTAGTCCAGAACAATTCTTTCGTCAGCGTCAAATCAATTCGAGGACCTACTAGGATCAAATCTGCATCCCGCTGGGGTTGAGGCAAGCGGATACGGGCATAGTTGAAGTTCATGGAGATATTGGCGAGGTATCCCAGGCGCAAACCTGTTTGTGTGGTGATGCGCTGTATATTGCCAGTAAAGTATTCCCCAAACTCCCCAATCAAGTTCAAATTCAGCTTTTTGCGTGGGTTGCTTCGGAATTCTACCAGAACATTTTGGTAAGAATAATCTGTGCCTGCCGCCAAGGGTGTTCCACCCGATCGGGTAGGATCGAAACTGCTGAATAAGTAGACGTATCTGTTTCGTTGGGTGACTTCCAATTCGGCCAAGGAGTTGAAGCGAACAAGATAGCCTAGGTTGATGTCCCGATCGGTAGTCCCCAAGGTTTCGTTCCACAATCCTTCAAGCTCTAGTTTTGGACCATGTCGATTGATGAATTTTGACTTGGGATAAAATAGGTAAGTAATGTCTGGGTTGATGCGTTTGAAGTCCGACCGAGGGACAAATCCCACTTCCGGATTGTAGGATTTACCCACATCTTGGATGCTAAAGGTCCAATTCCAGTGTAGGTCGTTATACAACAGGTAAGCATTGAAGGAATAAGGCTTATCTACTTTCACTGATTCAAAGGTGCGGTGGTAAAATACCTTTCCCGTCCACTTTCCATTGGCAGAGTTGAGGTTGTAATCAATTCCCAACAAGCGATTGTATGCCGTAGGATCAAACACTTGCTGGTACTCGTCTAGGGCCAAGGATTCTTTGTTGACATAGATCAACCCGATATTGGATCTTTCAAACACCTTTCGTTGGAGCGCGAGCACGGTAAAATTCTTTCCTACAATGCCAGCATCCTCATCTGTGGCTGTTTGCATATTCATGGCTCCTACACGCCATTTCTCGTTCAATTTTCCACTCAGGCGAGCACCATAAATGATTTTACTTTGCACGTTTTGTCCAGTAGCGGAGTCGATATCCACACCGATTCTTCTAGAGAAGAAGGGTCGTGATCGAGGCTGACCAAAGCTGTCAAAGAGGTCTCCATTTTCAAGGAAAAACTGCCTACGCTCAGGGAAAAAGATTTCGAATCGGTCTAGATTCGTCACTTGCTGATCCACTTCTACCTGCGAAAAATCCGGGTTGAAGGTCAAGTCAAGGTTCATCGCTGGCCCGATACCAATTTTGGCATCGCCGCCAATTGCAGGTCTAAGGGATTCACTGCTGTTTTCAAGGAAGTTTCTAGACGTTCGTCCCGCTACATAGGGGATGAGGGAGACATTGGCCCCTTTTTTCTGCAGGGGCTCCTCGAACACCAATTTTCGAAGAAATGCCGTGGAAATGATGGAAATATTTCTTGGAATGGGCGCCCAAGTAGATCGCTCACCCGTATGGCTATCCACTCGGTAAAAGTTGACATTCCAGTTTTCAGTACCTTCCTTAAATCGCACCGTAGATAGCGGAATAATTGCTTCCACCTGCCACTGATTTTCCAAAATTTTGGCCTCAGAATACCACTTATTGTCCCAAGCCTGGTTGAGGTCGTCGGGGCGAGAGCCTCCATTGGCGAGCAAGGCTTCCCGCTGTACACCATAAGGGTTCACTCCAAAATGGAAGGCATTGGTTCCGTCATTGAAGGTGTCAAAAACGAAGGTAATCCCATCGTTTTGTTCTCCTCGGTAGTCCCTTCTTAGAGAGGTAGATACGTATTTCCGTGGTCCTGTATTCTCCATGATGGCTGCCAAATAGAGATTGTTCTCATCGAAAGCAATTTTAACGCGGGTGGGAACTTTGCTCAAGGAGGTATCTGAGGGAAAGTACTGCATAAAATTGCCATTCCATCCTTCGGCATCCTTCCAGATGGCTTCATCCAAAACACCGTCCAAGGTGATGGACTCTTTCAGTTTAAATGCATAGGCATTTTGCTGAGCGGGAGCTTGTGCTTCCGCTTGAAAAAAACTGATTACTCCTACTAGGATAAAAAAGAATAAAAAACGTTTCATAAAGGACTTTCCGAATGTACAAACATAGGGTTTTTGCTTTTGGGGGAGCCTTGGATTTTTACCAATGGTCAAGTGGGCTCTTTCAATGGGGGAATTAGTTTCAAATGCTCTGCCTTGGCTTTTGAAAAACCCCGATTCTAAATCGTTCCCACCACATTATGAAGGGAGCCGATGCCTTCCATGTTGATGGTCACGGAATCCCCTTTTGCCAAGGAAAAATCATCGGGCACAATACCGGTTCCTGTCATCAGAAAACAGCCAGTTGGAAAGGTGTTGGCTCGGAAAAGCCATTGGGCAAGTTCTTCTGGGCTTCGTTTCAATTGCGCCAAGGTGGTTTCCCCCGAAGCGGCCAGGCTCCCCTGCCGATGCACCTCCAAACTGATCTTGGTGGAAGCGGGCAGTGGTTCTTCTTGAATCAACAGGCAAGGTCCGAGTGAAGCACAGCCCTGGTACACTTTGGCCTGAGGGAGGTAGAGGGGATTTTCCCCTTCTATACTTCGGCTGCTCATGTCGTTGCCGATGGTGTATCCTTGAATTTTTCCCGAAGGGGAAAGCAAAAGCGTCAGCTCGGGCTCGGGCACATCCCAACTGGAGTCGGTGCGGATCTTGACTAGATCTCCAGGATTGGATACCCGGCTCGCAGTGGCCTTGAAGAAGAGTTCGGGACGCTCGGCAACGTAAACCTTGTCGTAAAATGTGGCTCCTCCCGAATCACTGGACTCCTCCATTCGAGCGGTCCTGCTGCGAAAATAAGTCACCCCAGCAGCCCAGACTTCCTGAGTTCCCATGGGCGCCAACAGTCCTTCTGCGATGCATTCTTCGGCTTTTTCTTGGCTTATTTTTCCCCAATTGCTTGCCTCTGAAGCCAGTAATTTGGGGAGTTGCTCCCTACCGAGCAACTGATCCCAATCGAGTTCAGGGCCTAAATAATAGGTTCCGTTTAGTTCCAAAAGTGTTCCTGAAATCAATTTGTACAGTCGCATCGTAGCGTGGTTTGAGGTGGATGCTTGAAGTTAAAAAAAAGCCGGGAAGAACTGACTTTTGGAAAAAAACTTTTCCCAATTAACTTTGTTGTCAGATCATAAGGGGTGCCTTAAATACAACGGGCTGAGATCATACCCATACCACCTGATCCGGGTAATGCCGGCGAAGGGAAATGAGCATGCGGAGTATAAAATTGAATCCAATCTAGGAAGCGCTAGCCTTCCTTCGGATGTGTTTTTGCGTCGCAAGGGGTAAACAATCACGGAAAACCTCCCCTGGGTTTTCTCATGTTTCACTCAAAAACCCGAAAGGGGCAAATTATGAAAAAGTTAGTACTAGTAGGACTGTGTGTACTGTTCAGTCTACACGCTTGGGCACAGTCGAGCCTAAGTGGCCGAATTTTCGATGCCAAAACGACTACTCCTTTGGTAGGCGCATCTGTTTGGATCGAAAGTTTGGGAAAAGGTGCCGTCACGGATACTGACGGTAAGTTTACCTTGGGACGAGTGCCCAATGGAAAGCAGGAAATCCGAGTTTCCTACCTGGGCTACGAAACCGTACGGAAGTCGGTTGAACTTCCTTTTGCGGCCTCCCTGGAACTGGGCTTGGAGTCCAAGGATTTCTTGAGCGAGGAATTCATTGTGTCCGCCACCCGCGCCTCAGAGAGCACGCCAACCACCTTTACTACGGTGGATAAGTCGGAAATTGGCCAGCGGAATTTCGGGCAGGATATTCCCATCCTCCTCAACTTTTCCCCCTCCGTAGTCAGCCACTCCGATGCAGGAGCAGGGGTAGGCTACACGGGTATTCGGATTCGAGGATCTGACCAAACCCGCATCAATGCCACGATCAACGGCATCCCACTCAACGATGCAGAGGCACATGGGGTCTTTTGGGTCAACATGCCGGACTTTGCCTCCTCGGTGGAAAACATCCAGATCCAGCGGGGTGTGGGAACCTCGACCAATGGAGCAGCGGCCTTTGGCGCCAGCCTCAACTTTCAGACCGACACCCGTCGCGACGAGGCCTATGCCGAAGTAGACAATGGTTTCGGCTCCTTCAACACCTGGAGACATACCGTCAAAGCGGGTACAGGCCTACTCAACAACCGCTTCGCCGTAGATGCGCGACTCTCCAAGATTACTTCCGATGGCTTTGTGGACCGGGCCTTTTCGGATTTGGGCAGCTGGTTTGTTTCGGGGGGATATTATGGGGAAAAGAGCGTCATCAAATTGATTGCCTTCTCTGGTAAAGAGCAGACCTATCAAAGTTGGGCAGGACTTCCCCAAGACAAGCTAATATCCGATAGAACCTTTAATTCCTACACCTACGACAACGAAACGGACAACTACCAGCAGGACCATTACCAGTTGATCTATACCGGTAAAGTGGGTTCCAATTGGAAAACCAATTTGGCATTACACTACACTTATGGACGTGGGTATTACGAGCAGTTTCGAGCCGATGATGACTTTGCTAGCTATGCTTTAGCGCCTGTAAAAATTGGGGACGAGGTGATTGAACGTACAGATTTTATCCGCCGCCGTTGGCTAGACAACGATTTCTATGGTTTTGTAGGTTCGGCCAATTACGTTTCCACTGACGGCAAACTGGATTGGATCATCGGTGGAGGTGCCAATCGCTACGACGGAGGGCATTTCGGAGAGATTGTATGGGCAAGGATTGCTGGCCCAAGCAACATTCGGGATCGTTATTACGACAATAATGCCGTGAAGGACGACCGTAACATCTACACCAAAGCCACCTACGAGATCAAGCCTGGCCTGAATCTCTTCGGTGACCTGCAGTTGCGCGGCATCTCCTACTCCTTCAATGGAGTGAATGATGACTTACGAATTGTGGATGGTCAGGCAGATTACACCTTTTTCAACCCAAAATTTGGCTTCTCCTACGAAAAAGGAAAGCAAACCTGGTATGCGAGCTATGCGGTGGCCAACCGGGAACCGACCCGCTCGGACTTTACCGACAATCCGATCACCGAAGTGCCTAGACCTGAGCGTCTCAACAATGTGGAGGCGGGTGTACGATCCAAAACTGGTAACTTCAGCTACAATGCCAACTTCTATTACATGGGCTACACCGATCAACTGATCTTGACAGGTCAGATCAATGACGTAGGGGCCTATATCCGGGAAAATGTGGCGTCTTCCTACCGTGCAGGGATTGAATTGGATGGGGCCTTCATCCTTTCCAAGACTTGGACTTTGGGTGGTAACCTCGCGCTGAGTCAAAATAAAATCCGCAACTTCACCGAGTACATCGACGACTACAGTGTGGACGAGTTCCGACAGGAAACGATCACCTATACCAATACGGACATTGCTTTCTCTCCAAATGTGGTGAGTTCGGCAATCATCGAGTACAAACCCAGCAAAAACCTGTCCCTCAACTGGATGAGCAAGTACGTAGGCCGACAATTTTTGGACAATACCGCCAATGAGGCCCGGTCCTTAGATGCCTTCTTTACGAATGACCTGCGAATCAGTTATTCCGCGACCCCACGTTTCTTCAAAGGACTGGAAGTGAATTTATTGATCAATAACCTCTTCAATGAGATGTACGAGCCAAACGGCTATACCTTCAGCTACTTTGTTCCCGGAGGAACGGGCCGTGAATTGGTGACGGAGAACTTCTTCTATCCTCAGGCCGGAACGAACTTTTTGTTGGGATTGAAGATGAAGTTTTAGGTATTGTACCAGGTACCAAGTACGAAGTACAAAGTAGGGACTCGCATTAAGACCTGAATTCTGCCTTCCTTATTCAGCGTTTGGCGTTCGATATTTACAATCAATTTCGAAAACCGGACGCTGCTTTTTTATTTGGATTGCTTGATACTGAAGTTTAAAAAACCACATAGGAGGCACATAGGGCCTTTTCTATGTGTCTCCTATGTGGTTAAAAAAAGAGCCTTACTCTTCTTGGCTGCCCTCTTCAGTGGGTAATATCGAATGTCCAACGCTGATTGAAGAATTTTGAAGTGGGATTCGTGAATCAAACGAATCTCGTAACACCACGAATAAGTCTCGCCTGCCTGCCGCAGGTAGGTTTCTTGGTTCTTGTTTCTACTCAATCTTGGTACATTGTACAAATTTCATCTCCTACTCAACAGCTCAAACAACCTTTCATTCACATAATAATTCCCAGTACCCAACCTTTCTTTTCGCAGTATCCCGTCGGCAGCTAATTGATTGAGGTAGTTGGCGGCCGTGATGCGGGAGACGCCGAGATCGCGCACGAGAAATTCAATTTTGGTGTAGGGGTGCTCAAAGAGATTGTTGAGCAGTTCATGGGAATAGAATTTATATCGAGTTCGAAGCAAAACTTGCATCTCAGTGATCAGGATTTTGAGTTCTTCGATCAGCAGGATGGTCTCTCGGGCGGTGTTTGCCACACCTCTGATCATGTAGCTGATCCAACTTTCCCAGTCTCCATTTTCTCTTACTCCCTGCAGGAATCGGTAGTAATCCGGCTTGTTTCGGATGATATGGCTGCTGAGGTAGAGAATGGGGAGCTTTTGCAATCCGGTCAACACTAGATAGAGAATGTTCAGAATCCTTCCTGTCCGTCCGTTTCCATCGTAGAACGGGTGAATGCTTTCAAACTGGTAGTGAATGATGGCCATCTTCACTAAAGGATCGTAGTCGCTCAGCTCGGGATCATTGATAAATTGCTCCAAATTGGACATTAGGCTGAGAATTTCATTCGGATCTTGTGGTGGGAGGTAGACCATTTCTCCGGTTTGGGCATTTTTTAGTGCAGTGCCAGGAAGCTTCCGAAACCCAGCAGTATTGCCCTCCAAGGTCTCTTGAATCTTCAGGATAGTCTGATTGGTGAGCAGTCCCTGAGTCTGCACCAACTCAAATCCTCGCTTCATCGCGGCTACGTAGTTTTGTACTTCTTTGATATCTGGAGAGGTGTTGACTTCAAAGTCCAGATTGGCTTTGTACAAATCGTCGTGGGTAGTGATAATGTTTTCGACGGAGGAACTGTCTTTTGCTTCCTGAATTCCCAGTGTGTTGAGCAGGATGATCTGATTGGGAATCGATTGGACGATTCCTTTCAATTCTGCCAAGGCTGCATGCGCAGCAGGTAGCTGCTTGAGGATGGATTTGGTTTCCAAATCCTCGGTAAATGGTAAAGAGATCAGCTTCCAAGTCATATTTTGTAAAAAAAAGTCGATTTTCTTTACAAAGATATTCTCTTATGTAAAGAAAACAACCATTTGCTTTACATATCTTAATTGATGTGTATTGATTTTTTACAAAGGGGAAATACAATTGAAATAGAGTAGAAATAGACTCCGCTTCGCTACGTGAAATAAGTTGAAATAGCGGCAGGGTTAACTATTTCACCGAGCCTGCCAGCCTTCGGCAGGCTCGATTTATTTCCATTGTATTTCTACCTTATTTCCACGTTTTTTCAACTAGTATCTTCCCCTATGTGTCTATGTGGATAAAAGCCTATCGGTTTATTTCTACTTTATTTCCACCCTATTTCCATCAGAGTTTCCCTTTAAATTGTGCGTTGCCAAAACCCGTATTTTTTGCCATTAGCGAGCAGGTAATTCAGCGTTGAGTCTCAATTTTCTCTCTCTCTCAAAATTTATTGTGTCCAATTTTTTAAATGTGTCTCTAATTCCTCAAAAAAGAGGTTTCAGATTTTTTACAATTCCTACTTAAACCTAATTGCCGGGTGTTTGAACAGCTCTAAGAGCTGCAACTGGTTTCGATACCACCCCAATCGAAGCCATAAATTAATAAAGTATCCGCATGATGAAGGTTTTATTCCTACTGGAGAGGAGCCCTCTTTTCTCCTTCCCCACCCTAACTCCTAAAGAAGGCATTAGCCTACCAGGATTGGCTCGAAGCGGTGGAGGTCAGCTGCTACCTACTTTAACCTTACACCAATTTTGATCACAATTTACAGGGATACTCGAAACTCGGAAATGAACCATTTTATGAAAAAAATTAGTTTAATCGTCCTTACGTTTATTTTTTGTTTTCAAGCACAGGCACAAGTTAACTGGACCTCCAGAACTTCCGCGGCAGATAATGGCTGGAATAGTGTAACCTATGGAAATGGTTTATTTGTAGCCGTTGGAAACGGCCCTGGAACAGGAAATCGGGTAATGACCAGCCCAGATGGAATTAACTGGACTTCCAGAGCCTCCGCAGCAAATAATACTTGGTGGAACATAACCTACGGAAACGGTCTTTTTGTAGCAGTTTCCAGGGATGGAACAGGAAATCGAGTTATGACCAGCCCCGATGGTATAAACTGGACTTCTCAAACATCCGCGGCAGATAATTCTTGGACTGGTGTAACCTATGGGAATGGGGTATTTGTAGCAGTTGCGTCCTCTGGAATAGGGAACCGAGTAATGACCAGCTCAGATGGGATTACCTGGACATCTCAAACATCAGCAGCAGATAATAGCTGGAATAGTGTATCCTATGGGAATGGGGTATTTGTGGCAGTTGCAGGCTCTGGAACAGGAAATCGAGTGATGACCAGCTCCGATGGCATAAACTGGACATTGCAAAATTCAGCGGCGGACAACGAGTGGAATTATGTCACTTTTGGCAACGGACTTTTTGTAGCGGTTTCTCGAGGGGTCACTGGAACAGGAAATCGGGTTATGACCAGTTCTGATGGAATTTCTTGGACGGCCAGAACCTCCGCTGCAGATTTAAATTGGAATAGAGTAGTTTATGGCAATGGCCTTTTTGTAGCCGTAGCAGCAAGTGGAACAGGAAATCGAGTGATGACCAGTTCTGATGGAATTTCTTGGACGTCCAGAACATCCGCAGCAGATAATAATTGGAATGGAATAGCGTATGGAAATGGGGTATTTGTTGCCGTTTCTCTTTCTGGAACAGGAAATCGAGTGATGACTTCTGGTTCGATCGCTGTAAGTACGCTCACCATCGATCCGATTGCCAACCAAACCTACACGGGATCAGCCCTTACTCCAGCGGTAGTGGTAAAGAACGGGGCCACGACCTTGACCCTTGGCACTGACTACACAGTAGCCTACAGCAATAATACAAACTTAGGGACGGCAACAATTACCATTACGGGGATTGGAACCTATTTAGGAACAAAAGATGAGACGTTTGGGATAGTTAACTGGATCTCCAGAACATCCGTTGCAGATAATGATTGGAATAGTGTAGCCTATGGAAACGGTCTATTTGTAGCCGTTGCCGGCTCTGGCACAGGAAATAGAGTCATGACCAGCCCAGATGGGACTACCTGGACTTCTCAAACATCCGCGGCAGATAATAGCTGGACTTCTGTAGTTTATGCGAATGGGTTGTTTGTAGCTGTTGCTGCCGATGGGACAGGAAACCGAATCATGACTAGCCCAGATGGGATTACCTGGACTTCTCAATTGTTCGGAGTAAATTTTCCTTGGAGTACTGTAAGCTATGGTAATGGTTTATTTGTTGCCGTT
>JBJOOF010000020.1:0-6696 GCA_046051425.1 Bacteroidota bacterium
CTTTGGTGGGAATACGGGAAGCTCGGGTGGCCCTCACCTTCACTTTGAAATTCGTGACAGCTTGGATCGTGCTCTCGATCCATTATTAGCAGGTTATTCCGAAATCTTAGACAAAATCGCTCCCACCCCTCAAAAAATCGCAATTGTGCCCCTTGAACTGGATAGCCGTGTAAATGGAAAATTCCAACGCCTAGAACTCACTCCCGTACTTAATGGATCAAGTTACAGCCTCACTGAAAACATACAGGTAACGGGGAAAATCGGAATAGAGGTTCAAGGTTACGACAAGTTGGATGGAGCCGAAAATCAAAATGGCTTCCCAAAATTTGAAGTTTCTGATGATTCTGGTCTCCTATTAAAGCTCATGGTGGACCAAGTAGATTTCAATTATTCCCGGCATTTTTTACTTCACACCCATCAAAACCGCTTTACCAAACTCTATTTTCAAAAGGATTTGAAATTTTCCTTTTTTACACCGAATACTCCAGATACGGGAATAATTCAAGTAGAAACAGGAAAAAAGAGGAATATTCAAATTAAACTTATTGATGCTTACAACAATTCAAGAATCGTTAAACTAAGTCTGACTGGTACCGATTTGGATTCTACCTTATCCGATGGAGCTGCACCACAAAAAGCTCAGGTGAGCTATTACAAAAACATCCTAAAGATCAAAGTAGCCCAAACTGATAAAGGAGGCTTAGCCAAATTTGAAATAGGAAATACCACCTACGAAATACTTCCCGCCTACCAGGATGCTGCGAGCAGAACCTACCTTTGGGACCTGCGATTTGGAATCCCTAAAAAAATTGACTTATGTTCAGAAATATACATTCCAGACATTCTAGGACATTTCCCAGTCGGAAGAGAGCGTTTACTTGCCATTACGAACCTGCAGATTCGAACTGAGCCAAACAGCCTTTTAGAAGACCTTTACCTACGAGTTACACAAACAGGATCAACCAGTTCACCAGTTCTTAATCTAGGTGAATCAACCTCTTACCTTTGGAATAACTTAGAAGCCAGCTGGGAAGTGAGTGGCTATCCTGGAAACAAAGCAAAAACGCATGTGTACCAACGAGCAGCAAATGGAACCCTTAGTTTTGTTGGCGGAGATTGGCAGGAAAATCAAATACGATTCAAAACCAGAAATTTTGGTAGTTTTGTTTTAGCTGAGGATGCGGTAAAACCTAGCATTAGCCCCGTAAAAACATCTAGTCAAGGCATGCGCTTCACGATTAAAGACAACCTATCTGGAATCAAGAGTTTTGAGGCTTATGTCAACGGGGAGTGGGTTTGGATGCGCTACGAGCACAAGCAGGCCGTCATTTGGTCGGAGCCACTTCAGGGACAAACACTGAAAGGAGCCGTCTTATTGAAAGTAACTGACCAAGCGGGCAATGTAGCAGAATGGCGCGGCACCCTCAATTAAATCTGTAATCACCTTAATCACGAATACCATGTCTTTAGAAGTTGGCCAACAGGCACCTGATTTTGAAGCAAAGATTGAAACTGGAGCTTCAATCAAACTATCCGACTACCGCGGAAAAAAAGTGATTCTCTATTTTTACCCTAAAGATGCCACTCCTGGATGTACGGCTCAAGCCTGTAACCTTCGGGACAATTACGCACAGCTACTCAAAGCCGGTTACGTGGTCTTTGGAGTAAGCTCAGATACTGAAAAGTCTCACCAAAAATTTATTGAAAAACAGAACCTCCCCTTTTCCCTAATTGCGGATGCGGAACTCACCGTACACCATGCCTACGGAACCTGGGTAGAAAAATCCATGTATGGCCGTGCTTATATGGGTACCGCGCGAACCACCTTTGTCATCGACGAGGCCGGAAAAATCGCTGAAATCATCGAAAAAGTAGATACCAAGAACCATACGGCACAAGTGCTCAAGTAACCTAGCCTCATGAAAAAACAATCCCTACCCGAGCTACAAAAAATCTGTAGCCAACTACGAAGAGACGTATTGCGCATGGTACATGCCGTGCAATCCGGACACCCTGGCGCACCCCTAGGCTGTGCTGAGTATTTTGTAGCCCTCTACTTCGATCAGCTCAACCACAATCCCGATTTCCAAATGAATGGAAAGGGAGAAGATCTATTTTTCCTCTCCAACGGACACCTCTCTGCAGGTTGGTACTCTGTACTAGCACGCAGCGGGTATTTTCCTGTAGCAGAACTAAAAACCTTCCGTAAACTGAATTCCAGACTGCAAGGCCATCCCGCCACGCATGAACACCTTCCTGGCATTCGCATTGCTTCTGGTTCTTTGGGACAAGGATTGTCAGTTGCTCTTGGTGTAGCCCAGACTAAAAAGTTGGACAAAGACAGCTCGCTCGTACATGTTTTAATGGGAGATGGAGAACTTCAAGAGGGACAGGTTTGGGAAGCGGCCATGTATGCTGCACATTACGGGATGGACAATGTGATTGCAACAGTGGATTACAATGGTCAGCAGATCGATGGTCCTACGGTAAAAATAATGGACTTAAAGAACCTCAAAGCCAAATGGGAAGCGTTTGGTTGGGAAGTCATCGAAACCAAAGAAGGCAATGACCTCGCAGCTGTAATTGCTGGTTTGGAAAAAGCCAAATCCCTCACTGGAAAAGGCAAACCCATCTTGAACCTACTCTACACCGAAATGGGCTATGGGGTCGATTTCATGGTAGGTACGCACAAGTGGCACGGTTCCCCTCCAAATGACGAGCAGTTGGCCCTAGCCTTGAGTCAATTGGAAGAAACACTTGGCGATTATTAATTATCCATTGCAAAAGACAAGAAGATGAGCTTAGACTTAAAATATACCTATACCGAAAAGAAAGATACCCGCTCCGGTTTTGGAGATGGATTTTTGGAAGCCGGAAGAAAAAACCCGAATGTGGTAGGACTTTGCGCCGATTTGATTGGTTCCTTGAAGATGGGAGACTTTCAAAAGGAATTTCCAGAACGATTCTTCCAAACCGGTATTGCTGAGGCCAACATGATTGGGCTAGCTGCAGGGATGGCTTTGGGAGGTAAAATCCCCTTTGCTGGCACCTTTGCCAACTTTGCCACAGGACGCGTGTACGATCAAATCCGCCAATCTGTAGCCTATTCGGACAAGAACGTGAAAATCTGTGCCTCACACGCTGGATTGACGCTAGGAGAAGATGGGGCAACTCACCAGATCCTGGAGGATTTGGGCATGATGAAAATGCTTCCGCACATGACGGTGATCAACCCTTGCGATTACAACCAAACCAAGGCTGCTACGCTTGCCATCGCCGAATACGAAGGTCCAGTGTACCTCCGATTTGGACGGCCAAGCTGGCCTATTTTCACTCCTACCAACCAGAAGTTTGAAATTGGTAAAGCATGGAAAATGATCGACGGAAAAGACGTGACCATCTTTGCTACAGGACACCTGGTATGGGAAGCAGTAGTAGCAGAAGCCATGCTTCGTGAGGAAGGCATCCATGCCGAAGTGATCAACATCCACACGATCAAGCCATTGGATACTGAAGCGATCTTGGATTCAGTAAAAAAGACCGGATGTGCCGTGTCTGCCGAAGAGCACCAACTCAATGGTGGCCTAGGCGACAGCATCGCTCAAACTTTGATTCGTCACAATCCAGCTCCTTTGGAGTATGTGGGAGTGAATAATAGTTTTGGTGAGTCAGGTACCCCAACTCAACTATTAGAAAAGTACGGCCTCAATGCCGAAAACATTGTTAAGGCTGCCAAAAGAGCACTTGCTAGAAAATAATCCTTGAGGTTTCCCTTTAACCTCGAGGATTTTGGAATATTCGAGATTTAAAACCTTCGAGGTTTAAAAAACCTCAAAGGTTTGCCCCATGCCCATACGACCTACCCTACTCCTCTGTCTTCTCCTCTCCTTTGGGTTTTCCGCCAAAGGACAGACACCTTCTTTCTGGCTCACCGACCCCAAGTCAGGGATTCTTTTTCAAAAGTTGCCTAGCACAAGTGCAACTGATGAAAAACCTACTGAACAGATCAGTTTGTACACAGATTCCATATACCAATCCATGGATGGCTTTGGATTTACGCTAAGCCAAGGTTCGGCCACCCATTTTTTGGCCATGTCTGATTCGGCACGAAAAGCTGCGCTTCAAGAATTATTTGGTTCTGGTGAAAACGACATCCGCATTTCCTACCTGCGATTGGCAGTGGCCGCATCTGACCTGAATGCCTTTCCTTTTTCTTACAATGATCTAAAAGATCCAAAGGGGACGGATCCTACACTAAGCCAATTCAGTCTAAGTTACGACACGCTGGATGTGCTTCCTATCTTGAAACAAATCTTGGCTATCAATCCAAAGATGACGCTAATGGCCTCCCCTTGGTCACCTCCTACCTGGATGAAGGACAATCGGGATACCCGAGGTGGATCGCTGTTACCTGAGTTTGAGGCCAGCTATGCCCAATATTTGGTCAAATACATCGAAGAAATGGGCAAGCGGGGATTTACCATCGACGCGCTTACCATTCAAAATGAACCGCTACACCCAGGAAACAATCCCTCCCTACTCATGCTTCCAGAGCAGCAGGCACGGTTTATTGGACAGCATTTGGGACCTGCTTTCCAGCAAGCTGGAATCGAAACGAAAATCATTGTCTACGATCACAATGCCGATCGACCAGATTACCCCATCACGGTCCTCAGCGACCCTTTGGCCAATCCATTCATCGATGGCTCCGCCTTTCACCTCTATGGAGGTCAAATCGAAGCCCTTTCCGAGGTACATCGCGCCTTTCCTGACAAGCACCTCTACTTCACCGAACAATGGGTGGGATCACCCGGTAATTTGGAAGGAGACATCGCTTGGCATGTAAAAAATCTGCTCATTGGTGCCCCTCGGAATTGGGCAAAAACGGTGTTGGAATGGAATATCAGTTCCAATTCGGAACTAACTCCACATACCGACCGCGGTGGCTGTGATCGCTGCTTGGGAGCCATCACCATCGATGGCGATGTAGTAACCAGAAATCCGGCTTACTACGTCATTGCCCATGCCAGCAAATTAGTGGATCGAGGCTCCTATCGAATTGGCTCCTCAACTCCCGAAGGGCTTTCAAATGTGGCTTTTCTCCGACCCGATGGCAAACAAGTGCTGATCGTACACAACGAAAGCAAGGATACCAAACAGTTTGAAGTTCATTCAGGTAACCAGCATTTCAAGACTTACCTTCCCTCTGGAGCCACCGGAACCTGGTTTTGGTAATTAATTGGATTATCCACAGTCAAACTAATAGTTCGAAATTCCTGTAAATCACTGCGGATAATCGTCAACAGCTGACCGTCCACAGACCACAGCACATTTTCTTGAACTCCAAACCTAAATTTCTTTGGGAACTGCTGATATAACTGTCATTCATGAAAAAGCCCTTCCTAAATTGAATTAGGAAGGGCTTTTTTCGAAATACTGTAGTGTTTACACCTTAGGCACTACCCAACCATTGTTGTATTTGGCCTTCATTAGCTGATTCGCATCTGTATCGGTAAACATATTTTTTGCGGCATCCCAATAAACTTTCTTACCCGTTTTGTAGGCAATATTGCCCATCTGCGCATTGATTGCAGCCACCGAACCGGTTTGAATTCCACACTTCAATAGCTTGGCATCGTTGGCAGTCATGGCCTCTACAAAGTTGACAGCATGAAGTTCCAAGGCACTTGGTCCAGACGGTTTGGTCTGCGGAACTTCCTCGATCTTATTTTTGCGCTGACCATCTACCATCTCTGTTTCAGGAATCACCTTCCATCCACCTCGATTCACGACAAGCGTGGCATTGTTACCAATAAAGGCAATCCCTTCAGTTGTACCATAGTTTCCACCATCGATACCAGTAGCATGCTCCCAGAGCATGTTGAAGCCCTCGTATTCATATACCGTCTGTAGTGTATCTGGAGTTTCAGATGCATCATCAGGATAAGCAAATTTACCTCCAGAAGCCATCACGGATTTAGGAGCAGATACTCCCATGGCAAAAAGCGCAATATCAATCTCGTGAACACCCCAGTCGGTCATCAAGCCACCTGCATAATCCCAGAACCAGCGAAAACTGAAATGGAATCGGTTGGAATTGAAGTCCCGCTTTGGAGCAGGTCCAAGCCACATGTTGTAATCCACCCCAGCAGGTACTGCACTATTTGCAACAACTGGTACTGGCTTCATCCATCCTTGATATGCCCAGCATTTCACCAAACGAATTTGGCCGAGCTTACCCGACTTCACGTATTGAATGGCTTGGTCATACTGTGAACCAGAGCGCTGCCACTGTCCTACCTGAACAATCTTGCCGTAACGCTCTTGCGCTTTCACCATGATTTGGCACTCTTCAATGGTGTTGGCAATTGGTTTTTCAACATACACGTGCTTTCCAGCGGAAACAGCGTCTACCATGTTGAGGCAGTGCCAGTGGTCTGGAGTACCGATGATTACCACATCGATATCCTTGTTTTCAAGCATCTTGCGGTAGTCCTTGTATTGGGTAGGACGCTTGCCACGGATTTTGAATACATCTTCGGTACGCTGGTCTAATACGCTTTGATCCACATCGCAAAGGGCCACACAGTTGACCTGTGGGATTTTGAGGTGTGCACTCATATTGGACCAGCCCATCCCCTTACAGCCGATTACGCCATAGTTAATTTGATCATTGGGTCCAATGCTACGGGTAAA
>JBJOOF010000021.1:0-5408 GCA_046051425.1 Bacteroidota bacterium
CACCTGGATCGATGTATTGTCCAGCTGGGAAAATACCTACGGGCTCACTTACAGACACGAGTTTAAATGGCTCAATGCAGGCAAGGAATTCCTATGGTTTAGCGAAAAAGACGGTTGGAGACACTTGTATCGAATCGGGCTGGATGGAAAGGTAACTCCAGTAACGACTGGGGCTTATGATGTCATCAACCTCTTGCAAGTAGATGAAAAGGCAAACCAAATCTATTTCCATGCTTCCCCAGAAAATGCGACTCAAAAGTACCTCTACACGATAAGTTTAGATGGAAAAGGGAAGCCAAAGCGCGTCACTCCGATGGAATTGGAAGGTACGCATAGCTATGTTGTGTCACCGAGTGGTGGATATGCCATGCATCAGTTTTCCAACAGTTATACCCGGCCTGCTAGCGAATGGATCAGCCTTCCCAAGCACCAGACCTTGGATGCCAGTCAAAGCATCGCATCCAAATTGCCTGCTAACCAGGGTCCCAAAACAGTGGAATTCTTTAAAATCAACACAGCCGACGGCACAGAGATGGACGGATGGATGGTGAAACCCAAGAATTTTGATCCCACAAAGAAGTATCCTGTCTTATTTATGGTGTACACCGAACCTTGGGGTGCCAATGTAAAAGATACGTATGGAGTTGGGCGCAACCGAAACTATGAAGGTGATATGGCAGCCGATGGGTATATCTACATTTCCATTGACAATCGGGGCACTCCTGCACCCAAAGGCCGGGCTTGGCGTAAAAGTATTTACCGAAAAATTGGGCGATTAAACATCTCCGACCAGGCAGAAGCTGCCAAGAAGATCAGCCAATGGCCTTTTGTGGATCCTACTCGCATGGCTGTTTGGGGCCATAGTGGGGGTGGTTCCGCAACCTTAAATCTACTATTCCAATACCCTGGAGTCTTCCAAACAGGCATTTCCTTGGCGGCAGTGGCCAATCAGTTGACCTACGACAACATCTACCAGGAGCGCTACATGGGATTGCCCCAAGAAAACTTGGAAGATTTTGTGGCAGGATCACCCATCACGCATGCCAAAAACCTGCAAGGCAATCTATTATACATCCATGGCACGGGTGACGACAATGTCCACTATGCCAATGCGGAGATGCTGATCAATGAATTAATCAAGCAGGGCAAGCAATTTACGGTGATGCCGTACCCCAATCGGAGCCATGGCATTAATGAAGGAGAAGGCACAAATCAACACTTGCGCACCTTATTTACCCAATTTCTAAAAATACATTGCCCTCCAGGAGGACGGTAATTCCCTAGAATTTTCTGAATTCCATGAAAAACACACTCAAAAGTTTAGCCGCGTTTAGCCTTGTGGGTCTGTCTTTGTTGCTTAATTCTTCAGCATTGGCACAAAAAACTGCAAATCGAGCGGACACCCTTCGGGGAAGCATTACCCCAGAGCGAGCCTGGTGGGACCTCAAGCATTACGATTTAACGGTCAACATTGACCCGAAAAATAAATCTATAAAAGGCTCAAATATAGTAACTTACGAAGTCATAAGTAATGCAACCATTTTACAGATAGACTTACAAGAACCGCTGAAGATTACAGCAATCACACAAGGAGGGGAGCCGCTTACGTTTCGTCGGGAGGGTGCTGTCCACTGGGTGACTTTGACTAAAAAACAAGAAGTCGGAAAAGTCGAACAAGTGCACATCAGTTACGAAGGCATTCCTAAGGAGGCGATTCGTCCGCCTTGGGATGGTGGGATTACCTGGCAAAAAGATAGCAAAGGGCTTCCTTTTGTGGCTTCATCCAACCAAGGGATCGGATCCAGTATCTGGTGGCCAGTCAAGGACCATCCAGCCGATGAGGTGGACAGCCTGAATATGCACGTAACAGTTCCCAAGGGGCTAATGGACATTTCAAATGGCCGTTTGGTCGAAATTGAAGTGGGTAAAGACACGGATACCTTTCATTGGAAAGTCGTCAATCCGATCAATGACTATGGAGTGAATATCAATGTGGGGGATTACGTCACCTTTGGAGAGAAATATGCAGGCGAAAAAGGCACGCTGGACATGGATTACTTCGTGTTGCGAGAGAACTTGGAGAAGGCAAAAGTTCATTTTCAAGATGCCAGACGCATGATGCAAGCCTTTGAGCACTGGTTTGGACCGTATCCGTTTTATGAAGATGGCTTCAAGTTGGTCGACGCACCTTATTTGGGCATGGAACACCAGAGTTCAGTGACCTATGGCAATGGCTACCAAAATGGCTATCGAGGCCGAGATCTCAGTGGTACGGGCTGGGGAATGAAATTTGACTTTATCATCATCCACGAAGCGGGACACGAATGGTTTGCAAACAACATTACCTACAAGGATGTGGCGGATATGTGGATTCACGAGAGTTTCACCAACTATTCCGAGAGTTTGTTTCTAGACTATCATTACGGCAAAGAAGCCGGTCAAGCCTATGTGCGTGGTACACGGATGAACATTGCCAATGATATACCCATCATCGGCACCTATGGACTCAATAAGAGAGGTTCGGGCGACATGTATTACAAGGGAGGTAATTTGCTAAATATGATTCGACAAATACTTCAAGATGATGAAAAATGGAGACTGATTTTGAGAGGGTTAAATAAAGAATTCTACCATCAAACAGTGACTACCCAGCAGGTCGAATCGTATATCTCTACCCAGGTGGGTTGGAATTTGGGGAAGGTCTTTGATCAATATTTACGGGATACACGCATTCCAATTTTGGAATATTATCAACAGGGAGGGGAAATTCAGTACCGATGGACCAATTCGGTGAAAGATTTCGACATGCCGGTGGATGTAGTACTCAATGGGAAAGCAGTTCGCCTTCAAACCAAAACAGCCTGGCAAAAATTAGAAGTAGGCTCCCTACAAGAATTAGTTGTGGATCCTGATTACTATGTGGGCGTACTCAAATCTAGAGAATAGCCCATTTAAGCCTAAATGCATGTATTTTATGTTGTATAATTTATATTATGTTAAATAAAGATTTAAAACCTGTATCTATCCTCAGTCCTTACTACCAATCGGTACGATCTAAGGATAGTCTTAGAGTTGATGCCCATAGCCCCTCTTAGGTACTCGATCTTAACTACCCCCATACAAAATCTATAAACCTATCGTAGCTTTCACCCTTATCATTTCGAACCTCACTTTGAACTTCTTCCTCTATGAATAATTGGTTGCCTACATTCGGACGTTTCGCAGGACCTCTCTCTTTTTTCCTCGTTTATTATTTGTTAGAAACTCCAGGTCTCGCTCCCGAAGGAAAATTGATGCTAGGTCTCACGCTTTGGATGGCAATCTGGTGGATTACCGAAGCTGTACCTATTGCAGGTACTGCATTACTTCCGTTGATGGTATTGCCTTTGGCTGGTGTCCTAAATCTCAAGCAAGTATCGAATAATTACATGGATCCCACCGTGCTATTGTATATGGGCGGATTTTTGTTGGCTACTTCCATTGAAAAATGGAACCTGCACAAACGGATTGCACTTAACATAATAAATTTATTAGGTACTGATTTAAGACGGATCGTTCTGGGTTTTATGCTTGCCACAGGTTTTTTATCCATGTGGATATCCAACTCTGCGACAGCCTTGATGATGCTTCCTATTGGATTGGCTGTCATAGGGCAGTTCAAACACCATTTAGGCGATGAAAATGGAATATTATCTACTCATTTGGCCAAAAACATACTGTTAGGTATTGCCTATGCTGCATCCATTGGAGGTATGGCAACCCTTATTGGAACGCCTACGAACAATGTTTTGCGTGCAGTAGTAGAAAAGTTGTACAGCTTCACCATTGATTTCAACGAGTGGATGCTATTTGCGCTGCCTTTTTCGATGGTTTTACTTGCCATAGCCTGGTTTTATCTTGTTAATTTTGGCAATCCACTGCCAAAAAAATTCAACTTAACGGAGGCCAAATCGGTTATTCAAGACCAGCTAGTTTCCTTGGGTAAAATCACCTACGAAGAGAAATCAGTACTGGCGGTGTTTGGCTTAGTTTGCTTTTGTTGGATTACACGTAGTTTTTTAATAGCACCCTACATTCCAGCACTAGACGATACGATTATTGCACTCCTTGGTGTTCTCCTGCTTCTGCTCCTGCCCTCTTCTGGAAAAAATGGGGAAAAGGGTAGAATTCTGGATTGGAATACTGCTGAACAAATCCCTTGGGGTGTTTTGATTCTTTTCGGAGGAGGACTTGCCTTGGCCGAAGGATTTAAAGAAACTGGTCTTTCAGATTGGGTGGGTCAGCATTTGAGTTTGATCGAAGGAGTTGGATTCTTCGTTCTCCTACTAATCGTCATTGCTGCGGTCAACTTCCTCACTGAGGTAACTTCCAATGTAGCTACAGCCTCCATGCTCCTTCCTATTTTGGCCTCTGTGGCGATTAAATTGGATGTGCACCCCTTTGGACTGATGGTGGGAGCAACTCTCGCTGCGAGCTGCGCCTTTATGCTTCCAGTCGCTACGCCACCCAACGCGGTTGTTTTCGGTCCAGGTTATCTAAAAATAAAAGACATGGTTAAGGCCGGTCTTTGGCTCAACATCCTTTCCATTATTCTACTCACCTTGATGGTCTATTACATTTTACCTTGGCTTTGGAACATCAATTTGGAAGCTTATCCCTTCTAAGTCCATATTCATAAAAAACCTTTTTAAATCTTCAACAAGAAGTTTTAATTTAAGGAAAATCTTAAGCTCTTTCTTTATCATTAGTTTCTTTGGATACAATTAACCTCAAACCCATTATGAACCAAAGCATGTTTTGGAGACCGATCGGCCTTCTTTCCTTGATCTTAGTTCTTTTAGTTTCTGCCTGTGGCAAAAAGAACGCTTTCTTATCTATGACCGAACCACGACGTGTGGAAATTTTGGTCTTGGGACACGATAGTGACCATCACAATTCCGAAAAATTGATGATGTACATTTCGACTCCCTTGTTTCAAAAAGGCATCAACCTCACGTATACAGCAGATCCCAATGATCTGAAGGACGAGGTACTTCAAAACTACGATGGCCTACTCATCTATGCCAATCACGATTCCATCTCACCTTCCCAAGAGCAGGCACTCAAATCCTTCGTTCAAGGTGGCAAGGCTCTGATTCCACTCCATAGTGCTTCTTTCTGTTTCCGAAATTCGGATTGGTATGTGCAGGCTGTGGGTGGACAATTTAGCACCCATGGTACGGGAAGATTTACCACCCAACTCGTGGCCCCTACCCACCCTACCCTACAGGGCATCAGCGAATTTGAAACTTGGGACGAAACCTATGTGCATACAAAAGTCAATCCAGACATTCAAGTGTTGATGGAGCGTCAAGAGGGTGACAAAAAGGAACCCTATACCTGGGTAAGAAACGAAGGAGAAGGGCGTG
>JBJOOF010000022.1:0-8973 GCA_046051425.1 Bacteroidota bacterium
ATACCCTGCACAGCGAATTCCAGTCTTGGGAGTCTTGAGTTTTGTGCTACTTGCTGTGGCCATTCAAATCCGCGCCTTAGATGTAGCGAAGGTCAACTGTGATCCGATGTCCATATGGCAAGGACATGCTCTGTGGCACTTGCTCACGGCAACGAGCAGTTTGAGCATGTATTTTTATTTCCGAAGGATAAAGAAAAAGTTCAGATTTAGAAGGGATTAGTTTAACCAACTATCTACAAATCAGTAATTTAGAAGCAAAAATCTAGTGGTTAAAAACTCTATTTCAAATCCAACAACCGCCGGTGGTAGTTGATTTGACCCAAGTGGTAGTTAAAATGACCATAGAGGTGAATTAAAAAGTAGCCAACTGTCATGGAATGACCGAGAAACGAATGTTTGGATTGATCGCCAAGTTTTTTTGGGTCCATGGGTACCAAGGCTTGCTCCAAAAGCTTTTTGAGATCTTCCAACTCTTGCAGTAGATCTGCTCTCAGGAGCTTGCTTGGCACAAATTCACTGTCTCTATCTCGCTCAAACGCGATGCCACACAAGTCCAATCCAAAAAACTGCTTCACGTTGCCAATCAAGTGAAGTGTCAAGTTGCCCGCAGAATTATTAATCCCTTGTTCAATACGCCAGAGATTACGCTCATCTGAATAGGCATTCAACTCTTCAATTAACTTAGATAAATCTCTTTGAAACAACAGGTTAAGTTCTTTGGTATTCATAGAAAGTTGAGGAATTGGGAAAAGAATTAGAAGTGAAAGACAGACCGAATCCGCCTCTCTCTAGAAATTAAAACTGGGGGAAATGCCTACTGTGGTGATTCGGAATCGATCACATTTCTCCGCTGTCCATATTTGTTGACAGTAGGCTCAGTTTTTGGCTCATTCACTGAAGGTGCAGTAGGGTAAGTTTTAGGCGCTGATCCTGAACCCTGGCTTGGTTTCTTTTTCTTCTTCTTTTTCTTTTTAAAGGCAGGATCCGAAGAATTCGAAGAACTAGAAGGGGTGGAAACACTTACTTTAGGGGCTTCTCCTCCGGTGTAGGCAGGTCCTTTTTCTAGTTGAGCAGGAAGCGGGTTTTGAGTGACTGCCATTCCGATCAACTTCTCAATACGCACAAACTTGGGTTGGTCCTTAGGATTGACGAAGGTGATGGCCTCTCCCTTGGCATCCGCACGTGCTGTTCGGCCTACGCGGTGCACATAATCTTCCGGGTCACCTGGAGTATCGTAATTGATGACCAACTCGATTCCTACCACATCGATACCTCTTGAGATGATATCCGTTCCAATAAGGATTTTAACTTTCCTGTTTTTGAAAGCCGACATGATTTTTTCGCGCTCCAGTTGCTCCAAATCAGAATGGAAAGCCTCGATATCAAAGCTCTTTCTTAACGTCTTGTGCAAGGCTTTTACCTTGTCCTTGGTCGAACAAAAGACGATAACCGCCTCGTAATTTTTCTGAGAAAGAATATGACGAACCAGTTCCTCCTTCTGCGTATCGTATACCGAATACATGGATTGCGTCACACCAGAGGCTGTTTTGCCAATAGCGATGGAAATCTCCTCCGGCTTGTTCAGGATCTTCATGCTGAACTGACGGATTTTTGGCGGCATAGTCGCCGAAAAAAGGATGGTTTGACGGTTTTGCGGAAGGTAGTTGACGATTTTCAAGATGTCGTCCGAAAAACCCATGTCCATCATGCGATCCGCCTCATCCAACACCAAATGTTCGAGGCTGCTCAAGTCGATTTTTCCGCCAGCCAAGAGCGCAATCAGGCGACCTGGAGTAGCAACTACGATCTCAGCACCTGTTTCTAGGGCCTTTTTCTGTTGCTCCCACACAATCCCATCTCCTCCCCCATAAATCGGCACTGAACTGATTCCCAAGAAATAGGAAAATCCTTGTATTTGTTGATCAATTTGAATGGCCAATTCCCGAGTGGGTGCCAAGATCAAGGTATTGAGCGAAGTAGTTCCAGATTTTGAAATTTTATTGAGGATGGGCAACACGAATGCTGCTGTTTTTCCTGTTCCAGTTTGTGCACAGGCAATCAAGTCTTTGCCTGCTAAAATTACAGGAATCGCTTTTTCCTGGATCGGAGTGGGTTTATCAAAACCCATGGCATCAAGACCTTCTTGTAAAGAGGCCTCAAAATTAAAAGTAAGAAAATTCAAGTTGAAATGATTTTGAGAAATAAAGGGGGCCAAAGTCTGGCCCAATACTCAAATATACGGGAATTTGGGACAAGTTGGCACCTACAGGATTTGGAAAAGAAAGGAAAGGCTTGAATTAGCGTGTACAGATCGCTTAAAAACGATCGGAGATCAAAAAAGCTGAAGTTCAGGGAGTTGATAAATTTGAATGAAGGCAAACACAAGTCAAAAGAAAAATTAACCGATGCTCCACTATTTCTTGGTCGCTAGCTTCATTTTTCCGAGCTTGGTAATTCTTAAAATACCTGATCTGGCTAAGCCAATTCATTATGAAAAAACTCCTTCTACTTCTTGCCTTCCTTTGTTCTTGGGAAGGTTTTGCGCAAGGTCTACCTGGCCTTGGAGCTGGAACTACACCTAATAATCGTCCCATTTTACATGGTAAAAACTGGGCAGCCATCACAGGAAAACCGCTAGGCGCAACTGCCGGAGCACTTATATTCCAACAAGGTGGCAATGCCGTGGACGCAGCCTGTGCGATGATTGCAGCCACGTCCACCATGTGGGATGTACTTTCCTGGGGTGGGGAAACGCAAGCCTTGATCTACAATCCCAACACCAAAAAAGTAGTTGCTATCAATGCGATGGGCGTAGCGCCAACTGGGGCTACTGTGGAATTCTACAAGGGTGAAGGCATGGCCTATCCTCCTCAATTCGGTCCCTTGGCAGCCACTACACCCGGTACTCCTGGGGGCATCATGACCATGCTTGCCGAATATGGCAAACTGAGTTTGGAACAAGTGCTAAAGCCTGCCATGGACTTAGCCAAAGGCTATCCTATCGAAGCGCAAACAGCCAATGCCATCGAAAACAACAAATCCAAAATCAAGGACTGGCCCTATTCCAAAAAGGTGTTCCTCCCCCATTTGGGTGAATCCAGAGAGGCTCCTGCAGCCGGGGAAATCTTTGTCCAAGAAGATTTGTACCAAACCCTGCTCAAATTAGTGGAAGCTGAACGAGCAGCCTTGAAAGCGAAGAAATCAAGAAAAGAAGCAATTTACGCGGCATACGACCGTTTTTACAAGGGTGATATCGCCAAAGAAATCGTCAGAGGTACTCGTGAACAAGGTGGCTTGTTTACCGAGGCAGATTTGGCCAATTGGAAAGTGAAAATCGAAGAACCACTTCAAGTCAATTACCGAGGAATCGATGTATACAAAATGCAGGAATGGACCCAAGGGCCAGCATTGCTGCAGTCATTGAATATCTTGGAGAATTTTGACCTCAAATCCATGGGTTACAATTCCACCCCCTACATTCATACCGTCTACCAGGCCATGAGCTTGGCCTTTGCTGACCGAGATTTCTACTACGGTGATCCAGCGTTTGTCAAATCCCCCATGAAAGGCCTCCTTTCCAAGGAATATGCCAAGGAACGAGCAGCGCTTATTGGACCCATCAACAACCCTAAACTGGGTGCAGGTGACCCCTACCCATTCCAAGGAGAAAGCAATCCTTACGTACACTTGTTGAACAAAAACAAGGATAAAATCGCAGCGCTCAACACGAATGAAATTTCAAGCCAAGTAGACGCTAAGTTCTTGGCTGATTTTCAGAGTGGCACTACTTCTGTAGAAGCTGCGGATGCAGAAGGATGGGTAGTTTCCGTAACCCCTTCGGGAGGCTGGATACCGGCTGTAATCGCAGGAAATACAGGGGTAGGACTTTCCCAACGTATGCAGAGTTTTGTACTGGATGAAAACCTCAATCCTTACAACTTGCCCGAGCCAGGTAAACGACCACGCGTAACCTTAACTCCAAGCATGGCGCTGAAAGACGGCAAGCCTTACCTTGCTTTTGCGGTGCAGGGAGGTGATTCACAAGACCAAAATTTATTGCAATTCTTCCTCAACGTAGTGGAGTTTGACATGAACGTACAGGAAGCGGTAGAGGCACCTAACTTCAATTCCTACCAGATGCAAAGTAGTTTTGGCGATCATGAGATCCGTCCGGGAGCCATTACCCTTCGGGAAGATACTCCAGAATGGGTTCGTCGAGATCTGCTCAAGCGAGGCTATACCATGGAATTTTGGAACAAAACTTCCGGTCCGCTTACCGCCATCTGGATCGACTGGAAGCATGGCAGCTTCTGGGGAGGCGCAAGTAACTATGGGGACGATTACGGCATAGCCTGGTAACAGGAGCCAAAAAAGGGGAATAAGTTGACTTATTCCCCTTTTTTTTGAGGTTTACAAGATTTGCAATTGATTATTTTCTGGAAAGAGGAATGGTTTGCTGTGCATGAATATGCCCGTTTTCACCTTTGATTTCAATCAGCACTTCATTCTTGGCCCAATCAAAACTTGCCAATCCATAATTGAGCTGGGCAATCAAGCTAGAAACGCGCAAGCTATTTTTCTCTTCTGCTATTCCAGACCAGGTATGGGTCAGCCCGCTGGAGGTCACCTCGTAAATCCCCTTTGGAAAGCGTGAATCCACCAACTTCATGATCTCTGCGATGTGGCGATCTCCACTCAGCAAAATAGGATTTTGCACACCCGAACTTGCAATCAAATTCAATAATTTTTCCCGCTCCTGAGGAAAATTGGCCCACTTCTCATAGGCATGCTCTGTGGGCAAGAATTGGATTCCAGATACGATAAAATTAACCCGTGCGGTACTCGTCGTTAATTCTTTTTCCAGCCATTTCCATTGGTCATCTCCCAAAATCTGTCCTGTGGAATTGATTTGGTAGACGCGATTCACTCGCATTAGCGTATCTCTAAAATAGCGACCATCTAGCAAAATCACTTTCACTTGATGCTCTCCTTCTCCATAGGTATGCGCGGAATAACCTCCCTCCCGCTTTCTTTCGGGTGCATCCTTCGGAACATTCAAGAAATCAAACATCAAGTCTCGAGAAGCCTTTTTCTGAGCGTAATTCTTGCCTCCATCGTTGATTCCGTAATCGTGATCATCCCAAATGCCAATAAGTGGAGTACTAGCTTTAAGAACTTGGTAATCTGGATTGCCATTTTGGAGCGCATACTTGGCGCTCAGCGTGTCCATGATCCGGGAATCTCCATAAATATTATCCCCCATCCACACCCATAGGTCTGGGTGATCTGCTGCTATGGGCTTCCAAAGGGGCTGGGGAGCGTCTTGACGGTTGCATGAGCCAAAGGCCATTCGTGAAAATTTGGATTGCTGAAGGAAGGCCTCTTGTGGAAGGAGATTGAAGAGCACCAAACAGCAGATTTGGAAAAGGAGAATGCGTTTCATCGGATCAGAAGTTTACGGTTTTCTAAAAAAATGGTACCCATTGGCCTAGACCAATGGGTGCTCAACAGAATAAGTAAGTTACCCTTTTTGAATCTCTTCTCCAAAAATCTCCTTCACCACCCAGCCCTTGCCCCATTCGGCTTGCTCTTCTTGGCTCCACAGGTCAGGGAAAAAGATAACTTTCTGAAAACGAGGAGGTAAATACTTCTGCCAGTTGGTCCCTCCTGTGGCTGCAATGTCCACAGGGTCACGCTGCAAGTAGCGAACGGCTGATTTGTAATGCGCCAAAGGCCAAAAGACATTCGCCTTCAAATCAAATTGACGCATCAATTCACGCAACTCCTCGGAAGGATTACTCAATTCAGTGTATCGCTTCCAAAGATTTTTACTTCGGTAGTTTTCAATTAATTCTACCAAGCCTTTCCGGTACTTTCCTTCAAAACTTTTTAAGGTCAAGGTTTTTTGACCCGTGGCCAATTCAATAGCGCCCTGCTGCCAGTATAGATTTTCAAACAAGGAAATGGCATCCGAAGTGGAATCAAATTGGTCTCGCTTCCCTACCGTCACCAAGTGCCATACATCCGTGGCCATCAATTCAATCTCACGAAATTGAGCACTTTGGAAGCCTGAGGAAGGAAGCAAGGACATTCGGAATTTGAGAAACTGCTCCTTTTCCATTCCTTTCCACATCATCGCAAAAGAACTGATCAGGTGATCAAAATACATGAGAATTCGTTCCAGCCTACTCTTGAAAAAATCTTCAGAAAGGGGTTCCTGCTCGGCAAGTTGCTCCATTTCAGATAGGATCAACTTGAAGTACAACTCCGTAATCTGATGGTAGATAATGAAGATTTTCTCGTCCTTGAAACTCGTTTTGGGTTGCTGCAAGGACAATAAGGTGTCCAAATTGATGTACTCCCAGTAGGTCAAATAATCTGCATAGAGCAAGCCTTCCAAGTACGAAAGCATGTCTTGTCCAGAGGCTTTAAACTTTTCTTGCAGCAGTTCAATCTTGGCTAAAATCTTTGGGTCTATTTGGGTTTCTTCCATTGGAATTTTTAAAAAAAGGTAGTTTTTTCAGCTCCTTTCTGCTTAATTTCACAGCAGAATTTTGTTGGCTCTTAGAGCAAAATTGAATTATTCCTACGTATAAACCAAATAAACTATGGAGAGCGGAACCATCCACAAATCGCTAAAACAAGACCAGTTTGAAGGGGTAGATTTTTTGGATATAGACGACTTGTTGACCGAGGAACAAAAGTTGATTCGCTCATCCATTCGTGATTTTGTCAAGAAGGAAATTTCTCCGTACATCGAAGACTGGGCTCAAAAGGCTCATTTCCCCTACGAAATCGTGAAGAAGTTTGGTGAAGTAGGTGCATTCGGCCCTCAACTTCCCGAAGAATATGGTTGCGGTGGTCTAGATTACATTTCTTACGGACTAATCATGCAAGAAATCGAACGAGGAGACTCTGGTATGCGCTCCACCGCTTCGGTGCAAGGATCTTTGGTCATGTATCCCATCTACAAGTTTGGATCCGAGGAACAGCGTAAAAAGTACTTACCGAAGTTAGCGGCAGGAGAATTATTGGGCTGCTTTGGATTGACAGAGCCTGACCACGGTTCCAACCCGAGTGGTATGACCACAAACTACAAAGACATGGGAGACCATTACCTCCTCAATGGTGCTAAGATGTGGATCTCCAACTCCCCAAAAGCTGACATTGCTGTGGTATGGGCCAAAAACGAAGAAGGAAGAATCCATGGCCTGATCGTTGAGCGAGGCATGGAAGGATTTACCACTCCAGAAACGCACAACAAATGGTCGCTCCGTGCATCCTGCACTGGTGAATTGGTATTTGACAATGTAAAGGTTCCTAAAGAAAATCTATTACCTAATAAATCAGGATTAGGTGCTCCGATGATGTGCCTGGACTCTGCTCGTTTTGGCATTGCTTGGGGCGCGATTGGTGCCGCCATGGACTGCTACGAATCCGCACGGAAATACGCTGCAGAGCGCATTCAGTTTGGTAAGCCAATTGCAGGATTTCAATTGACTCAGAAAAAACTAGCAGAAATGCTGACTGAAATCACCAAGGCCCAATTGTTGGCTTGGAAGGTAGGAAAGATGATGAACGAAGGCACTGCCAAGACCGTTCACATCTCCATGGCCAAGCGTAACAATGTAGAAATGGCTCTGAATATCGCCCGCGAGGCTCGACAAATTCATGGAGGCATGGGCATCACGGGAGAATTCCCGATCATGCGACACATGATGAATCTGGAATCTGTATTAACTTATGAAGGCACGCACGATATCCACTTGTTGATCCTAGGAAACGAAATCACGGGACTTCCTGCTTTCAAATAAATTGAATCATCCTTGATTTTTCTGCTCATAGAAATGCCCCCAATAAGTGTCTAACTTTTTGGGGGCACATCAGTTTCGGGAGGGCTCTTTTTTAATTCCACTTACTTGGATTAGCTAACATTTCTTGGATATCCTTCACGAATGGGTTTGGATTCCCGGTGAGCAGGTAATAAAAAAGTCTTGCATCATCGGGATTGACTTCATTTCCATTTTTAGAGGCCTCCAGCCTGCTGTACAACCAGGCCCAAGATCCTTTTTCAAATGGCTTAGGCTCTTTTTTCGTAGTATCATTCAACCAAGCGTATGAAGTTAAGGGAGCCTTGAGGCTTTCAATTCCCTTCTCCTCATTGACCAAAGAAACCAATTGCAATTGCTTGTCTTGAAAACTTTCTCGAAGCTTTTCCCAGGTCCAACCTGTATGCGTCTCCCCTTCTGTTGGGCTATTCGCATGCTCCTGATCCCAGGTCGAGTACGAAATAACACGAACGAATTTAAGGTTGGCTGAATCAGCTTCACTCAATGACGTTCCAATAATCTCCAAAGGACCAGAAGCGAGGATAGTCAATGGATTTTTTGCTGAACTCTTGTTGATGAGTTCCGTGATTTCAATAATTGCAAAATTTGGGGCTGTGACGGCTTCAATAAACTTGGTTTTTTTGAATCCAAACAGACTAGAGCCCAAAAAAGCACTTTCTCTCATCTGTGCATCTGCCCCTGCATGGGTTTTGTTAGACCCCCAAGTGTGGCTGCTGAAGGCATACACCATCACCTGATCTTGGATTTCTTTTGAGGCAATCAATGCCAAGGTCAATGGAGTAGCTGCCCAATCGTCTTTACCATGTTCATTCCCATCCGTAACCACCACAATACGTTCTCCTGCATAAGGAATTGCTTGAGCTAGCACCATGGTAAACATGCCTCCCAACATATTCAAAGTCAGGTAAAAAATGAGGGATTTTTTTATTATTTGATAGTTTAACATCATCTAGTTAATTTATTAACAATCAATTGGTTAAATTCTTTTTTTTTGAAAAATACTAAACGAAATTTAGAAGTATTTTTTTCAAATTTATAGGGGTAATTTGCTATTTAACCTTACATTTTAAAACCAACAACTGAACTGGATTAACTGGGTCATTTGTAAAAATGTAGATATTCC
>JBJOOF010000023.1:0-4042 GCA_046051425.1 Bacteroidota bacterium
CAGCTAATTTTCTCTAAGATTCTACTACTTATTCGAGTACCTTTTTCACGATTTCCCGCTTGATCACGACCACGCAAAACCAGGAAAAGCACGCTGCAAGCACGCCTACTACAGCACCAAAAAATAGATCTAAAGGATAGTGGACTCCGAGGTAAATTCGGGTATAGCTCACTACTAGGGCATAGAGAAACAACCAAGCGATGACCTTTTGCTTTTTACCTAATTTAAGGGTTAGGAAGGTAGCTAAACCAAAAGTATTGGCTGCATGGGAAGATACGAAGCCATACAATCCACCGCATCGCCCATACAAGTGGAGCATGCCTTCCCAGCGTGGGTCGTGGCAGGGGCGCAGTCGTTCAAAGTAGGGTTTCATCAAGCCTGAACTCACCTGATCAGCCAATAGGATGGTGAGCATGACACCGCCAAGAATCCATGCCGTATTTTTCGGATCAGTCCGGTAGATCTTGTAGAGAACCAAGAGGTACAAAGGAATCCAGGTGATTGTCTGGGTAAGTTGCAGAACAATCGGATCTAAGGCCTCCGAATGAAAGGAATTTAGCCAAAGAAAGGCAGCCTCATCCCATTTTGCGATAATCTCTATCATGCGGTATAGGAAAGCCAATCGATTTCTTTCTTCAAGTGCGCCTGCGTAAATGCTTCAGCACTGTCTGGATGGGGTTCATGTTGGTAGGCCCATTCTGCAAGAGGAGGCATGCTCATCAAGATGCTTTCTGTGCGCCCATTGGTGTCCAAACCAAACTTGGTACCCGCATCCCATACCAAGTTGAATTCCACGTAACGCCCTCGGCGAAGCCCCTGCCAAGCTTTTTGCTCAGGACCATAGGGTAGAAGTGAATTCTTTTTCATGAAGTAGGTATACATCTCGGGAAATAACTTGCCCAAGGCGAGGCTGAAGTCCAGAATTTCTTGAAAATGGGTATCGGAAGTAGCACTCAAACGATCGTAGAATATTCCACCAATGCCTCGAGTTTCTTGACGATGTTTGATGAAAAAATAGTCATCTGCCCAATTCTTGAACTTGGGATAGTAGCTGGAATCAAAGGCATCGCAGGTTTCCTTTAAGTGTCTATGAAAGTAGGCAGCATCTTCTGGGACGATGTAATGGGGTGTGAGATCAATTCCCCCACCAAACCAATGCTTCCCGTCTTCCATTTCGAAGTAACGGATATTCATGTGAATGATGGGCATCCTTGGACTGAAGGGGTGCAACACAATGGATACGCCTGTGGCAAAGAAGTTTCCAGATTCTAATTTAAGTTTATCGGCAATCTTTTGGGGTGTAGGCCCATGCACCGCCGAAAAAGCCACTCCCCCCTTTTCGATGATGGCTCCATTTTGAAAAATACGGGTTTCCCCACCGCCACCTTCGGCTCGAGTCCAAGGATCTTCTTTAAATACCCCTTTTCCATCCCCAGCTTCAAGCGCTTTGCAAATGTATTCCTGCATTTGCTTGTAGATCAAGGCAATTTCTTCTTTTGATTTTCTAGGCATAAGCTGCTTGGATTTAGAATGGATATCCAATTCCAAAATTAAAAACGGTTTGGCCTTTTTCTCCAAAAGGTCTAGTAAATCTAAGATTGTCCAGCACCCATCGTTCGCCTTCTAGACGTGCTGGATCGAGAGCCTTGGTAGCCAGGTCAAGTCGGATCACCAAAAAGTCGAAGTCCATTCGAAGACCTACGCCAGTACCAATTGCAATCTCCTTGTAAAAGCGATCGTATCGAAAATCTGCTCCGGGTCGAGCCTCGTCTCTGCCAATCATCCAAGAGTTACCTGCATCTAGGAAAACAGCCATATCGAAGTAGCTGAACAACTTTCTTCGGTATTCCAACATGCTTTCTAGAATCATTTCCGCAGGCTGCTCATTCGTATAATCGTAAATTCCACCTGAGCCTGTCAATGGAGTCGAACTCCCAGGACCAAGTCTTCGTGCTTGCCAAGCCCTGATACTGGTACCGCCACCGGCAAAGAAGTATTTCTCGTAAGGCAAGATACCCACGCTGACTCCATAGGGACGTGCCATCCCAAAGTTGAGTCGGTAGGCGATGGTTTGTTTTTTGTTGATGGGGTAATACCGTCTAAAATCAATTTGACCTTTGAGCCATTGGAAATTGGCATAGCTGATCTCCGGAGAATCGTTTCTTCGGACGTTGGTGAAATTGAGTGTAGTACCCCCACTTTCTCCAAATATTCGCAATAGTGAGGCTTTTCGCATGGAGAAATCCCCGTACCGATTGAAATTGATCAAAGTTTGTCCTGAAAAACTGCTGATCAAGGAAGGAAGGAAAGACCAGATCAAGTTATTTCCATCTGTTTGCAAATTTTCTAGGATACTCAGGAATTCATCTTGAATGTATGGCGTACGGATGTAACTGATGTCCGCTGCATTGATGGTAAAGGACTGTCGATTGTTGCGCGTGGCCCAGGTATAGCCTAGTTGTCCATTGATAGCATTTCGCTTGTACTCAGGACGGTTGGTACTCAAATACCCAAATTGAACCCGCGTATTGGGATTGTATTTTCCAAATTGCTGAAGCGTCTTGGGTGCAAATGGAATCAGGAACCTGGGGAAAATTACTGAAAGTGAGGTATTGATCTCACTACTTTGGTACACACCTTGTCCTGTAGCAGATGCTACCCCTTCCAATCCTGCTCGAAAATTGAGTTCAAGGAGTTCTCCGGCCCTGAAGAAATTACGATTTCGCAAAGCCGTACTGAAGAAGGGTCCGGGAAGTTGTTCGGTAATGGTCATCCCCAACTGATTGGTCAGCTGGTATTTCTGGTTGGGCTGCGTAAAAATCTGTGCAGTCAAAGAGGTTCCTAACGTATCAAAGGTGATGTTTACAAACCGAAAAAGGTCGAGGCTATTGATCAAGCGCTGTGTTTCCAGTGCATCGGTTCTGTTGTAGGGCTTTCCTTTTTGCAATTGAATTCGGGAAGCCAAGATTTTTGGGGAATAGCGATCTCTGTAAAATGAAAAATCAATCCCTTGGTATTGGGTTTGAATTTGCCGATCAGCATATTCATCGGTAGGAGGATTGATCCGGAATCGGATGGTGTCTAGGGTGTAGACTTGGTGACTCTCAGTAAATGTAGGTTTTTGAATTACCTGTTCCAGCCGAATTGATTTCGCCGCAGTATCTTGGTAGGCAATGTAATTCACGTAAGACTTCGAAAACATGTAATACCCCTTGTTTTTCAAGAGTTCTTCTAGTCGATTTCGCTCAGCCCCAACGTCGTCCTGGTTGTAAATCTGTCCCTGCTTTAGAAAGGAGTTGGATGAAAAATCCGAAATCAGACCCTGAATGGCAGGATTATCCGTACGGGTAAATACAGAATCCAAGATATAGGGCTCTTTTTCATCAATTTGATAGGCGATAAAGGCTTTCTTATTTTTTGTAGCGATGCTGAAATTTACGTCTGCATCAAAAAATCCATGATTAATCAAGTAGCCCTTCATGTTTTTTCTGGATTTTTCAACCAAGGTGCTATCCAATAATACGACTGGATTTCCTGTTCGCATCAGCGTATTTCCGTACTCTAATTTTTTGTCTAGACCTTCGAGGCGAAGTTTTAATTTTTCTTCTTTTCGCTTGTAAATCAACTCATTGCCTGCGGAATCTCTGGTAGATTGGAGCGAAATAAGTCTATCGTTTGTTTCCTTTCGTTTATCGGCTACTTTGCTGCTGTCGTAGAATTGATTCCCAAACCGATAGAGCATTACTCCCAATGAGGTTCCTAAAAATCGAGTATTGGGTTCCTGCTCCAAAAGCTGGGTAAGCGCATCGGCATCTGCTTGTTTTACTCCGACCAACTCATTGTCATAGACCACATAGCTACCTTCTTCCAAATTTCTGGTCAAAGAGCAGCCAAGGCAAAACCAGAGTAGACTGAGAAAAAGTATATATTTGAAAGATTTCAAGTTCGAATTGGAGGAGGAATGCTAAGCAAAAATACGGTTAAGTTTATAAAATCCTTACATCAAAAAAAATACCGCGCTGAGTCGGGTAAATTCTTTGTG
>JBJOOF010000024.1:0-7473 GCA_046051425.1 Bacteroidota bacterium
ATGAAAATTCAGCCTGAAGGATTGGGCTACGAATGGGTCATTGATCAGGTGATTTTTGAGCCATTTAAAGATTTGTTCAATAAGCCAGTGGGTCCTGACAAAGACTTTCTTCATCCTTTGAGCCATGAATTAGGGTTTATGAATATGAGGCGAGCATTTCAAGACTCTGAAAATCCTGAGTCATTTACGCCTTCAAGTTATTCACCTGATTATTTGGCTATCTTTCTTTTCGAGATGAAGCAGAATAACCTTCGATTTGAAACAGTAAATAGCCTAAAGTTTCACTTCTTCCAAATTGGAGGTTGGTATTTCGAAGTGAACCAGTTTAATCGACCTGGATTTAATACAGGTTGGTTAATTTCTAATTTAATGCGTTTAGGACCTGGAGACAAGGAAACTTTACTGAGGTATATTTATGACCAGAATTAATCGGTTTTTATTACTTTGTTTGTTTAGTTGTCTTTCAATTGTTTCCAAGGGACAGACCATAAAAGGATATTCTGCTGATCAATTGCTTGATCTTCAAACTAAGGTAGAGGACCAGGTTCGATTTTTAGAGTTTTTGCTCAATACCGTTGGAAGTTCCGAAACCTCAGCCAGAGATAAAGATGTCATCATCCGCGAAAGCTATTTGAAGATTTTTAGAGATGGGAAAGTTCAGGTTGAAGATGATCTGCTGCTCGATCGAAAAGTAGTTACCAATAAGGATGTCACTGCCTATTTTAAGGACATTGAATTTTTTTATAAAAACATCGAATTCAAGTTTAAAATACGAGAAATCAAGCCTGGACAGAAAGAAAATGGGGATGTGTTTTTTCTCGTTTCTATGGATCGTACAATTAATGCCGTAGGCCTGAAGGGAGAGAAAATCTCCAATACTAAATTGAGATTTGTGGAGATAAATTTGAATGAAAAATCTCAGGATATAAAAATTGCAAGCATCTATACCACCAAAGTAAGCCGAGATGAAGAACTGAAGGCTTGGTGGAATTCGTTGGATTCAGGGTGGAAATCCTATTTCAAAACTCGATTCCAAGTTTCTGCCACAGATACAGTGGATATGAATCAACTCAATCAATTTGTGGCTGTAGATTCCCTTAATTTATCTGGAAACTTAAAAATCAATAATCTTAAGCCGCTTTCTGAATTAAGAGATCTCAAGTTTTTGGATATCAGTAATACCACAATTCAGGATCTGGCTCCTATCTCTAATGTTACTTTTTTAGAAGGTTTAAACCTATCCAATACACCCACCACAGCCATTAAATTCATTAAATACGCAGACAGGCTTCAGGATTTGAATTTGTCCAATACCCAAATTGAGGACATTAGTGAATTGGTGAATTTGGTCAGCCTTCGTGTTTTAAGGGCCGAAAAAACTCCAATTCAAAGTTTTGTAGCCCTCAATCAATTCAAAAGTTTAAAGGAATTGTACCTTGGAGAAAGTGGATTTAATAATATGGAAAACATCAAAGACTTGACTGGTTTGGAGGTTTTGTCTTTGAATAAGAATTTCATTTTGAATTTTTCATTCCTATCCCAACTCACTGCATTACGCGACTTGGATCTTGCTCAAACCAATTGCACCGATCTCTCCCCACTTGCCTCCTTGTCCGAGTTAACTTTCTTGGATGCTACTTCGACTCAAATTTCTGATTTAGCTCCAGTAGCGTCTCTTGCCAAGCTCAAAAAAATCAGAGCAGATAAAACCAATTTGAGTCCAGAAGGAGCCATTTTGTTTGTTCAAAATCATCCAAACATACTTTTAATTCACCATGTAGAGGACCTTGAATTTTGGTGGGGAAACCTGAGTTCCTCATGGAAAAATGCCTTAAAAAAGAATAATCCCTCACTCGAAGGAGATAAACCAGAAATTGAAAGATTAACCGAAACCTTAAGCCTTGCAAATCTAAATCTTGATAGTGCTGGAATTGAAAACCTTGACCCTATTGTTCGATTTATTTCTTTAGCAACTTTAAATTTTTCAAATAACCCTCTAGTAGATAACCTTCTGCCATTGCAAGAAGTCAAAACTCTCAAAAAACTAACCGCAAAGAAGACAGGGATTCAGGATATCGGAAGTCTAAAGGGAAATGTCCTGCTCGAAGGGATTGATATGGAAGGTAGTCCTGTAAGCTCCATCAAGGATCTTAGTGAACTCACAAAGCTTACCTATTTGAATGTAAATGCATCTCAAATAAATGAAGTTGAAATCCCTGATTTTTTACAAAAGAGACCAGATGTATCGATAATTTATCGTTCGGAAACTCTTGGTATATGGTGGCAAGATCTAGATTCGGATTGGAAAGAGTTTCTAAATGAAAAGTTCAAACTTTCGGAAACTCCAACTACAGAGGAACTTCATCAACTCACTTCGGTTTCATCCCTTGTTTTGGAAAGAGTTTCATTTACCAGTTTGGAACCACTGACCATTTTTTCGAATTTGAGAAAATTGGTTCTCTTTGACGCGCCCACAATGACTTTGAGCCCATTAAGTCAAATGACAAAACTTACTTCCTTAAAGCTTTCTCAAATCCCAGCAATAGATTACCTGCCTATTTCTGGGCTTACAGAATTGGAGGACTTGGACCTCTCCAATACTGGAATCGAAGAGTTGATTGCCTTGAGTAAGTTGACCAAACTTAAGAAACTGAACCTTTCGGGAACCAACATTAAATCTTTGAAAGGACTTGAACCACTAGTCAATTTGGAGGAATTGGACGTAGCAAGTACGGATTTACGTTCTTTGAAGGCTTTGGAAGGCATGACTGCCTTGAAGAAGCTGTCTTGCTTCAATACCCGTTTGACTCCACGTGGGGTAGATTCCTTCAAAGAATCCTTTCCTAAATGTGAAGTCCGCTTTTACTAAGCGGATTTTTTTTAGAAAGTAGAATAATGGATTGGCGCATGCGTATTCAGTTTATTCGATAAATTTAAATTTACTAGTTGCTATCCCTTTGAAAATTGCTGCACTAATCCCTGCCCGCTATGCTTCGACTCGTCTACCTGCCAAACTGGTGCAGGATCTAGGCGGACTTTCTGTAATTCAGCGCACCTACCAAAGCACGGTTGCAACAGGGGTGTTTGATGAAGTTTGGGTAGTGACGGATCATTCGCTGATTGAGTCGCAAATTCAAGCCCTTGGTGGGAAGGTAGTGATGAGTAAAAAAGCACACGAAAGCGGTTCAGATCGAATCGCAGAGGCCTTGGAGGTAGTGGATGCCGACTTGGTGGTAAATGTGCAAGGAGACGAGCCCTTTCAAGATGCCAAGACCCTTCAGGATTTGGTAGCAGCATTTGCAAATCCAGAGGTAGAGGTTGCCAGCTTGATGTGTACGCTAGCTGCCGAACAGGTGCAAAATCCAAATTTTGTAAAGGTGGTCGTTGATGAAAATCGCCGGGCCATTTATTTCTCCAGATCACCCATTCCCTATAACCGGGAGGGGAAAACAATTTCCTATTGGAAGCATATCGGAGTATATGCCTACCGACGGGAGATGCTACTCTCTTTTACCTTGTGGCCCAAGGGATGTTTAGAGCAGGTTGAACTTTTGGAACAGCTTCGCTTGGTGGAGAAGGGAGTATCCATTCAAATGGTAGAAACGAATCATCAGGCTATTGCCATCGATACCCAAGAGGATCTGGAGCAGGCGAGGACGTTTCTTCAATCTAAAAAGTAAAGCCTTAAACCAGTAACTAGTTTGTCCTTTTCTTCTTTAAAAAAGGAATTATAAAAAAAAAACCTAATTCAGCACGAATTAGGTTTTTTTGTTTTTGACAAAAGCATCCTTTTGTCTACCAGTGTCTCATCGAGAATTTAGTTTCAAGGATACTGAAGCTGGATTACTGTATTCCTGGTTGGTAAAAAAATATACATTCCATAAAAATGTTTGAACTATAAAGTAATGGATATTATAAATTAATATATTTCTTTAAAAAATAATAACAGTACCCTACAAGGAACCTATATCCCATGAAAAATACCCTCAGTGTCTTCTTTATTTTCTTTTTGATGTTATGCAGCGCTCCTGCTTTTGCTCAAAACGGAACATGCAATGGCAATACTTTAGTAGTAAGCACAGCAAGTTATGCTATCGGTGACTTTGCTAGCGTCAAACGAAACCTCGAACTCTGCGTACAAAATCAAAGTTTTGGTAGTGTTACCGAACTCAATCAGGCAAGAGAATTACTTGCCTTAACCGCCATTGGAGAGAAAAGGTCGGACGATGCCAAATTGTATATTGAACAAATCGTTGGCTCTAAAAGCAACTTTATTTCTAGTAACAGCAATATCGTTTTTGATGATATTCTTTCTGAAGTGAAACGAGAGAATGTTGGGGTTACAGTCAGTTCGGTTTCCAAAAAAGCAGAAGATCTCAACACTGCACCTGCTACAGTAAAACTAGTCACCCAGGAAGAGATCATGGATAGGGGATACAAAGATTTGGTGGATGTGCTTAGTGATCTTCCAGGATTTGATATCAGTAAAACCTTTTCGGGTGCCGGTTCCAATATTTATCAGATGGGTTTCCGACAAGAAAATACGGAACGAACCCTATTTATGGTGGATGGAGTTGAAGAAAATGATTTGTTTTCCAATTGGGCCTATATTTCTAGGCAATATCCTTTAGCAAATATCAAGGCAGTAGAAATAGTGTATGGACCTTCTTCTACTCTGTATGGTCCTCGTGCATTTGTTGGGACGATCAATGTGATCACCTATTCTCCACGAGAGATCCCTGAAGATCATTTGTTGAAGGGAACCCCTAAAAGTGGAAAACCAAAGAGCTTCTATGCTTACGGCAATACACAGGCGGGAAACCTGAACACCATCTCCTCCGACTTAGTCATGGGGATGCGTGGCCGTGCTGCATCCTTTCAAGTTACAGGTAGAATTTACCGTTCAGACGAGCATGACATGTCTTCTGCTGAATTTTTCGATTATGCTCCAGATGACATCAATAGCCTGATTTATACCAGAATGAATATGTCAGGGAGAGCAGGTTCTTATACTTTTGAGGAGTACCTCACAAGGTTTAAACTTCCTCTGACCCACCCGTATTATACCCTGACTAAAAATAGTATAGGGCTGATTACCAATATGAACCTGACTACAGCAGGAATAAATCAAGCGAGGAGACTAGACAGCATTGCCTACACGAGTAATGTAAATGGTGCGCCGATCGGATATTCCAATCATACAGACGATTATTTCTTTAGTGCCAAATTGCAGGTAAACAACTTTTTGTTCGGGGTTCGGCATTGGAAGCGTAGTGAAGGATTTGGTTTGTATCAAGACATTGATGCAGCAGGCTCTCGAAATGGGTCCATTTGGTCACCGGAAAATACTACGGTGTATGCGCAGTATGACCGCCAATTAACTGAAAAAATAAGTATCTCCAACCTTTCCAATTTTTCCCTACATCGATTGGGTAAAGAATCCAATCGGGTCAATTTTGTCGCTTTTGGAGACCCTAGAACAAACCTGCACTTTGCGCATTTGCTAAATCCCGATCAAATACATGCAAGTAAAACTCTAGTTACAAAGAAAAATTCATTTGGGGCAGAAAACATCGATTACTTAAGGTTTTTCAATTTTAAACATGGGTGGAGCAATCAATATTACCACTACGAGGCACAGCAGTTTAGAAATGAAACCCGACTATTCTATGAGGGGGAGCGGCTAAAATTTTCTTCAGGTATTGACTTTAGAAGTACCTTGACGCAAGGGGATTATTTGATTTACATGGATTACGACACCTCCTATCCCGATACAAAAGCATTCAGAGCCAAGCAAGACTCTATATCGTTTGCTAGAGAACTAGGAATCGTTCGGAACCAAGAACAGGGAAGTAACCTATTTTCCATGATTGACGTTGGTGCGTTTATTCAAGCGAGCTACACCCTTGGAGAGAAGATTTTCTTGACTGGTGGCTACCGTGTGGATTACAACCAAATCCGAAGATCTGGTGGTTTCGGATTTGCGAATAGTCCCCGTTTGTCTGCTATTTACAACTGGCAGAACACCACCATTAAACTCAACTATTCAAAAGGCCATCATAATGTGAATCAGCTGACCCGATACTCCACTGGAGGGGGTAGAACCCCTAATCCAAAACTACAGCCTGAATCCATTGACTTTCTTAATCTCGAGTACTTGGGCCATTTAGGAAATGGAGGTTTGGGATGGGAAGTCAATGCCTTCGGTTACCTTATTGAGAATGCGGTAGCCTCTTCCACGAGAAATGGGATAAGACAAAATATCAATGTTGGAAAATACCGCACCACAGGGTTGATGTCAGGCTTTTATTACAAACCTAAATCCCGAGATTGGAATATTCAGGTCAACCATACCTACTTCAACCCGAAACAGACTGCAGCTGCAGATGATTCTGGAATCAAAGTGCCTGTCCGACTTGGAGATATTGCAAGTCATCGAGTCAATCTATCTGTAACCAAGCAAACCCACCTGGGTATTTTGAGTAATGTATTGAATTTGCGCGCTAATTATGTCAGCGAGCGCCCGATAGGGACCAATACCACCTCATACAAAAACATAGGCATAGATGGTAAAGGTAGCCCTATCCCTGAGTACCTCATCCTTCATGGAAACATAGGATTCAAAGTACAATCACTTCCGATGCTTCGCTTGGATTTAAGCGTGGAAAATATTTTGAATAAGAATCTCCTGGACGGCGGTAACCCCGAATACTACCACCCTGGACCAAGAGAAGCATCTGGAACCTTTAATATGCCAGGAGCTGTAGCCGGTGCACCTTACGGAGATTTAAGTCAGCCCTTCATTCCACAAAGACCACGCTTCTTCTTGTTGAGGTTAAGTTATACCCTGTAACCGGTTATTGTTAAGTCGAAAAGTTCCTATTTCCTTTTTGGAATGCTTTTGCTATCTCGAAAGATGGGGTAGCCGTGTCACTCCATTTACTGCTGTGCATCAATTTTATTGGATGAACGCTATTCAGGAAACGCCGTGGAAAGGTAGTAACAAACAAAAGCCCCTAAATGCAATGATTTAGGGGCTTTTGTTTGTGCAGAGAGTGGGGGATTCGAACCCCCGGTACAGTATAACCCGTACGACAGTTTAGCAAACTGTTGGTTTCAGCCACTCACCCAACTCTCTAATCCGACTTGGTCTCAACAGAAATTACTTTCTGCCACCAAAGTGATGCAAATATATACCAAATGAAAAGATTTTCACAAGGGCTAGTAGATAAACAAATCCTACTTCAATTAAAATCCAAGTAATTCCTTGACAATCAAACCCTATACTTTATGGCTCGGGTACTGCTAGAAAAGAGTTCATTGGATTGGGAATGACCTTCTAATTCGCCCAAATGGGACTCTTGAGTTAAGGTTTTACTACCTTAAACCCCACAGCCTCAATTCCTTCCAATTGGGGTTGACGCATGTCTTGGAGAAGAATTACTTCTCTGGTACTAGTGGGTAAAGGAAAGG
>JBJOOF010000025.1:0-17842 GCA_046051425.1 Bacteroidota bacterium
TGTTTACGGGTAGCCATGCTTTGCTGGACCAAGCCTACAGCCCGATGACAATCCGATACTTCATCCTTACTGCCCAATACCGCTCCACCCTAGACTTCTCCAACGAAGCCTTGAAGGCGGCACAAAAAGGATACAAAAAAATCATCAACGGACTTCGCATCGCCAAGCAATTGCAATACATCCCACAGGATGATATAGCCTTGGACACCGAGCAAATCCAACAAGTGGAAACAAGCATCGTTTCGGCTTACCGCTCCATGGACGATGACTTCAATACAGCCATGGCCATTGGGCACCTCTTCAACCTGCTCAAAAAAATCAACTCGGTATACACTGGACAATTGGCACCTGCTGCGCTAGGAGAGCAAGTTTTCAATAACATGCTTGAAACCTACCACACCTTTGTAGTGGATATTCTGGGTTTGGTCGAAGAAAAAGGTGAAGTGCAGGAAGGATTATTGAATCTCCTGCTCAACCAGTATACCGAAGCCAAGACCGCACGCAATTATGCCAAGGTGGATGAAATCCGTTCTGGATTAAAAGCCATGGGGATTCTTGTGAAGGACATGAAGGATCGAATCGACTGGGCATATGAAGAATAACCTACGCTGGGGCGTATTCGCACTGCTTCTACTCCTGGCTGCTTGTTCAGGAGAGAAAAGCACAGAAACCAAAACTGAAACGGTTGAACTAAAGTCCTATCCTGATTTTCAAGCAGATTCAGCTTATGCTTTTGTTAAACAGCAAGTAGATTTCGGCCCTCGGGTACCCGGTACTCCAGGACATGCGGCTACCAAAGCATGGATCCAAGAAACCTTGGAAGGTTACGGATGGACCGTGCAGCAGCAAAATTTTCAAGCCAAAACCTACGATGGACTTACTTGGAATCTCACCAACCTAATCGCCTCCTACAATCCACAAGCAACCAAGCGGATCCTATTGGCAGCGCATTGGGACACCAGACGCATTGCGGACAAGGATACTGAACGCACCTCCGAACCCATCGATGGCGCGAATGACGGTGCCTCAGGCGTAGCTGTACTCTTGGAGATAGCGCGAAGCATTTCCAGCCAGCCCCTTTCCGCAGAAGTTGGGATTGATTTAATTTTCTTTGATGGAGAGGACGACGGGGAACCCGAATACGCTATCAGCAGAGACAATACCAAAATCTGGTGGTGCCACGGCTCCCAATACTGGTCCAAAAACAAGCACCTTCCCAACTACTCCGCCTACTATGGAATTTTGGTGGACTTGGTGGGTGCAAAAAATGCCCGTTTCTATCGAGAAGGCTATTCACGAAGGTTTGCCAGCGGCATCCTTTCCAAGGTTTGGGGCAATGCAGCCCTCCTAGACCATGGCTCCTATTTTATCCAGCAAGATGCTCCAGAAATCTTGGATGACCATGTTTTTGTGAATGAATGGGCCGGTATTCCAATGATTGATATCATTGATTTCTCTCCAGACTTAGGCTTTGGCGCCTACCACCATACGCATCGAGATGGATTGGACGGGATTGATCCTCGCACCTTGAAAGTGGTTGGTGAAACAGTTTTGGCTACTATTTATCAAGAATAGCAGTATTTGTAAAAATATTTGCTTTATTCGTAATTGCAGAGGATTGCAATTGATAAAAATTTAAAAAAACATCCGAATGAAAAAGGGGCGGCAGGTAACGATGAAGGAAATAGCCAAGAAATTGGGTGTATCTGTTTCTACGGTATCCAGAGCCTTACAGGATTCCCCCGAGTTGCATCCAGAAACGAAGCGGAAAATTGCTGAGGCAGCCAAGGAGATGAATTACCGACCCAATCTCCTTGCCCAAAGCCTTCGGATCAGTCGATCCAAAACTCTAGGGGTCATTGTTCCCGAAATCACCTCCCATTTCTTTGCTTCCTGCATCTCCGGAATCCAAGACACGGCGAATACCCGTGGATACAACGTGATGATTTGTCAAAGCAACGAGCGCATCGCCCAAGAAAAAGCAAATATTCAAACGCTAGTTTCCAGCCAGGTGGATGGCTTATTGATTTCATTGAGCCGGGAGACCAACACCTTTGAGCACCTAAACGAACTCTATGAGCGAGAAATTAATTTCGTCTTATTTGACCGAGTAGAAGAAAATATTCCAGTTTCCAAAGTCACCTTCAATGATGCAAGCGGCGCCTATCAAGTAGTCAAGCACCTGCTTGAAAACGGATTTAGACGCATCGCTTACGTTTCTGGGCCGGAAGACCTCTACATTTCCAAAAAAAGGAAGGAAGGCTACCTTCGCGCACTTACAGAATTTGGAGTTCCCGAAGATCCATCCCTCATTTTAATATCCGACCTTACCCTTGAGGGCAATCTTCAGGTAGCCCAACATATTCTACACATGGATCCCCGTCCAGAAGCAGTTTTTTGCATGATTGACCCGGTGGCAGTAGACGTACTGACCGAATGGAAAAAATCTGGCATTCGCGTACCCGAAGACATCGCCCTTGCTGGATTTACCGATAACCCCACCGCAGCAGTGGTCGAACCGCCCTTGACCACCGTTGCCCAGCCAGGCTACGAAATGGGAAAGTTGGCTGTAAGCCATTTGCTCGATCAATTGGATGGACAGGCCTCAGAGGATCCAGTGTCTATTGTATTGGATACCACCCTAGTGATCCGCAAATCTTCCCAGCATTTACCCTCTAAAAACTGATTCGCCGCTATTTTTTTCACTGGACAGGCTAGCTTCACTCATGAAATCAGCACTTATTCAATCTTTTCGCCAGCATTTTGAAGCCGAACCAATTGTAGTCTTTGCTCCTGGCCGCATCAATCTGATCGGGGAGCATACGGATTACCAAGAAGGATTTGTATTTCCTGCGGCAATCAGCCAAGGGATCTGGGTAGCGATTGCCAAGAATAATCTTGAAGTCAGCAGGGCTTATTCCCTGGATTTTGACCAAGAATTTAGTTTCGAACTTGGGAGCATGTCTCCCAAAAAAGGACACTGGGCCACCTATCTGATGGGGGTGTGTACCCTATTGCAACAGGCAGGCTATCCTCTAGAAAATTTTGACCTTGTCCTTGGAGGCGACATTCCCACGGGTGCAGGCGTTTCTTCTTCCGCCGCACTTTCGGTGGCGATAGGAATGGGAATCTCTGAAGTGTTTTCATTTCACATCCCTAAGAAAAATCTAGCGCTATATGCCCAAAAGGCCGAGCACCTCTACGCAGGGGTGAATTGCGGGATCATGGATCCTTATGCCTCCGCTTTTGGAGTTCAGAATCATGCCTTATTGCTGGACTGCAGATCGGTGACGCATCAGGAAATTCCAGTACACTTAGGCGAGTACAGCCTATTACTCGTCAACTCTAAGGTTTCGCATTCTTTAGCTAATTCGGCTTACAACCAACGTCGCGCTGCCTGTGAGGAAAGTGTGGTAATTTTGCAAAAATCCTTTCCCGAGATCCGTACACTTCGAGACTTAGCGGAGATCGATTTGACCAAAATCAAACAACTTCTACCCGAAGTATTTTTTCCAAAAGCCAAGCACGTGATCAGCGAATGTGCGCGAGTACGGCAGGCGGCTGAAGCCCTTCAAAGTGAAAATCTTTTGGTGATGGGAAAGTTGCTGCAGGCTTCACATGAAAGTTTGCGTGACGATTTTGAAGTGAGCTGTTCCGAACTTGATTTTCTTGAGCTGCAGGCAAAATCAACTGCAGGGGTTTTGGGTGCTCGAATGATGGGCGGAGGATTTGGGGGATGCCTTTTGACGCTCCTGAAGACCAACGAAATTTCCAACTTCAAAACCATACTACAAGAGCGATATCAAAACGCATTTCAGTTGACACCTGATTTCATCGAAGTTTCGCTGGGTGCAGGTGCTAGAAAAGTATAAAATCCCCACATTCATCGACAAAATCTACCGCTTGATCCATTATCTGCTCGGAAATGAGCGACTTAAGTAAACAACTCCTTCTTTTTTGTTATTTTCGAAAAAATAAATTCACACCTATGAAGTACCCAAAAAACCTACGTAGCCTTTTAGTGCTGTTTCTCCTTGTAGGAGCGTTGCTTTCTTCTTGTTCCAAGAAGCGGGAAGGCAAACCAAAAGTGCTTGTTTTTAGCAAAACAGCAGGTTATTACCACGAATCTATCCCACAAGGTATTGCAGCCATCCAAAAGTTAGGTGCTGAAAATGGCTTTGATGTGGATACCACCAAAAATGCAGAGCTCATCAACGAGGAAAACCTCGCGCAATATGCCACTGTGGTCTTTTTGAGCACTACGGGTGACGTACTCAATGCGGCACAAGAGGCTGATTTTGAACGATACATCCAGTCTGGCGGAGGATATTTGGGTATTCACGCGGCTGCCGACACCGAATACGAATGGGGTTGGTATGGCCGACTTGTAGGTGGATACTTTGCAGATCACCCGGGAATCAAAGACCCACATCCAAATGTGCAACCAGGTAAGGTGACCAAAACAGGTGAAAAGCACCCTTCAGTAGACTTCCTTCCTGAAAGTTGGACTCGTACCGACGAATGGTACAGCTACAAAAAAATCAATCCAAATACCAAGAAATTATTGCTCTTAGACGAGGCCTCTTACCAAGGTGGAATGGATATGGGTGAACACCCAATCGCTTGGTACCATGATTTTGATGGAGGTAGAGCTTATTACACCGGAGGTGGTCATACAAACGAATCCTACGAAGAAGCTGAATTTCTGAAGCATCTTTTGGCCGGTCTCCAATACACCATTGGTGAAAATTTGGAACTGGACTACGATGCCGCTAAATCCAAGCGTACGCCTGAAGAAAACCGCTTTACAAAAACCACCCTTTCCATGGGTCAGTTTACCGAGCCTACAGAAATGACCATCCTTCCTAACTTGGACATTCTTGTAGCGCAGCGCAGAGGAGAAATCCTACAATACAACCAAGCTACTGGCGAATTGAAAGAAATCATCAAGCTGGATGTGTATTGGAAAACTGATGTTCAGGGAGTCAATGCAGAAGAAGGGTTGATGGGAATTCAAAAAGATCCGAATTACGCCACCAACAACTGGGTATATGCCTTTTATGCTCCGACAGGAGATAAGGAAATCAATCGACTTTCCCGATTCAAGTACAAAGACGGCAAGTGGGACATGGCTTCCGAGCAAATCATTTTGGAACTTTACTCTCAACGCAATATTTGCTGCCATACCGGTGGATCCATTGCATTTGACAAGGACGGAAACCTATTCCTTTCCACTGGAGACAACTCCACACCATTCAATCAGCAAGGTTCCAAATACACTCTGAATGGGTATGCACCTGTCGATGGACGTGAAGGCAATAAGCAGTGGGATGCACGAAGAAGTTCGGGTAACTCGAATGACTTGAGAGGAAAAATCCTTCGTATCAAAGTTGCTGAGGATGGAACCTACACTATTCCAGAAGGCAACTTGTACCCTAAAGGTACGGAAGGTACTCGCCCTGAAATCTATGCACAAGGTCTTCGAAACCCATATAGAATCTCAGTGGATCAGAAAAACGGATTCCTCTACTGGGGTGAAGTTGGTCCAGATGCAAACAATGATTCTTTGGACATCAAGGGCCCTAGAGGCTACGATGAAGTCAACCAAGCCAGAAAGGCAGGCAACTTTGGTTGGCCTTACATTATTGGAAATAATTTCGCCTACAAAGAATTTAATTACGAAACTGGTGAGTCTGGAGCCGCTTTTGATCCAGCTGGCCCAGCCAACAATTCACCAAACAATACCGGCTTGAAAAAGCTTCCAGCAACGGAACCTGCATTCATCTGGTATCCTTATGGCGCCTCACCTGACTTCCCTCAGTTAGGTACTGGAGGAAGAAATGCCATGGCTGGCCCAGTGTTCTATTCCGACATGTATCCTGAAGCTACCCGCATGCCTGACTATTACAATGGCAAGCTCTTCATCTATGATTGGATCAGAGGCTGGATCAAAGTGGTGACCATGCAGGAAAATGGAGATTTCGACAAGATGGAAGCCTTCATGCCTGGCACTAAATTCAACGCCATGATGGATATGGAAATGGGTCCTGACGGAAAAATCTACATTCTAGAATATGGAAATGGATGGTTTTCTAAAAACCCAGATGCAGGATTATTCCGAATTGATTACAACGGTGGCAACCGTGCCCCAGTGGTTTCTGAAGTCAAGGTAGACAAGACCTCCGGAAAAAATCCACTTCAAGTAACCCTTACCGCTACTGCTTCAGATCCTGAAAATGATGCGCTAACCTATACTTGGGACTTAGGTGGAGGGGTAACCAAAACCACTACTGAACCTACTTTGACGCATTCCTTCACCACAGTGGGTGAGTTTGAAATCACAATGACTGCAGCCGATCCAGCTGGATTGAAGGGTCAAGGACCTTTGGTGGCCGTATACTCAGGAAATGTGGCTCCAGTAGTAAGCGTTGCCGTCCAAGGCAATCAATCCTTCTATTTCCCAGGCAAAAAAGTAAGTTATTCCGTTTCTGTTTCAGATGAAGACCATCCTGATGCAGCAAACGATGTGGCTAGCTTGTACGTAGCCGCAGATTACCTCCAAGGTATTGATCAAGCGGAAGCGGACCAAGGCCACAAGGTGATGAGTGAAGCGATGACTGGGAAATCCCTGGTTCAATCACTTACTTGTAAAACTTGCCACAAGGAAAATGAAAAATCCATTGGACCTGCATACACAGATGTAGCTAAAAAATACAGAGAGCGTAACCGAGATTATTTGGTCAATAAGATCAAGAATGGTGGAGGTGGAGTCTGGGGAGAAACAGCCATGCCGGCCAATCCAGACTTGAAAAATTCTGAGGTGAATGCCTTGGTCACTTACATCCTTTCGCTCAGAGAAGAAAGCAAGCCTAGCTTAGGTCCAAAAGGAAGCCTTGACCCTACTTTGGGCAAGCCTGCCTCTCCTACTGGCTCCTTGGTGATTTCTGCTTCCTACACGGATAAGGGTGGGGCAAACATCAAACCGCTCACGGGTTCAAGTTCTTTGGTACTTAGTCCAAACTCAGTGGATTTGGCTCAGGCAGGAACTTTCACAGGCTATGCCAAGATGGCATTTGATGGAAAGACCTTGTTGACTATTCCAAACACGAAGGGATCCTTCGCGTTGCAAGGAATTGACATCACAGGAATCGGATCGATTACCTTCATGACTGCTTCACAGGAACCTATTAAATCCCCAATTGACTTTGAGATCCGTTTGGATAGTCCAACAGGTGAAGTGGTAGGTCGCGGCACACATGCTCCTAGTGCAGGAATGAAGTTGCCAAACATGCCAATCCTGATGCATCAAGGAAATGTGGTTCTTACAGCTGCTGGAGATGGTAAAAAGCACACCTTATACATCGTCAGCGATGCCAAGGGAGCCGAACTAGGTACCTTCATTATGATGGGCATCACTTTCAACGCGAAGTAAGCAATAGACTAAACTAATTAAACTAAAAAAACCACTCCGGATATACTGGAGTGGTTTTTTTTATAAGCAATGGAAAATAGAAACTAGGTGCAAACAGATTGTGTAGGCCGCCAGATTACTTTTTGATTCGTTACATCATTGATCGATGCATTGGTGATCACATTTCCCTCGCAATCCAGAATTTGAGGGACAAATCTGCAAAAAGGACAACAGTTTAGAAAAGTGAAGACAGTTGCTCCTTTGTATGTTCCTTGAACGAGGTAAAAATACTCAGCCAAATTCGTGGCCGCAGATGTTTTGATGGATTCCTTGAGCCAAGGCAGATCTTCCACTGGATTCGCCACAGCACAATTCTTGGGATCTTCCGGTTCCTGACAGGAAAAGAGGATTACTAGAATTAGGATTGGGAAAATTCGAGTCATGGTTTTGCGAAGTCTATTGACAATGCAACGAAACTAGAATAGGAATCGCTACAGCAGCACCTGGAAAATTTTAAGTTTGGCAACTCAAATGCACCTGAGGTGTTTAAATTACATCTTCTAGACCGAAACAAATACACCTGCCGATTTGAAATTCGTTTACCTCATCGGAGAAAAAGGCAATGCAGTGTAAAACAGCGCATCGATTTTCTCAACAATCTTTCCTGGAGCCTCAGAAGCATCGCGCACACGAATCCATTCCGGATCGGCTACGAATCGCCCAAATGCAGCATTAAATTCTTCCTTATTTTGATGTCCCAGAAAGTAAACCAATTTGGATTGCACCCCATCTTTTTCTACCGTAATCCAATAGGGATAGTTGGAGAGGCCTTGCTTTTCGAATAAGGCCTGCGTGTGGTCTCGGAATCGAGTTTGGATGGCGTCCAATTTTCCTGGCAATAAATGGTAGGTGCGCAACTGAAAAATGCCGCTTGGACGGGAAACTTTTCTTGAATTAAGACCCTTGGCCCATACCATAAATACTTGATCTACTTTTTGGACTATCTTCCCATTCGCTTCAGAGGCAGCAGCTACCGCCTTCCATTCGGGATCATTCGCGAAATTATTCCAACGGATATCCCGCTCTTCAGCTGAAGGATATCCAATAATAAAGGTGAGCTGCTTTTCAGGTTGATCTGCTGAAAGGAAGTAAGAAACACTTTCAATCCCATGCTTGGCAAATAGGGTTCGGGTATGATTTTGAAAACGTTGAATAAGGTCCGGCATCTTGCCATCGTTTACCGTGTAGGTACGCATTTCAAAGTAGGAACTCGTGATTGTTTGCTGTGCTTTTACCAAAATAGTACTGGAAATAAAGAGTAAGAGAAAGAAGAGAATACGCATGGGTTTAGTGTTAAGTGTGGAAATTTTGAAGGGTTTGTATCAGTTTTTTTTCCAGGCTCGGTAAAGTGCTGGACTTAGGACGAGTGCAATGGTGAGCAAACCGAAGGTTTCCCGGTTTTCTTCCATCTGAGGAGTTTTCATGGTTAGGTCTTTTTGTACCCATTCGGCAGCAATCCATTCCCCTACTCCTCCTGGAAAGAAGTAGATCGCTCCTAGTAAACATAAAATCACAACTAGGGTCAAGGGAATTTTTGGGAAAATCCCTCGAATGGCAAATAAAGAGAAAATCACCGCTACAGCGTAGATGCTCACCCAAATTTCTGGGTCGGGGTCATTGAACTGCCAGTAGGCAAATAAGGAAAAAAGAACTACCCAAAGGCCGTAGAAATAAGAGATTGGTTTCATACCTGTTGCTTATCCAAGGAGGTAGAAATCTACGGAAAATCTAAGATTAATCCATCTTTACAAGGTTGAGTGGAACCCTTCTTTTTTTAGTACTATAAATTGCCCTTATTTGAAATAGCATTCAACTAACCGCATGGTACAACTCAGCCTTTCCCAATCCACTGCAGACCTAGAGGGGATTTTATCCCTCCAACTCGAAAATCTATCTACCAGACTTTCACAGGAAGAGAAAAACGAACAAGGATTTGTAACGATTCAGCACAACCTAGAGCAATTGCAGGCCATGCATGCAATCGCCCCCCATGTGCTTGCGAAGGAGAATGATCAGGTGGTAGGTTATGTATTGGCGATGACTTTGGCTTCTCGAGAGCTGGTTCCTTTGTTGATTCCACTTTTTGAAAATTTTGACCAATCCGAAATTGGTGGCAAAAAAGTAACCGATTACAATCCCATGTCCATAGGTCAAGTGTGTGTGGGGAAGTCTCAGCGTGGAACAGGATTGTTTGACAAACTGTATACCGCGTATCGGGAGCAGTATGCTGCTAACTATGATTTTGCGATTACTTCCGTTGCCTTAAGCAATTATCGGTCTTTGGCAGCCCATCAACGGATAGGATTTAAAATCCTACATACTTTTCAGGATAGCTTGAATCCTTGGGCGGTTGTGTGTTGGGACTGGAATAATCGATTTTCATTGCCCTAAAAAATTCCTTGAACCCAAATTCTGTACTCCTTTAAAGAGGGCTAAAAACAGAAACGGGAAGCATTTCTTGCGAAAGCTTCCCGTTTGGTCGACAGATCCCCGTGGTTCACTGACTCCCTCAAGCTACAGTTAATGACTTTCCCCAGTTACCCAGGTCCAAATCGTCGAATGACGCCGCCCTTACGGACTTGTCCTGTTTTGTTAGATTTCCATTCCATTTCTGTGGTTACCCCTTTCAAACACTTGTAGGCAAGTGTTCCTTCATGGCGGAACTCCCGAAGTTACCTTGACGGTAGACTCCCAGGCCGATCTAGTAGCACTTCTGCGGTTTCCCGTTGCAAACTACCCCAATTAAGTGGCCGTTCCTTTGTGCCCGATGTTTGTACAAACTTTCCCGAAAGAAAATCTGTGCTGATTAATCCATTTTTTGCAATTCTGGGGTTGCCCCTCTCAATCCAGAAATTTCTTTCTTGATCCTTCTTGCCTGGAACTTTGATTCTTTCCGAAGAAATCCTCAAATTCAAGCCCATCGTTTTTTGGCATTTCTGCAGTTTCCTGTCTCAGAGACTTACCCTAAGGTAGGCCCCCCTTTGTGCCCGATCTCAAACTTTCAAACTACGATCCGAAATCTTACTTTCGGTCTTTTTTTCTCTTACTTGATGAATTAAAGTTGGCCTTTAAAAAAAATAAATCCAATTAATTCTTCAAAAACTTCTCCACAATTTTTACCACGAAATTGCCTGTAAACGAACAAGTTATCCACCTATTTTTGGGGAATTATCCACCGAAATGCTTGGTAAGGACGACTAATTCCCTGCAGGCACTTATTTCCTTCCTCCTATTTGCCTTAAAGCCGATTTAAACTAATCGAACCTTGGTGCCCAAATCGATTCAAATACCTTAATCCTAACTCAATTTTAAAAATTAAGAATTAAAAAAGGGAGCAATCTTTCGAATGCTCCCCCTTGGCTTGACGCTTACTCTTCCTTAGACTTTGGATAATTCCTTTTTCTGAATCAAGACAGCACTCTTTTTAACCAAAAACTCAATGGCTAGAATCAGAACACCCAACACAGGGAGCAGGAACAAAACCAAAAGTCGCAGAAGCTTTTCTTTAAACGTCCATTGCGTCTTTAGTAAGATCAATGCAGCTGATATCGTCAGCACAAGTGCATAGATCAAAAAGGATGTGGTTACTTGAAATTCAGTTAGAAACATTCTCGAATTCTTTTAAAAAATTACTTACCTCTACTACTATACCCCTACCTATACGAGTAATACCCTAAATCGGCGAATAAATCCTGAAAAAGGTTTACTGAATCCTCACACCCGCGTTAACTTGATTGGATAGGACTTCCCTGCATTCCACTGGCAAACGTAGATATTCTCGTCCTGATCAATACACACATCATGGCAGTGCTGAAATACTGCCTCCTCTTGAAGCATCACTTGCAAGACTCCCTTATGGTAATGAGGCTCAGTCCCCCCAGGATTGGAAACGACCTTATTGTCCTTATTCAAAATGGTAACAAAGCCAGAGTTGTCTGTTTGTTCCATGTACCTCAATCGGGACCAACAAACACCTGCATACAGGTTCTCCCCATGAATAACCGGCCTGCAAACATATGCTCCCGGCAGAAAAATCGTTTCTAGGTACTTCCCATCTAAAGTGAATCGCTTGAAGGAATTGTGTCCTCTGGAGGTACACAAGAGACTAGGAGCACCTGTTCCGCGTGAGTCAATGGCAATGCCGTGTGCGGTACTAAATTGATCGTCCCCATTTCCTGGGCCTCCAAATTTTCGGATAAACTTGCCTTGGCTGTCGTACTGCAAAAAGTATTGGGAACCATAGCCATCTGCCACATACAAGTCCCCATTTGGAGCCACGGCTGTTTCGGTAGGTACCCAGCGCATTTTATCGGTATAAATCCCTTCTGCTACAGGAGAAGGAAGTTCAGTCACCACCTTTCCATCCAAGGTGGTTTTGAGAACTCTACCTCCATTATCTACTATCCACAGGTATTCGGCATCCCCCTCATCCACTAAGCTCAAGCCATGTGCAGCAGGGAGTCCCAGGGTCCAGGTATCGAGCAACTTCCCCGATTGGCTGTAAATGATCACATTATTCTTGGGTTCGTCCGTCAATAAAATCATTCGCCCCTTTCGATCCATCACCATCTCGTGACAGTTGACCACCGGTACTTTGGCAGGATCTAGATTTCCCCAATTGGGATCTAAAGTATACTTGAACTCGCCATGGCCCAGCACTTTTTTCTGGGAGGCAAGTAGGGATAAATTGGGTTGTACAGTCATAGCCAAACCTATAATGCTCGTGTTTTGTATAAATCTTCTTCGTGAATGCATCTAACTGAGCGCTAAATCAAAGTGAAGTTGAATTGACACTTCCCCCCTCATCATCCGAAGAAGAGAAATCCAATTCTTTCTATTTCTATAAGGAAGCTAAAAAAAAAATCGAAGGCCCCCTAAAAAATAAATAAAATGTTTTCAATGGCTGTAGCGAATCCTCAGGTAAGCGCGTTTAGAAAACAATTAACTTTGTTAACCTTAAATCAACTACCCTATGAAACTTTTCCATCTTAAAATCGCGCTAGTCCTCTTGGCAAGTACTTTGCTTTTTTCATGTACCGATGAGGTAAACGCTACCTATACGTTTCGAACCATGATGCCTGTTTATTTAGAAATGAAGGATGTTCGAGGCAAGTCTCTTGCTCCAATTCCTGCTCAGGAAATAGAGAATCCTGGAAAAATTTACATCTACAAGGATTTTTTATTGATCAATGAGCCTAGCAAGGGGATTCACATCTACGATAATAAAAACCCAGCCAACCCAATCAACCTGAGTTTTATCCCAATTGAAGGCAATGTGGACTTGGCAATCAATAGCAACATCCTCTACGCAGACAATTACGTGGATTTGCTTGCATTCGATATAAGCAACATTCAAAATATCCGCCTAGTCAAGCGGGTGGAAGATGTGTTTACTCACCTCTACCAGCACAGCACAGGGAAAATCATTACGTTCAAAGACACCGTGCTCACCAGTGATTCTCCACGCTGGGAATTCGATGGCATGTGGACCGTGCGACCTGGCATGAGCCTTCTCTCAAACATGACCAAAGCGTCCCAAAGCTATGGCACCGGCGGATCCATGGCACGATTTACGTTGATGGATGGGCACCTGTTTGCTGTAGATCAAAACACCCTACGTGTATTTGATGTTGAAAGCCCAGCCGAACCTAGATTCCTCAAGCCCATAGATCTAGGCTGGGGCATCGAAACCATCTTTCCCTTTGATCAGAAGTTATTTATAGGGTCCAACCGAGGCTTGCACATCTACGATGCCTCCAATCCAGCTGCCCCTAAACGCATGGCTGTTTACGAACATGTTCTGTCCTGTGATCCAGTAGTAGTGAATGAGGAACATGCATTTGTGACGTTGCGCAGTGGAAATTTTTGTGTCAATGGGGTAAATGAACTCCATGTCTTGGATATCAAAGATCCTTACCAACCCAAACTCAAAAAAGCATACCCCATGCTCAACCCACACGGACTGGGATTGGCGGAAAACTTTCTTTACGTAGCAGAAGGAAAGCATGGACTCAAAAGTTTTAACGCTTCCGATGTCCTCAACATCGATAAAAATCAATTGGAGTTTCTTCAATCCATGAAGTCAGTAGACCTGATCCCTGGACCTAAATCGTTAATCGTCATCGGCCCAGATGGGGTGTGTCAATACGACTACAGCAACCCAGCCAAACTGAGGAAACTAAGTTGCATCCAAGTAAGCAATCCAATTGAAGTAAGCTAAGATGAAGTACAGCAAATTGATTTTTATGTTTCTTATCTCTTGGTGCAGCGTGCAACTCGCAGCTGCCCAAGAGAAAGCTACACTCACACAATTGGAATTGGGTTTACTGAGAGGAAAATCAAAAATCTTGTGGTCAGAAGAGATTGAAAACCGACTCGATTTTTCCTTTTCTGCCTTCCATGGGAAGGAAATCAAACCCAATCACTACTTAGGAATCCATCTGGGTTTTGACAACTACCCCGATGTACAGATCCTACCCATAGGATTAGGTTGGAGAGGTTTTATTGGCGACGACATCGGCTCAAAGTGGATGGGAGGACTCAATGCGGGTTTCGGAACTACCTTTCTGGAAAAACGAGAACGTACAGACTGGTCCAGCTCATGGCAAGAGGGTGGGGTTTACTTCCACCCGTTTTTGGGTGTTAGCATGCCCGCAAAAAAAGGAAAATGGGCACTGACAACGAGTATAGGATACAAATGGCAACCCAGCAGTTATTTGGAAGGGACACATAGCCAATCAGAAACCCGTCCAAAAATCCACCCCTTCTGGACCAGAGCTTCCCTACCTGAGGGATTCAACTCCTTAAATAAGGTAAGCACACAGTACCATAGCCTTATCTTTCAGGTCGGTATTCTATTCTAGGTTTGTCCTCTTGTTTTCGAAGTAGGACTCAACTAGAAAATGCTTTTTAGATAAATCTTTTGACCACCCAATAGATCAGGGCAAACAAGAAGATAAGAATGGAAATCTTGTTGATGCCATGCATCATCCGTAGATTGATGTTGCTAGGTGCATTAGGGTCAGGCTTTCGGAATACGCGTAGAAAATAATTCCCTACCTCACCCAACTTAAAAAACTCCTTTACTTGATTTTTTTCTTCCATGACAAAAGCGGTTTATCCATTAACCCGAAGACGTAAAGATAAGTTTAGTTTACAAGGAAAATGGATCAAAAATTCCCTTTTCATTAAAGATGTAACCCTAATCCGAATATTCTTTAGGTCAGTATGAGGAAATTAAAGGTTGATTTTTTCATGCATAACTATTTTAAAAACGCTATATGAATGAAATAGCGCTATAAAAATGTTACTTATAATTACGGGATTCGTCAAAGTTCCGACCAAAATTGGACTTAATAATTTATATAGAATCTGAACAGATAAAAGCGCCATGACAAACTTTGGGTCAAATCTGAACAAAAGCAAGGCAGAAAAAATGAGAATTGCTAAATAAACAGAAAGCAAAATACCTCGAGCGGGCGTCTCTATTCCATAAGAATCCATAGCCCAATTAGCCTTTAGTAGTAATCCTGAACATACAGGGATTAACACGAGAATATTTAGTATCAGCGATATTTTGGGAAATAACATTGTATTTATTTATTAAAATTGATACTGAAGAATACAGATAAAACCGTCTCTAAACAAATCTTAAAATTCAAAGATGAATTTAACCTAACTCACTAATAGACAAAGGAAAATATTCAAATTATATGTGGGTTTTCAACTGTGCATCGCCTTACTGAACTCCAATTCAAATACATCCTAAACTGTTATTTGTCTTTTAAATCGCCTCTGGCTCTAGCCACTTGCCGTCTTCACGGATGATGTTGATCAATTCATCTACCGCTTTTTCGGAGGCTACGGAGCGCTTAACTACCTCTTTACCCTTGTACAAGGTGATTTTCCCTTTGCCCGAACCTACATAACCGTAATCTGCGTCGGCCATCTCACCTGGTCCATTCACGATGCAACCCATGATGCCAATCTTCACCCCTTTCAGGTGATCCGTACGCTTGCGGATCATGGCGGTAGTCTCCTGCAGGTCAAACAAAGTTCGCCCACATGAAGGACAAGAAATGTATTCTGTCTTGGACATGCGGGTACGAGCGGCTTGAAGCACACCAAAGCTAACCGAATTATGAAGTTTAATCTGCTCCAAAACCTGGTTCCTATCTTGAGATGGTTCTGGATTTAAGGAAATCACAATCCCATCCCCTAGCCCATCAACCAACAAGCCTCCCACATCTGTAGCGGCATACAGCATGGTTTGATCTGCAGTATGGGCCGGATAACTCACCTGTACCACCACTGGAGCGGTACAGTTCGCTTCCAATAACGCCACAAATGCCCTTCTTAAGTCGGGCATGCCATGGGCATTGCTGCTGGACAAAAGGAGGACAGTATCTTTTCTAGCTCCTACCAAAGAAATAGCTTGATCGATATCGGCAGTGCTTACAGCTAGAAAATTAAGTTCTTGGTGAACTCCCTTCGCTTCCTTGTATTCAGAAAGTTGGAATAGCGGGAATTTATTCAATTGATCTCCCACCGCTTTCCAAATGGAATAGTTCTGGATTTCCTTCATTCCATTCGGAAGCATGAAGGGAATGGGATTGGCACCTGAATAAATAAAGTCGCAACCCAGATCATTCATCTTCCACTTGTCCAATTCCGGCAAGTAAAAATGCCCTACAGCCTTCATTTCTCGATCCGTAACTTGAGAAAGCGCAGAAATATCTGCAATCACACGGGGAACATTTTGACCTCCAAAATTGTACACTTCGCTTACTTGTCGCTTGGTATACTCGAAAGGATCAATAGGATAAGATGCTACGGAAGCGATCGGCGCATGTGCACCTCTCGACGTGTAGCGATCAATCAAGGCACGTGCTACGGGTGCTTCAAACTCTGGGTCTTCAGTCAGGGAAACGCGCACAGTGTCCCCCAAGCCATCTTCCAAAAGTGTTCCAATGCCTACAGCAGATTTGATTCTCCCATCCTCTGCCTCTCCTGCCTCGGTTACACCCAGGTGCAAAGGATAGGGTTTGAACCCTCCCTCATTGAGTTTCTGAACCAGCAGGCGATAGGCCTGTACCATCACTTGCGTGTTGGAGGATTTCATGGAGATGACGATGTCATAAAATAGCTCATCCTCACAAATCCTCAAAAACTCAAGGGCAGATTCCACCATGCCGAGGGGAGTATCCCCATAGCGGCTCATGATCCGATCGGAAAGGGAACCGTGATTGGTTCCAATACGCATGGCGGTACCATGCTCCTTGCAGATTTTCACCAAAGGTAAAAACCGCTCGCGGATACGCTCCAGCTCCTCCGCATAGGAAGCGTCGGTATAGTCGATAACTTCAAATTTCTTTTTATCGGCATAGTTGCCCGGATTGATGCGCACTTTCTCCACGATTTTGGCAGCCAATTCAGCGGCATTCGGCGTGAAGTGAATGTCTGCTACCAAAGGCGTGTTGTATCCCCGCTTTCGCAATTCCTCCTTGATGTTACGCAAGTTCTCCGCCTCTTTGAGTGATGGAGCGGTGATTCGAATCAATTGGCATCCCGAATCGATCATACGAATGCACTGCTCCACAGAGCCTTGCGTATCCATGGTGTCGACCGTAGTCATTGACTGCACCACGATGGGATTGTCCCCACCAATGACCACATCACCGACCCGTACCGGAATGGTCACTCTTCTGGAATACTGGGTCAAACTGTTGCAATAACCGCCATCAAGGGGCATGATTTGAGATTTCATAGGTTATATATCTCCTAATTGGGGACGAATAATTAGTTCTTCAACTACAGCACCAGGTGAAAGGTTATAGGCTCCCCATACCGAATCAGCCACATCCTCTGTATTCACAAAACGTGTAGCGGGCAAATCCACTCCTGCCCAAGCATCGGTCAGGGTAGCTCCCGGTAAAATCGAGGTCACTTTGATTTGATGCGGTTTGAATTCTTCACGAAAGCACTTGGTCATACCCAGCATCGCCCATTTAGAGACGGAATAACTCCCCCCATTGGCATAAGCGGTAATACCAGCAATAGACCCAATACTAAAAATATGGCCAAATTTGCGTTCCATCAGTGCTGCTGCAAAGGCACGAGTCAGGTAGTAGGCCGAATACAAGTTGGTCTGAATCAAAAATTCCAAATTTCCATCGGGCTCCGCATGCAAGGAACCAGGAAGAAAAAGGCCCGTATTGTGGACAATTACATCGGGAATGCCAATAGCCATGACTCCAGTTGCAAACTCCATCACCTCCTCTTTTTTGGAAAGGTCTGCTACAAAGGTGTGAACAGTGCAGCTTGGGTATTTTGCAGCAAGAGAAGCTCGCAAGGCGGCTAAATCCCCTTCAT
>JBJOOF010000026.1:0-11353 GCA_046051425.1 Bacteroidota bacterium
AAATTCATTACCAAAAGGGCTTTGCGCAAGCCAATACTTACCGGGATGCTCCCTATCCCATCTCCTGGTTGGAGGTGAAAAATGGGCAGGTTCGTGTACGGGAAAATGGTTCGATCCTCAACCCTGAAGACCTGGTTTTCTCCGGAGACATGGACCGCAAGCGAATATCAAATTTGCTTCCCTTGGACTACAATGCCGAAAAGGCACTGCTGCTTCAGGACCTGTCCAAGACAGCCAAAAACTTGCAAGAAAAGGTATACCTCCATACCGACAAGCCCTACTATTACGCAGGGGATTCCCTTTTCTTCAAAGGGTATTTTGCCTACGGCAATCCCTATCTGCGTGATGTATTAAGCAAGGTGTTGCATGTGGAGCTCATCTCTGAGGAGCGGGATATTCTTTTGGCCAAAAAATACCCTATCCGAGACGGTATCGTCGTGGGAGACCTGCAGCTTCCTGACTCATTGGATGGGGAGCGCTACTACCTGAGAGCCTACACCAATTGGATGCGAAACTATGGTCCCAACCAGTATTTTATGCAGGCACTTCCTGTGTTGAATCCCTACAAGCGGATTGTAGCTGCGGAAGGGATTAGCCAATGGACCAATCAAGGCGTAAGCTTCCTATCGGATAAGTCGAATTTCGGCCCTCGTGAAGAAGTCAATTTAAAGTTGCAGCTGAGCGATGCAAAAGGCCGCCCCGCCCCAGCTACGCTTTCCGTGAGTGTTTGGGATGCAGAGCAACTGGTGCCAATTCGCCGAGAGAAGGACATTCAAGCCAGTCTGCAGCTGAGCAATATTCCTGAGGAGTTGGGGACAGATCGATTTTCCTATCCGATCGAAACCAGCATTTCCGTTACCGGTAAAGTGACCGATGCCAAAGGGAATGGGGTAGGCACCGATGTGACTGCCTTTGTCAATGAATTTCAGGGGATGATAGACCTCAGTTCCAATGCTGCCGGGGACTTTGCGTTGGAGAGCATGGAATTTTATGGATCCATGCAATTGGGTCTGTTGGCTGCTGACAAAAAAGGCAGGCCGCTCAATGTTCAACTCCAAGAGCCTCTCAAAGCACCTGTAGTCTTGCCTGTCGCACCCTATTTTCCCAAAGTCACGACCCTAGCTACACCTGCGAAAGTTCCCGATCCTGAAGTCGCCAACCCGGAAGCAAAGGAGGAAAAAGTGCAGCAAAAAGCGATCTATGGCAACCCGGATTTCACCATTGAAGGAGAAAAGTTGACCAAGACGGGCAGCGCTACCGACCTGGTGAATAGCATAGTAGGCAACATTCCAGGTGCCCAGGTAACCCTGGTCGGAGGTACGGGGCAACAAACCATCCGACTTCGTGGAGGAGCTGTTTCGGCTTTTGGTTCGATGGAGCCCGTCGTGATGGTAGACGGAATAGTTCTAGTAGGTGGAGGAATGTCTACCGCAGCGGACAATTTGCGTACCATCAATCCCTTCGATATTGATCGCGTAGAAGTGGTCACCCGGATGGTGCCTATGCTCGGGGATCAGGGCAAAAATGGAGTCATTGCCGTTTACCTCAAGGATAAGCTAGAAGAGGGCGAAGAAGAGCTTCTAAAAGCCCAAGGCATGGTGACCTACACCTTGGAGGGCTTTCAAGTGCCGAGCAATTTTACCCCACGAGTCTATGTGCCTGCTAGCCCAGTGGGAGATAAAGATGATCGACAGACCTTGTATTGGAACCCTTACCTGGTCACCAACGAAAAAGGAGAACTCTTGCTTTCTTTTTTCTCCAACGACTTAGGAGGTGCAGTGGTCATCGAAGTACGGGGCTTGACTGTGGAAGGTAATCCAATTCAGGGTACATTTGTGCTCAATAAAAAATAGCAAAAACAAATAATATGATTGATTCGGCTGTGGTAAAAAAGCTGGTACTCCTAGTCTTAGTCCTCTTGCCTACTTTGGCTTGGGCTCAGCTGAGCTTGGGTATCCGTGGGGGGCTCGCGACGAGCAGTTACAGCTACCAAGCCACAGCAGGTACCCGAGTAAAAAAAGTAGACGGGATTGCTGCCCCTACCTTTGCATTGGTGCTGGAGTATTTCGACTCCAAAAATGCAGGCGTTGAACTCAATATACAGCAGCTGACCCTTGGCTTCGCCCAAGTCAACGATGCAGGCAAGGTCAATCAAACCGAGTTTACTTACCTCAAAATTCCAGTGTTAGGCAGTGTTTTTGCGGGACGTTCTGGGCGATTTCAAATCAAGTTTGGCCCCCACTTCGGTGTGTTGAGACAGGCCGTTGACATTTCTAGGGAGTATTCCGGTGCTACTCCAAAAGAGCTTCCTACCTTCGGACAGCCTGCAGATGCACCCAGAAAACGAATGTATGGCTTGACCGGGGGAGCAGGAATTTCCAAACTTTTTGGCAAGTCCACCTTGTCAGCGGAGGCACGCTTTGGGTACGACTTTACCAATCCAGAGTCTCAGGATCGAATTTTTGACATGAGTTCGACCAATCTGGAATTTACGCTGGCCTATTTATTTAGAGTCAAAGAGCGCAAGCAAAAAACTCCTTGAGGGAAGCTTTGGCAAGCTTGACCTGAGTCAATACCTTTATAGTCAATTCTTTTCGATGTACGCATGAAAATCCAGGTAATCAACGGCCCCAATCTCAACTTGCTCGGCAAGCGAGAGCCCGAAGTGTATGGTAGTGAATCTTTTGAAAGCTATTTTGTGCAGCTTCAGGCCCAGTTTCCAGGGGTGGAATTTTCCTATTTTCAAAGCAATGTAGAAGGGGAGCTGATCAACAAGATTCAGGAGGTAGGCTTTTCTGTAGATGGCATTATTTTGAATGCGGGAGGCTATACGCATACCTCGGTAGCCCTTTCCGATGCAGTGGCCGCAGTCACCACACCTACGGTGGAGGTGCACATTTCCAATTTGTACAAGCGTGAAGAGTTTCGCCACAAAAGCATCCTTTCCAAATCCTGTGTGGGCATGATTGCTGGCCTAGGATTAACTGGCTATGCGCTGGCTGTACAGTATTTTCTAACTACAGCAAGCCGATGATCACATTTGCTCCAGGACCTTCCAAGGTGTATGACGCAGTCCCGCAGTACCTTCAAGATGCCTATGCACAAGGGATCCTGAGTGCCAACCACCGCAGTGCGGTTTTTATGAATTTGTATCGGGATACCGAGCAGCTTTTTCGAGAGAAGTTGCAGGTTCCAGCTGACTTCACCTTGCTTTTCACCTCTTCGGCGACAGAAAGTTGGGAGATCATTTCCCAATCCTTGGTAGAGCAGTCCAGCTACCACTTGTATTCGGGTTCATTTGGTAAAAAATGGTTGGAGTACGCACAGTACATTCTTCCTGCTACTCAAGGACAGAAGCTTTCTGCCAATGAATCCATTCCATTGGATCAATTGCAATTGGGACCTGAAGTTGACTTGATTGCGGTGACGCAAAATGAAACAGCCAATGCCTCCCAAGTGCCGATGACCGTGCTCAAAGCACTGGCAGCGCGCTATCCGGAAAAGATGATTGCCGTGGATACGACCTCTTCCATGGGGGGGATCGCTCTAGATTTTTCCTTGGCAGATGTATGGTATGCATCTGTACAGAAATGTTTTGGTTTGCCAGCAGGCTTGGGCATTCTTTTACTATCGGGCAAGGCCAAGGAAAAGGTAGTTCGAAAAGGAGAAAAAGGGCGTTACAACAGCCTCAGCTTTATGTTGGAAAATGCAGCGAGTTACCAGACCCATTACACGCCAAACGTGCTGGGCATTTACTTGCTGTTCCGTGTCCTTCAAGACATGGATCCCATCGCTCTGGTGGATACTAGGCTTCGGCTGCGTATGGAGACCTTAGAGCAAACCATCTCACAATCGGCAGCTTTCCAGCTGTTGGTAGACAATCCTGCCACAAGAAGTACTACCGTAGCAGCTATTTCTGGTGAGGAGCAAGCGATTGTTGCCATCAAAAAGGCAGCTGAAAAAGAAGGCATGCAACTCGGGGGAGGCTATGGCCCACTCAAAGCAAGTAGTTTTCGGATTGCCAACTTTCCAGCGATCACTGATGCCGAGTTTATGCGATTGGTCGATTTTTTGAAAAGTTACTAACCAGTTGAAAATCTAAGAATAAAAAAAGTCCCGCAGATGCGGGACTTTTTTTGTGCGTGTAGGGAATGTTTATTGCTTTTCGGTAGGGACAGAATCCGTCTCGACACCTTCCAAAACTTCGCCTTCCTTACTGGCTATAACAGCTGCGACCACTACGTCGCCAGTGATGTTGACTACCGTCCTAAACATGTCAAGAATCCGATCTGGAGCCATGATCAATGCAATGCCGGCTGCTGGAATACCAATAGCTTCGAGCACGACGATAAGCATGATCAAACCTGCACCAGGTACGCCTGCAGACCCTACTGCAGCCAAAGTGGAGGTCAACACAATCATCACTTGCTGGCCGAAGGTAAGTTCCATCCCAAGCGCCTGGGCAATAAATACGGCGGCCACACTTTGGTACAAACTGGTGCCGTTCATGTTAACTGTGGCTCCTAGAGGGAGAACAAAGCTGGAAATGTTTTCAGACACGCCCAGTTCTTCTTCCGTAATCTTCATGGTTACAGGAAGCGTAGCATTACTGGAACTCGTAGAAAATGCGAGTAACTGTGCAGGGCGGATGGCACGGAAAAAGTGACCCACCGGAACCTTGGTCATGAACTTGAGTAAGAGAGGGAACATGACTACCATGACAATGAAAAGACCTCCTAGGACGATCAAACTGTACTTGAGTAAAGCCAAAAGTAGGGTGACGGCGGAATCGGGATCGTCTCCAGCAATCTCCACAATCAAGGAAGCCATCAAGGCAAATACACCATAGGGTGCAATGACCATGATGTAATTGACAATTTGGGTAATCACTTCGTTGAATCCGTCAAAGAAAGCCATGACAGGTTCGGCTTTCGATCTAGGAATTTGCAAGAGTGCAATGCCCGCTAGAATGGCAAAGAATACGACTTGCAGCATGGCCGCATTGTCCGTAGTTGCCAAAAAGAAGTTTTGAGGCACCATATCGATCAAGGGCTGTAGTGGGCTCTGTTCCTGAAACTGCGAGGCAGAAGCCGCACGCTTACCGGCATCTCCTTCGTACAAGGCCATGAGGTTTTCCCGAGTAGAATCAGGTAAAGCTGCACCAGGCTTGAATACGTTGACTAGGGTCAAGCCGATGCAAATGGATACCACGGTGGTGATCAAGAAAAGGAACAGCGTCCTGCCACCAATACGACTCAACTTGGAGATATCACCTAAGTTAGATACACCAATAATCAGGGAAGCCAGCACCAAGGGCATGGCAATCATCTTCAGTCCATTGATGAAGATGGTACCTATGGGTTTGATGTAATCCAAGGTGATCCACTTGGGCATTCCCGTCTTGATGGAAACCAGTCCAAAGATCAGTCCAAGAACAAGTCCAATAATTATTTGCGTGTGTAAGGGTATTTTTTTCAAAACTGGGATGGGTTAAAGGGCTTCGAGTTTATTGGATTTTGAAAGTAATAGAAAGTCAGCGATAACCAATGCTGCCATGGCTTCTACAATGGGAACTGCTCGAGGTACTACACAAGGATCGTGACGGCCCTTGCCGCTCACGGTTACCGCTTCTCCAGCCGTATTGACTGAGGCTTGGTCCTGCATCAGGGTAGCTACTGGCTTAAAGGCAACTCGGAAATAGATGTCTTCCCCATTGCTGATGCCACCTTGAATTCCTCCTGAGTGGTTGGTGAGGGTTTGGATTTTTCCATCTTGCTGTACAAAGGCATCGTTGTGTTGGGAGCCGCGAAGGGTCACCCCCTCAAATCCACTTCCATATTCAAATCCTTTGACGGCATTGATGCTTAGCATGGCCTTGCCGAGGTCGGCATGGAGTCGATCAAATACGGGTTCACCCAATCCTGGAGGACAATTTTTGATCACACAGGAGACGACACCTCCGATGGTGTCGCGGTCCTTTCGCACTTGATCGATGTGTTCAATCATCACCTCTGCCAAGGCAGGGTCTGGGCAGCGAACGATGTTGTCCTCCGCCAAGTCCAAGTGGAGTTCGGTATAGGATTTTTCAAGTCGAATTTCTCCCACCTGGGACACATAGGCTTGAATGCTGATTCCTTTGGTGGCGAGCAATTGCTTGGCAATGGCTCCGCCTGCCACTCGGGCGGCTGTTTCGCGGGCACTGGATCTTCCTCCGCCGCGGTAGTCCCGGTGGCCATACTTTTCAAAGTAGGTATAGTCGGCGTGGGAAGGGCGGAAGGTGTCTGCGATGTGTGCGTAGTCCTTGCTTTTCTGGTCCTCGTTAGGGATGAGGATGCCTATGGGTGTTCCAGTTGTTTTTCCTTCAAATACTCCAGAAAGCAATTCGATTTCGTCTTCTTCTTTACGCTGGGTAGTGATTTTGGATTGGCCTGGTTTCCGACGCTGCATTTCAGCTCGTATTTTTTCCAAGTCCAGGGTCAAGCCTGCAGGACAGCCGTCTAGGATTGCACCTAGGGCTTTTCCATGGGACTCTCCAAAGGTGGTGAGTCTAAATAGCTTGCCGAATGTATTGCCCATTATTTTTTTCGGATGATGATTACTACCAAGAGGATGAGAGCACCCAGGAGTAATACATTGATTGCGTTTGTAAAATAGTACTTATATCGCTGGTTTAAAAACTGGTTGCTTTCGGTGGCGATTTTATCGTAAATCCCACCCAGCCGTTGTCCAGAAAGGGCTTCGTTGACCTTTGATTCTCCAGTTACCTTAATTATCGCTTGAGGTTTGAGCGTATCGTACACTTCGCGTTTCGGATCAAAGTAGATCCAGTTGAAGTACTGATCAAGCTGATATTCTCCTGCTTCGTTTAGGGTAATAAAGTAGTCAAACTCTTTGGTTCCCGATACCTGGCCATAGCCGCGGTTGATCTGCTGACGCACGTTGGGATCAAAGGTATTCAGATTGGTACCCGGTAGTCGCTTGGGAGCAGCAAGGGAATTGATATTTCCTACCCCTGCAATTCCAAAATTGTAAGCAACCCCTTCACCTGTTTTGGCTTCAAGTGTTGTGATGTTTTCGCGAAGCTGGAAAACTCCTACGGCTACTTCACTTTTTAAAGGATGTGGAGGCAGTGGTTTGACCGTGATTATGCGAGGAGCGGAGTAAAAGGTCTTGAAATCTTCCTGTCTATTGGCACCAAATAGCGAGGGATTTTTCGCGATCTTGTATTTGATCATTTCCCAGGGTACACGAGGAATTTCGATTTTCCCTTCGGAAAATGGAAAAAAGGTGCTTTCAAAAACCTTGAATTTCACCCATCTTTTCCCGTTTAGTTCGACCGTTTGCGGTTCGATGGTAGTGATGCTGAAGTTTTCTTCCCAGGCGTTGGCGGGCTTCAATTTTTTGAGAATGCCATCAAGCTGCTTTCCTGCTTCATAGAATTGGAAGGGAGCTTGGTTTTGCTCCGACATAAAAAAGGAGATATCCATCGTAAATCCTTCGCCTGCATAAATTTCGGATTTATCGATACCTACAGAGAAGAAAGCATCGTCTGCGATTTCCACAAATTCTGGGAGCTCATTGCTTCTGCCAAAAAAATCCGCGAATGGATCGTAGGCATTTCCTCCCCCTGCGGAATTGCTAGCGGCTGCATCGGCCACCGTAATTCGCTTGCCTGGCGAGGAATAGGGCTTTCCGTTGATGGCAATCGAAAATTTCCCAAGGGTAAATTGTCCTTTTTTTGTGGGTTTGTAGTACTGAATGATGCTGTTGGAGCTACTCATCTGACCATTGATGATATTCGTGGCCGAAGACTGAGAAATGCCTTGTTTTTGAAATCCCGTTATTTCTGGAAATTGGTCGTAGGACTTTATTTTTTCGTTGGACAGGGTGACTTTGATGGTGAAAGTCTCGTTGATTCCAATTTGATCGGGTCCAAGGTCCACTTTAACTTCCTGCCCAAATGCTTCCTGTCCTGCTAGCAGGAGAAAGCAAAAGAATGCCAGTAGGTGTCGTGCTGTTGTCATCATCGTTGCGAAAATAGGGGAATTTCAGCTAGGTCCCTCAAAATAACGCAACATCTTGGGATATGCTGCCGTTGAAAAACTTAAAATCAGTTAATGCCTTCAAAATTTTTAGACCATGCTGGATTACGTAAAGACTATTTTACAGAAAGTAAGCTTCAACAGGTTTCTTTTTGAACGGGAGCTGAAAAAAGGACTTGGGTATTTATTACCGGAGGAATTTGTAGAATTCAAGGCCTGGTGCTATGCCAAGTTTGGGCACCTCCATCAAGCCATCTTGCTTCGCCATGTAGGTCCGTTGATCCTCCTGCCCAATGCATAAAGCAAATCCCCTGAGAAGTCAATCTCAGGGGATTTTTTTGTGGTTTAGTTTTTAATCTTTCGTTGCAAAATCCGGGTAAGCCCGCATCTGATGTTCGTTGATGTCTAGGCCTTCGATTTCTTCCTTTTCATCGACCCGAATGCCGACCGTTCGCTTGAGGGTAAAGAAAATCAGCCAGGAGCTGCCAAAACAGAAGGCGCCTACTGAGGCGATGCCAATGAGTTGGGAACTAAGCTGGTTTAATCCTGCCAAATCCCCAAAAATTCCCACGGCCAATGTGCCCCAGATCCCACCAATTAGGTGTACTGCAATGGCCCCTACTGGATCATCGATTTTGAGTTTGTCAAAAGCAATGACAGCAAGTACCACCAAGACTCCACCGATGGCTCCGATGTACACTGCATCCATCACGCCCATTTTGTCAGCGCCAGCGGTGATGCCCACGAGACCAGCCAAGATACCATTGAGCACCATGGTGATGTCATACGTTTTGAATTTGATGTAAGAGGTGAGGAGTGCTCCGATGGCGCCGGCAGAGGCAGCTAGTGAGGTGGTCACAAATACCCGAGAAACAGTGCCTGGGTCTGCGCTGAGGACAGAACCGCCATTGAATCCAAACCAGCCAAACCAGAGGAGAAATACGCCCATTGTTGCCATGGGAATGTTGTGGCCTGGAATTGCCTTCATGCCTGTTGGGGTATACTTTCCGATGCGAGGGCCTAGTAGAAATGCGCCTACCAAGGCAGCCCAACCACCGACGGTGTGCACGATGGTGGACCCAGCGAAATCATAAAATGGGGTTTCTAGGGTATTCAAGAAACCTCCTCCCCACTTCCACATGCCTACCACTGGGTAGCAAAAGCCTACATAGATTAGGGAGAAGATAATAAAGGGCCCCAGTTTTACTCTTTCGGCAACTGCTCCTGATACGATGGTGGCAGCTGTAGCGGCAAACATGGCCTGAAATATAAAGTCGGTGAAATAGGTATAGCCTGCATTGTAATTGCTGCTGTCCCAGCCCTCAGGAAGTGAGAGGCCAAATCCAGAGAATCCAAAGAAGGAACCGGCAAAGTCAGCTCCAGGATACATCAGATTGAAGCCAACAAAAGCATAGGTAAGGAGGCCCAAAGCTGGAATAATCGTGTTTTTAAAGAGGATATTGACTGTGTTTTTGGCTCGGGTGAGCCCTGCTTCCAGGGTAGCAAATCCGAGGTGCATGATAAAGATCAACAAGGTGGATATCATCATCCAGAGGTTGTTGACGGTGAATAGGTCTTGAACAGGTGCTTCCATAGGTGAGAGAGCGAATGCGTTAGGTTTAAATAGGAGTGATTAGAGAGCAGCTTCGCCCGTGTCTTGGTTGCGAATGCGGTAGGCCTCGAGTACTTCGTAGACGAATATTTTTCCATCACCTACCTCGTTGGTTTTTCCTTCTTGGAGGATGCAATTGATGACGCCTTCTGCCATATCGTCTGGAACGACGATTTCAAGTTTGGTGCGCGGGATGTAAGCGGGCTCGTAGGCTACTCCTCGGTACGTTTCCTGTCGGGCATGTTCAAATCCCATCCCTTTTACTTCGTAGAAGGAGAGAAACTTGACGCCCAACTTGGAGATGCATCGGTGGATGTAATCAAAGCGAGAGGTGCGGATGATGGCTTCGATTTTTTTCATTTTTTCAAGGAAGGAGAGGTTTTGTTGAAAACAGGATGGAAAATAAGTTAATAATTTACAGAAAATCAAAAAAAGAGAGTAAAAAAGAATCAAAAAAATAAAAAAATATGTTTTTGAATAATAAAATGGTTTAAAAATGAAGTTAAAAATAAAAAAATAATGCAAAAAAATTAAAAACAGGGTTAAAAATGAACTTGATGAAAATGGCCCTTTATTTGCTCGGAATAGAATTCGGGGTAATTTTGCCTACGTGTTTTTAAGAGATACAATGACAAGCAAACCAACACTCGTAGTCTTAGCAGCCGGAATGGGCAGTCGCTATGGAGGAAACAAGCAAATTGATGGTTTTGGCCCGAATGGGGAGACTATTTTGGAGTATTCAATTTTTGATGCCATCCGAGCCGGATTTGGAAAAGTAGTATTTATCGTACGGCAGGAAATCCTGGAAATTGCTCAGGAGAAGTTTATGCCCAAGCTTCAAGGGAAAATTGAAGTGGATTGGGTCCTGCAATCTTTAGACAGCTTTGTGCCTGCCGATCTGAAGCAAGCGGATCGTGTGAAGCCTTTTGGAACGGCGCATGCGGTGCTTTGCGCAAAGGATGCGGTGCATGAGCCTTTTGCAGTAATCAATGCAGATGACTTTTATGGAAAAGAGGCCTTTGCTGTTTTGGGTAAGTTTTTGACCACGGACGTGCAGCCTAATTTGCATGCCATGGTGGGCTATGCCTTGAAAAATGTGCTATCAGCACACGGAACGGTGAGTCGTGGGGTGTGCGAAACGAATGCAAAAGGGCAATTGATCGGCATGACTGAGCGAACTTCCATCGCGCAGGAGGGTGACAAAATTCTCAGTCGTGGAGAAGGGGAAGCTTTGGAAATTGCACCCAACACGCCGGTAAGTATGAATTTCTGGGGATTTCACCCTGCGGTATTCCAAGCTATTGAAACGATGTGGAAGGAATTTTTACCAGCCAACTTGGGGAACTTGAAGTCGGAATTTTACATTCCTACCGTAGCCAACAACCTGATTCAAGCCAATGAAGCGGCGTTTGAAATTTTGCCAGGAGGTAAAACCTGGTTTGGAGTAACCTATACCGAAGATCGACCTGTAGTGATTGAGGCCTTGCAGCAGCTACACGAGCAAGGTGAATATCCAACTACCTTATGGTAAACTAAAAAGGGGCTTCGGCCCCTTAATTTTTGGAAATTATTCCATCTTCCACGAAAAAATAAGCCACCTCAGCTTTAATTGTTCCCAGAATTTCCTTGGACCGCTCCGGTCGTGCATCGGTGATGAATAGCTGCCCAAAGTTGCCCTGCGACACCAGTTGCAGAAGCT
>JBJOOF010000027.1:0-4940 GCA_046051425.1 Bacteroidota bacterium
GGCAACTTTTCGACATTAAAGCCATTACCCAAGCGGCTCATGAAGTGGGGGCACTGGCGGGATTTGATTTGGCCCATGCAGCAGGAAATGCTCCCCTCCAACTTCATGACTGGAAGGTGGATTTTGCCACCTGGTGCAGCTACAAGTACCTCAATTCTGGACCAGGGAATGTCTCAGGCATATTTGTTCATGAGACCTATGCCGACCGTGCCGACCTTCCTCGATTTGCAGGATGGTGGGGACATCAGGAAGACGAGCGCTTCAAAATGGAAAAGGGATTTCAACCCATGCATGGAGCCGACGGTTGGCAACTCGCTTGTTCCAACGTCCTCGCCTTGGCAGTGCATCAAGCTTCTTTGGATATGTTTCAAGAAGCAGGCATGCCTGCCATTCGTGAAAAAAGCATTCAGCTGACCGGCTACTTGGAATATTTGATTGAAGAGATCAGCGGAACCTCTGGTGTATTGGAGATCATCACCCCAAAAAATCCAGCCGAGCGAGGATGCCAATTGTCCTTGTTAATCCACAAAGGAGGCAAAGCCGTCTTTGACGAATGGTACGGACATGGAGTGGTGGGAGATTGGAGAAATCCTAACGTGATCCGCCTAGCTCCGGCGCCACTCTACACGAGCTTTCAGGATGTGTATCGCTTTGCTCGAGTGCTGGAGCAATCGCTCAAGAAGTTTGCCTAAGAAACCCCATCCGCTAGCCTTAACTTATTCCAGCAAAAAGCCCTACTTCATGAATTGAAGTAGGGCTTTCTTTTTAAATATCAAACAGGGTTCCGCTGGCCCCCGTTGGTTTTATCTTCAGGTGCTTGTAGGCAAGTTCGGTGGCCATTCTTCCCCTAGAGGTGCGCTTGAGGTAGCCTTCCTGAATTAGGAAAGGCTCGTACACTTCCTCTATCGTTTCGGCCTCTTCCCCGCAAGCGGTAGCAATGGTTCCCAATCCTACAGGTCCGCCTTTAAATTTCTCGATGATGGTCAACAGGATGCGGTTATCCATTTCATCCAAGCCATTTTCATCCACATCCAAGGCATTCAAGGCCATTTTGGCTATCTCCAAGGTGATGGTCCCATTGCCTTTGATCTCGGCAAAGTCCCGGGTACGCCGAAGGAGCATGTTGGCGATACGAGGTGTACCCCGACTTCGACGGGCAAGTTCAAATGCTGCCACTTCGTCGATGGGTGTCTGCAAGATTCCCCCGGAGCGAAGGACAATATCGGTGAGCAACTTGGCATCGTAGTATTCCAAACGGGAGTTGATTCCAAAGCGAGCCCGCAAGGGAGAAGTCAACAGTCCAGAACGGGTGGTGGCCCCGATGAGGGTAAAAGGATTGAGTGAAATCTGCACCGATCGGGCGTTGGGACCGCTATCCAGCATGATGTCAATGCGGTAATCCTCCATAGCAGAGTATAGGTATTCCTCCACGATGGGATTGAGACGGTGGATCTCATCAATAAATAGGACATCCCCCTCTTCCAAGTTGGTCAGGAGACCTGCCAAGTCAGAAGGCTTATCAAGAACGGGTCCCGAGGTGATTTTGATGCCAGCCTGCAGTTCGTTGGCAATGATATTGCTGAGCGTAGTCTTGCCCAAGCCTGGAGGGCCATGTAGGAGTACGTGGTCCAGGGGCTCATTTCTTTTCTTGGCCGCATGCACGAATACCCGAAGATTTTCGATGATTTTGGCCTGTCCTGTAAAATCTTCAAAGCTAAGCGGCCGCAATGCACGTTCAAACTCTCGATCCTTAGGACCTAGATGTTCTTCATCGCCTGTCAAATAATCTTCTCTCATGGGATATGCGCTAGTTACAAATATAGACAAAAACCGATGGAGGAATCGGCCTGAATCTTTCCAGTAAGGATAAAAAAAAGGTAGTAATTTTGTTTTCAAATTTTCCCTTCCAAATGAGCCCGAACGCAAAAAAAAATACCATCTACTCCCTAGTCTTGTTGGGCTTGGTGCTGATTGTCTATTTGTACAGAAATAGCACAGACAGTACAGCTACTAGCGAGGAAGTGGCTCGGCAAAAGGGATTAATCTCCTGGAACGGGAAGTTTATGAATCAGCCCTATCTTTTTCTATTCTATCCCGAAAGACCCAACCTAAAGTCCAAACTTGATTCCTTACTGACCTATCAGGAACAGTTGTACTTGATGGAATCTCCCAGATCTGAATTGTACCAACTCAACAGGCAAGATTCACTGCCTCAACCTTCCAAGGAACTAGTATCGCTACTAAAAATGGCAACCCAGGATACAAAAAATGCTGAAAATACCTGGGATCCAAGTAGCGGAATCCTTTACCAAGGATGGACCTTTTCTGACTCTAGGGCCGCGATAAAGGATAGCGCCAACATAGAAGCGCTACTCGAAAATGTAGGTATGAACAAGTTTATGCTTAGCGACACTTTAATTCGAAAAGCAAAATTAGGAGCCAAAGTTGATTTTTCAGACTATGGAAAGGCAATTGCCTTGGCTCAAGTAGCACGCTTACTTGAAAAAGAAGGCATTCAAAATTATTTCTTGCAGCTGGGTCGACATACCGTAGCCAAAGGGGTTAATGAGCGAAAAGAACTTTGGAAACACAAAACTCAGTATCCAGATAGTTTGGGAAAAGCCCAGGAGGGATTGATTGCGCTCCAAACGAAAGCCTTAGCCACTGCGGGAAATTTCACCCAATCCTACCCACAGGATTCGATTCGAAAGGCTTGGGTTTTGGACCCGCGTACAGGCTATCCCCTAAACCATGGACTTCTCCAAACGACCGTCTTTGCCAATGATCCAAAGGCTGCCGCCATCTTATCCGAATCCCTACTTGTTCGTGGCTGGAAAGAGGCCATACAAATTGACGAGGAGCGAAAGGATGTAGTGATGGTGCTCGTGTACTTTGAAAAAGGAAAAGGATTGACCACTTACTGCAGCCCTGAACTCAAATCATTCCTCTCTTTTCCAATTCAATGAAAAGATAAATGCAACATTATTGAATTTATCTTACCTTTGTAAAAAAATCCCTCTTGCCTAGTATCAAGGAAGAGGTTCAACCCATGGCGCTAAACTTTATACTTCTTTTTTTTACAGCGTTTCTGGCAGGGCTTCTGGTGTTTGTAGCACCTGTATTCAAGGAGAAATACTTCAAATTGATGTTGGTCTTTGCAGGGTCTTACCTTTTTTCCATCACCATCCTCCATATCCTACCCGAGCTTTTTGCCGGAAATTACAACCCTGGTCGAATGGGGGTCTACATTTTAGTAGGCTTTCTTCTGCAGCAACTTTTGGAGTTTTGGTCGGCAGGCATCGAACATGGCCACATCCACAAGCATCAAGCCGCTTCCTACAAAGGCGTGTTTACCTTGATGATTGGCCTTTTCATTCATGCGTTTTTGGAAGGAACCTTGCTGACGCATAATGTTTCTGCTTTGCATACGCATAGTGACAAAACCATCTTGCTTGGAATCCTGATGCACAAAGGACCAGCAGCATTTGCTTTGGCAGCCGTGCTTTCGGCTTCCCTGTCCAAAAAATGGACCCTTGTACTCCTGACCCTTTTTGCACTAGCCTCTCCATTGGGCATGATTTCTAGTAATTTCTTTATCAACCAGGGCCTGCTCTCTACTGAAGGAATTGGAATTCTATATGGCTTGGTAACCGGTGGTTTCTTGCACATTTCAACAACCATCTTCTTCGAAAGCAGTCCACACCACAAGTTTCAACTCAATAAACTTGCTGTTACCTTTTTGGCCGCTGCATTGGCCATTGCCTCAGAATATTTCATCTGATTTTTTGAATCCTTCGTTTAGGGACACTTTTACAAACAAAAAAATAGTTACGCCTTCCATCCAAAACGAATCCCATCTTTGGAAAAATAGTCTTTTCCTCCTATTTTTTTGGTTAAATTACTCCCAGCAAAAAATCTGGTTTCCTTTTTTTGATTGGAAGCTCAATTAAACCCACACTAACCTACTTGTAATGTCATCCTCCCCTACAAAAATGGAGCGGTATTGGAAAAAAAACCTCCAAACGCTCGCCCTACTCCTTTTCATTTGGTTCTTAGTTTCCTTTGGATTCGGAATCTTATGGGTGGAAGAGCTCAACACCATTCGCCTAGGAGGCTTCAAGTTGGGATTTTGGTTTGCGCAGCAAGGATCCATCTACTCTTTTGTGATCCTGATTTTTATCTATGTAATCCGAATGAATGCGCTGGATCGGGAATTTAAGGTAAACGAAGACTGATATGGATTTATTGACCTGGACCTACCTACTCGTCGGGCTGAGTTTTGCACTCTACATCGGCATTGCTATTTGGACAAGAGCAAGTTCTACCCAAGAATTTTACGTGGCTGGAGGCGGGGTATCTCCCTTAGCCAATGGCCTCGCCACAGCAGCGGACTGGATGTCTGCCGCTTCCTTCATGTCCATGGCGGGAATCATTTCTTTCTCTGGCTACGATGGATCAGTGTACCTAATGGGCTGGACGGGAGGCTATGTATTGCTGGCCTTGCTGCTTGCCCCCTACCTTCGGAAATTCGGCAAATTCACCGTTCCTGACTTTGTGGGTGACCGCTACTATTCCAATAAAGCCCGTGTGGTGGCGGTGATCTGCGCCCTGTTTATTTCCTTCACTTATGTTGCCGGACAGATGCGTGGGGTGGGCATTGTTTTTTCCCGCTATCTTGAACTTCCCATCGAATGGGGGGTTGTGATTGGCATGGCCATCGTGTTTTTCTATGCGGTCTTGGGCGGCATGAAAGGCATTACCTATACCCAAGTAGCCCAGTACTGTGTCTTGATTTTTGCTTACCTAGTTCCTGCCATTTTCATCTCCATGCAACTTACCGGCAACCCTATCCCGCAATTAGGTTTGGGCGGGGAGGTGGCAGATGGCGTGCCCCTCTTGGATAAGTTGGACGGGATTTTGGCGGATCTAGGATTTGAAGA
>JBJOOF010000028.1:0-3841 GCA_046051425.1 Bacteroidota bacterium
AGAATGTGCCTGTAGCCGTGGAGTTTAATCAGTCCAATGCCTACTTCAAGTTTTCAAACATCAAGATGATCTGTCGTCTCATCGACGAGCGATTCCCAGATTACGAAAACGTGATTCCAACCGAGAATCCAAACCGCATGAACATCGATCGCTTGGAGTTTTTGGGCTCCTTGAGACGTATCGCCATCTATGCCAACAAGACTACCCACCAGGTACGCTTGAAGTTGACCGGTAGCGAGTTGATGATCTCTGCAGAAGATCTGGACTTTTCCAATGAAGCCAACGAGCGCTTGTCTTGCGACCACGAGGGCGAAGACATCGAGATCGGATTCAACGCCAAGTTCTTGGTAGAAATGTTGAACAACCTTTCTTGCAAAGAAGTAAGCTTGAAATTCTCCGCACCAAACCGTGCAGGTTTGATCTTGCCAGTGACTCAAGATGCCAACGAAGACATCTTGATGTTGGTGATGCCGGTGATGCTCAACAACTACGTATAATCCAAACCACCAACCCTACGAAAAAGCCCGTCCCGCAATACTGCGGGACGGGCTTTTTTTGTTGTTCGCTGCGCTGCTGCTCTCGATTTTTAATCGAGAGCCACTATCCAAGAGTTTTTAACTTCGGCTGAATTACCATGAAGAAGGATAGAAAAATTTAAAACTTTTATTTTCAATTTGTTCCATTATTAGTTAACTTTAATTTTTAGGGGTAATGGAACGATACAGACAAATCATCTATTTCAAAGACTACTTTTTTGACTTCTTCGAGCAGCAGACCGAAAAAGTGAAAGAGAAAATTGATCATGTGTTATTTGTCGTAACGGTTGCAAATAGAATTCCCCATAAATTTTTCCAGCATTTGGAAGGAACGAATGGGCTATATGAAATTAGGGTAGAGTTTCAAGGTAATATTTACCGTATTTTCTGTTGTTTTGACGAGGGTCAAGTTGTGATTTTGTTTAATGGGTTTCAGAAAAAAACCCAAAAGACACCTTCTGGAGAACTTGAAAAGGCGGTGAAAATTATGAACGAATATTTTGACGAGAAATTAAAGCAGAAGGAAAATGAAAGTAAAAGATCAAAAAAGTAAAACCATAACCACTTTTGACGAACATCTCGACAATCGTTATGGAAAAATTGGGACTTCTAAGCGGACTGAATTTGAAATAAAAGCCAAAGCATTTGCTATTGGAGAAGTAATCAAAGAAGAAAGACGTCTTGCATCCATGACCCAGGAGCAATTGGCCGAAAAGACAGGGACTAAAAAAAGTTTTATTTCAAGAATTGAAAATGGGCATAGCGACATCCAACTTTCAACACTGTATAAGTTGCTGGAGTACGGTCTTGGTCGCAAAATCACCCTGACCATAGAATAGGATTGGAAAGGAAGGCGATCGGGAAACACCTTTGCGCTCTCCTTTCGGGTCTTTAAGACCGCGAAGGGTTTAGTAAAATTCTCAATTCCCCAAAGGGCCACCTTCCTTTTTGGCATCTCGTAGCATCTTGAGGTAGAGCCCTTCTACCCGTTCGCGTGCCCAGGGGGTTTTGCGTAGAAACTTTAGGCTGGAGGCAATGCTGGGATCGTGAGTAAAGCAGCGAATGGTGATGCGTTCACCGAGGTCTTCCCAACCGTAAAAAGAGACCAATTGGGCGATCATGTCGGCGAGGGTGACTCCGTGTAGGGGATTGTTGGCTTGGGTTTCCATAAGAGCTAGGTTAGGAATCCTTGGGTTGAATCAAATCCCAAAGATTTCCATAGAGGTCCGAAAATACGGAAACTATTCCATAGGATTCTTCTGCCGGTTCGCGGATAAAGACTACTCCTTTGGAGCGGTAGTTTTCGTAATCTCTCCAAAAGTCGTCGGTATACAGAAACAAGAACACACGCCCTCCTGCTTGGCAACCTACCTGACTCAGCTGCGTTTCATTTGCGGCTTTGGCAAGTAGCAACTGGCAGGCAGAGCCCTTTGGAGCTACCCGCACCCAGCGCTTGGTGTCCGTCATTGGGGTGTCTTCCAACAGTTCGAATCCTAGCGTCTGCGTGTAGTACTGAATGGCCTCGTCGTAGTCTTTCACCAAAAGGGAAAGCTGTCCAAGTTGTTGGTTCATGGAGTAGTTTTTATCGATTAGCGTACGTTGGTTTTTAGGCTTTTTGCAAGCCTTCGAGTATCTCTCGAATGGCCACGATACTTTCCCATTCCTGATCCTTATCTCCGTGCTCAATGCCTACGTGTCCGCTGTAGCCATGGGAAAGGACGATCTTCATCATGCGCGCATAATCCAAGTCCGACTCTTGGCCTGAATCGTCCCAGACGCGGGGCTTGAGGCTCACTCCCGTGGCTAGCGGCATCAATTCATCCACGCCTCGGTAGGAATCGTAGGAAACGGCTTTGCCGTCAAGGGTGCTGATCCGGAAGTTGCCAAAGTCAGGAAGCGTACCTGCCAGGGGATGGTTTGCATTTCGGATGGTATCTGCCAGCCATTTTCCATTGGAAGAGAAGCCTCCATGGTTTTCGATCACGATGTGGATGCCGGTAGGTGCTGCATAGGTAGCAAGCTGGTGGATGCTGTCACTAACCAATTTGGAGGCTTCTGCTGCATCTTCTGGCCGGGTAGACCAGGAAATGTCGGAGTAGCCGTTCACCCGCACGGTATGGCAGCCTAGGAACTTGGCCGCATCGATCCACTTTTTGTGATTTTCGACTGCTTTTCCACGATCAGCGGCTGATCGAGCTCCGAGCATGCCTTCGCGATCGACCATGATCAAGACTTGGGTGATGCCCTCGTTGCTGCATCGGGTATTCATTTCCTTCAAGTAGGTAAAATCCTGCGCCTTATCCATAAAGAATTGGTTCACATATTCGACTGCATGGATGCCATGTTTCTTGGCTTCGAGTGCAAAATCGAGGTGATCCAGTTTCTTGGAAAAAAGGAGCCGATTAACAGACCACTCCGCCAAGGAGATCTTAAATGGGAGATCAGCTGACTGCCGAGCAAAGCTCAAGGAGGGGAGTCCTAGTCCAAGGGCTGCAGTAGCGAGGCCTGTGGTTTTGAGGAAATTTCTTCTGCTATTCATGGGTATTTTGGGTTTGAAAATGGAGTAAAGATCGGTTGGAATTAAATCTCCCAACCTGCCCGATAAGTTCTCGTGAGCAAGTCCTGGGCTTTGGGGTCGTTAGTTATTTGTATTTTTTGGGCATCAAAATCAATTTTTTTGCCTGTTCTCAAGGCAATGGCCCCCAAATTGATCGTATCGGTGATGCATTGCGCACGGGTAAAGCTGCCGGGAGTTTGTGTTCCTGCCAGCATGGACTCCACCCAAAGGTCGGTCTTCCGATCTACCTCTTGGGACTTTATGCGTTCCGCTTCGCGGCCTTGCATCGCGGATCCTTCTGGGAGTAGCACTGGATTTTCGCCTCGAAAGCCCCCCAAAATTTTCCCTTTGCTACCCACCAGCAACAGTCCTTCGTCAGGAATGTCTTTTCCTTCCGACTCGAGTTCTTCACAGGCAAAGGGCTTCATGCCCCCGTCGTACCAAAAGAGATCAAAGGCTGAGAGAGCTGCTTGCTCAGGAAACTTCCACTTGATCGTGCAACTAGCCGGAAAGGCCACCTCATTTTTGACCCACTGGTAGACCTGGTTGATTTCCTCTCGCGTGGTCGTGCCATAGGCCCTGACGGAAACGGGGCTGCGGTCAATGCCCAAGGTCTCAAATAATGGAAATAAGCTGTAATGCCCCATGTCGGCGATGGAACCTCCGCCAAACTCGTACCAGCCACGGAACACGTTGTGGGTGTACTGCTTGTGGTAGGGCATATCTGGAACGGGCCCAAGCCAGAGTT
>JBJOOF010000029.1:0-9142 GCA_046051425.1 Bacteroidota bacterium
TTTTGATCTGCTCGTCCCCCTCGGATATTCATTCCGGCCGAACCTTCACCAACAGTCGTTACCCCCGGCATGGATTGCAGTACGTTAAAGACATCTGGCTCGCCAAGAAAAGCGGGTACAAGCTTGATGTCTTCGATTTTCATTTTGGTCACACCGGAGATTGGGCTACGAATATTTCTGTCTTTTTCCTCTGCTTCAACAGTGAATACCTCCAACTCAAAATCCAAGTTCACAAGCTCCACATCCAATAATCCATCCCCATACAATTGGATGTGGTAATGAAGGGGCTTTTTTCCAAACTGGCGGAAAACAATTCGGTGTCGTCCAGAATCTAAAGAAATAAAATAATACCCGTTTTGGTCTGTGTTGTTTCCCTTAAAAAAACCATCAATATGTATGGCTGCCCCCGGAATGGCTTCCTTGGTTTCCAATTGGCTTACTTTTCCAGTCAAAAAATACTGGGCTTTCTTTGGAGCATCTTTTTGATCAAACCTCAGCTCAATGAATTCTGTCTGGGCTTGAAGATTGGTGATACAAAAGAACAATTGGACCAAAAGCATCAAAGACCAAGGCCCACCGCTTTTGAGAAGCCTTTCCCTACGCTCTTTTGCGATTTTGGAAATTGAAAAAATAAGTTGGTTTTTGACTGGCACAGCTTTTTGCTTGGTCTATTGGAATGTGAATTGATGGTTTTCTCCTTCGTTATGCTCCAAATCAGTAATCTTCGTTTTGACGCAAAGTCTTTTCTTACCTAATCAGAGAATTTCCAGAAGGAATACATGGATTTGGGAACCCGGTAAAAATCCCGAAAAAGGCCAACCTTGATTGGAATGTTTTAGGCCTGTTAAATATAGATGTTTTTAAAACGCATAGCAGCAAGTACACCTGAATTGAAATTTTCTTTGATAAATGGTTTAAGACCAATGACCGAGGCCCGAAATTTTCATTATTTCAACCTTTTCGGTTTAATTTTTGTGTGTATTCGGTGGTTCGCACCTTTATTTGTTTAACAAGCATAGGGTTTAAGTCCTGTATGGCTGAGCTTTACTACCGATCTTACTTCCAGATTGCTTTCACCTAACGGGTTTGGAACATCCAATTACTGCTTTTGAGAGGTAATGCGGAAAAGAGAGTTGGAGTCAGAGTTTGTTCGGAGAAAAACAGATCCGTTTTTATTTTGCTACTTTTTTTGCCTGATAATTTGGTATTTTTAGAAGTATTTCAACTTTCTCGAGTTATGGTTAAAATTTCACTTCCCATCTTTGTTGCTCTATTTTTACTTTTAACTCCTATGGGAACTGGAAAGGATATTCACCTTTCTGAATCGACCAACTTTTGCTTATTCAAAAATCCCTTGTGTTTCTATAACATGGATGTCTTGGGGTATTTGCAGGTGCTGCATCAAAACCAGGAATATGCCCAGATGGCAAAATTCTTTTATGGGCCAATGAAGGAGCAGCTTGGGGAAAAGAAGTTGGCAATTGCCTTGGCGGATCTGGATTTTGGTTATGCTTTAAAAAGAGTGGGAATCAAAGAGATGGATGCTAAGAATTGGTCATTGACTTATCAACGAACGATTTTGGGAACGCAAGAAAATTTTAAGATAGAAGCAGCACTTGTGAACGATTCCTGTCGGGTGTATTTGGATGATAAAAAATGGGATCTTCTTTTTAATCGCCTCTGAGGTCGATTTTTCGAATCCAATTCTATTTTTCTTGTTTGTGTTCAACTAAGAACAAAGAAAAGGCTGATAAAAATCAATTATTTATTTCAATTGTGAAACAACTATCTTTAGTCAAATCTCGTTTCAACTAGTAACTCAACTTATCATCTCAAATAACGTATGAAAAAGCGATTTGCCTTAGTAATCGTCCTCTTAATTAGCTGCTTTGCCGTTCAAGCGCAAGAAATGACCACTCAGGATTTTAATGAGTGGAGAATTGTCACCGTGGTAGAATCCATAGTTCCTATGGGGCTGGGAAGATCCAGAATGGTAGAAAACATGACCGATGTGAATACCGAGGATTTTAGAACCAGCCGCGTAGATGGCAAGAAATCTTCCCAGCGTACGGTTAGTCGGAAAGAATTGAAGGTGGATAAATTTGACGAAGCCAAGTTGCTCAACTTTTTTAGCGCCACAGGTATCAACTTTCAGAATATTGCTTCCAATGACGCGATGATTGCAGCGCGTATTATGGAATTGGAATCCGAAGGATATTCCTTGGCGTATGTGACCAGCGCTGTAGAAAGCTTTGGAGGTAAGGATGACGATAGTGGAATCTTTATTTCTAGAATGTATTTTAAAAAGGTAGTTCCGCTTAAGTAAATTCTCCTAAAGAAGCATAGGAAAGAAGGAAACCTTTTGCATTTAGGTCTTTCTTTCCTTTGTTTTTTTATTTTGAAAAACACTTATTTTTAGATTTTATAAATTTTTATTTATCCTCACTTACAAATTTTTTTCCTCCCTTCAGGTAGGTAAAAAAAACAAGTAGCCACTCTTGTTTTTAGATTAAATGAAAAAAATTAATTATATAATACATATAATTAATATAAATTAATTAATTTATTTAAAATTATTATAGGACATATTTTATTTTATATGTGAAAAACAAGAATTAAGCATTTTTAAGACCTCAATATGTTATTTTTTAGTTGTTTCTTGTTACAAATTTAAACGCTAACTGGCCATGTCGATTCAACTAAAAATCGCCAGTTCCATTTTTTGTGTGATTGCTTTTTTTTCGGCGCTCCCAATCCATGGACAAACTTTACGCAATGCAAGTCTAGTATCCATGGGCAATGCTGCACATGCGATTCCAGGGCAAGGGTTGGTGGTGCAACAATCCATTGGGCAAAGTAGTGTAACTGGCGTATTTGCTAATTCATCGGTGCGTATAAGCCAAGGATTTTTGCGAGGGATCCGCGCCGTTTCTACCGAAATCGAGCGGCCCTTTGATGCGATAGCCTTCCCCAATTCTTTTTCCGATCGCATCTCGTTTCGATTTACCATCGAGCACCAAGAAGCAACGCAGGCTCGGATCTATGATGCGTCAGGAAAATTGGTCTATGAAGCAACGCATCAGCCGAAGAATAAAGAAATCCAACTGAATCTGCCCTACCTAGCAAAAGGTGTGTATGTAGCCCATTTGAGATCAGGGAATAAGTTTGTTCAACTCCGTATAATCAAAAAACCATGAGAACCGTTTTTTTAACCTGCTTTCTTCTCTTCGCGCTGAGCCTAACCACGGTAGCACAAGAGATTTTTATCAAAACTGGAATTAATTCCACTACCTATGATTTTCGATCGGCTGAAGGTGTTAAGCTCCTCAATTTTACGCCAGGAATGGGAAATTCCATCGAAATGGGCATGGGTTTTCCTTTTGTTCCAAAAATTGCCAAAGAAGGTGAATCAGTTAAAGAGCGCTCTTATTCCCCAAACTGGTTTAAAAATGAAGTTTCCCTCAACCTGGATTCTTACAACTCCTACGGCGGGAATCAAAATAACAATTACAGTTGGGAAACGACCTACGGGGGGATTACCAATTCTCTTTCATTTTTGGCTCATATCGGCGAAGTGGAACTGGGTGTCCGAGGCTCTCTGGGCCTTTCGGGAATGATTTCTGGTACCCAGGTGATCAACAGCTCCCGTTTCCCTCTGAAAGGGGAGGCTGATTTTAAGGGCCTGTTTGCAAAAACCGGTGTAGGGGCTTCTGCTTCCTATCCCGTATTTCAGCGTGCTTTTTTGAATCTTACCTACAAGTATTCAAAAAGCTCCCGATTGGGCGGTCCTGAGAATGAGCAAGTGAGCTTTCTTTCCCATGGGTTTTTATTCGGTTTGTATATTCAATTGAAGTGATATGAAAAAGTTAGTTTTTATTTTTTGGATGTGGGTGCTTGCAGTGCCTGCATTAGCCCAAGTGCCTGGAATTACTTACCAGGCGGTAATCCTAGATAGTCAGGTATTGCCAGGAACCGATAATCGAGCGGCTCCACTTGGAGACAAGGACCTGTGCTTGAAGTTTGTTTTCAAAAATCTATCGGGAGTAACTGAGTATGAAGAAGTGATCACGACCCGATCCGACTTGTATGGGATGGTGAATGTGATCATTGGCACAGGTAGACGTACCGGTGGAACGGCGAATTCATTTTCTCAGATTGTATGGAATGCGCAAGCTAAATTTTTAGAAGTGTCTTTTGACAAAACTGCAAGCTGCACTACGTTCGTTTTAATCAGTAGCCAGCAATTTACAGCGGTTCCCTTTGCACTTTATGCAGCTAATTCGGGTACTCCTGGTCCAGCCGGACCATCCGGTCCTCAGGGACCTGTAGGCCCTACCGGAGTTCAAGGTCCGATTGGTCTTACTGGCCCAGCAGGAGCTACTGGACCTCAGGGGACTACAGGTCTTACAGGTGCTACTGGTCCTATAGGTCCAACGGGAAATACGGGTTTAAATGCCTATCAAGTAGCAGTAGCTGCTGGTTTTGTCGGAACAGAAGCACAGTGGTTAGCCTCACTTCAAGGGGTAGCTGGAGCAGCAGGCCCTCAAGGGATTCAAGGTCCTGCAGGACTCAATGGAACGAATGGAACGAATGGTATAAGTGCCTACCAGCAATGGTTGAATTTAGGAAATACTGGTACTGAGGCAGATTTCATAGCTGCACTTCGCGGTGCAGCTGGTGCAGCTGGGGCTACAGGCCCACAAGGTGCTAGAGGTACAGATGGGGCAGCAGGGCCTCAAGGGCCTGCCGGTACAGCAGGTGCTGCGGGACCTCAGGGTCCGGCAGGGTCCACTGGCGCCAGCGGTCAAAATGGTCAAAATGGTCCAAGTGCCTACCAAGTGGCGGTAAGCACAGGTTTTGTCGGAACGGAATCGCAGTGGCTTACCTCTCTTAGGGGTGCTTCGGGCCCAGCAGGCCCAGCGGGCCCAACGGGTAGTCAAGGAGTCGCTGGACCAATAGGTCCGGCAGGTTTGACTTGGAGAGGTGCTTGGTCAGCTACGGGGTCTTATGTGAAAGACGATGTAGTGGGTTTCAATGGTGCCTCTTATTTTTGCTTAGCACCTGTTAGTAATTCTAGCTCCACACCTACAAGTGATCCAACCAAATGGGCCTTGCTGGCTTCTCAGGGTGCAGATGGTCCCCAAGGGCCTACTGGATCTGCAGGTGCTGCAGGAGCTACCGGTCCTATAGGACTTACTGGTCCTAGTGGACCAGCCGGTCCTCAAGGTCCTCAAGGAACTCAGGGGCTTACGGGTGCTACTGGTGCTCAAGGTTCCGTAGGTCCGGCGGGTCCCCAAGGTGCGCAAGGTACAACAGGAGCTACTGGGGCGCAAGGACCTATTGGATTGACAGGGCCCACCGGATCTAACGGTACCAATGGAGCCAATGGACTTTCTGCCTATCAAGCTTGGTTGAATTTAGGAAATACAGGTTCGGAGTCGGTTTTTATTGCCTCGCTTACTGGTCCAGCTGGAGCGACAGGGGCAGCGGGTGCACAAGGCCCTAGTGGCCCCACCGGACTAACAGGCCCAACTGGTCCTGCAGGTACTCCTGGTCTTCAAGGTGCTATAGGTCCCCAGGGAATTGCTGGAGCCACAGGGCCTCAGGGTCCACAAGGCCCGGCAGGAGCAACTGGTGCCACCGGCGATACAGGGGCTCAGGGTCCAAGCGGTACCAATGGTACGAATGGCACCAATGGGCTATCTGCTTATCAGGTCTGGCTAAACTTAGGGAATACAGGGACTGAGACAGCTTTTATCGCATCGCTCACGGGCCCCCAAGGTGCTACTGGCGCAACTGGGGCAACAGGGCCGCAAGGTCCAGCAGGGGCATCTGGCAGTAACGGAGCAGCAGGCGCTACCGGTCCAGCTGGACCCATTGGACCACAGGGTCCAGCAGGTCCTACAGGTTTGACTGGGGCAACTGGCTTAACCGGAGCAACTGGTGCCACGGGCTTAACCGGGGCTACTGGAGCGCAAGGCCCACAAGGCCTACAAGGTACAGCAGGAACAAACGGTACGAACGGAGCAACTGGCCCAGCGGGTCCAACAGGCTTGACTGGAGCTACGGGCTTAACCGGTGCAACAGGCCCTCAAGGTCCATCAGGAACAAACGGTACGAACGGAGCAACAGGTGCTACTGGCCCAGCAGGTCCCGCGCCAGCTGGAACAGGGATAGTGACAGTAAGTGGTGGCGCACTACAAACTCCTGGGGCGCTTTCAGGAGACGTGACCTCATCAGGCTTGGTCACGACCATTGGAACAGGCAAGGTTACCAATGCCATGCTTGCTGGGAGTATAGCAGCAAGTAAGTTGGTAGGTTCAGATATTGCCACAGTAGGAACGATCACTGCGGGTACATGGAATGGAGGTACAATTGCCACCGCTAGGGGAGGCACCGGGTTAACTAGCTTTACAAGTGGTGGAGCAATGTATGCCACTAGTACAAGTGTCCTAACTACAGGTACTTTACCTATTTCTGCGGGAGGGACAGGATCTTCCACTCAAAATTTTGTGGACCTAACTACTGACCAAAGTATCGGTGGGGCCAAACAATTTCAGAAAGCAGCGACCAATACTACAGCTCATAATGCGGGAACTGGTTTAACGATTGATTTTGTACAAAGCAACTTGGCTTATACTAGTGGGGGTGGCACTGCACCAACGTATGTCTTGCAGAATATCAAGAACGGAGGGGCCTATTCCCTAATTCTGACAAGCACGACCAATTCAGGTTTAGCCACTTTTTCGGCTATTGGATTTACCTTTAAAAATATGGGCACCATCGCCATGACATCTGGAAAAAGCCATATTTATTCCTTTATCGTAGCAGGAACCGTGGTCTATGTCAGCATGGCCACCGAAAACTAAGAAACGATGAAAAAATTACTTCTACTCTCCTTTTTGCTTATATACTTTGGTGTAGAAAACGTAAAGGCCCAACTTTTCGGGGGGCATCTTAAGTCACCGGCGTCAGCATACTCTCCTGAAACAGTCCACTGTTTTCCCCAAAATCGAACAGCTGTTGTAGAAGTAACTAGCCCAACCACCGGGAAGGTATGGATGGATCGAAACCTTGGTGCAGAGCGTGTACCTGCTTCCAGTACGGATGACTTAGGTTTTGGAGATCTATACCAATGGGGAAGAGGAGCGGATGGACACCAGTGTCGACTTTCGGGCACACGAGGTGGGGGAACGGGAACGGGCTTGAATCAGCCTGGGCATGATGATTTTCTTGTGATTCAAACTAGTAGTGTATCAGATGATTGGCGAAATCCGCAAAATAATTCACTTTGGCAAGGTCTAGGCGGGATCAATAACCCCTGCCCACAAGGCTTTCGGATTCCAACCAAGAATGAGTTTATAAATGAAAACATTAATACGGGAGTAGCAGCCTACAGCTCATTTTTAAAATTGCCCTATGCTGGGTTTAGAGATCAATTGGGGGTTGTTGACCTAGTTGCAGAAGGTACTGTTTATGGATTTATTTGGACCAGTACGGTGAGTGGCGGGACTAGTACCAACGATGCTGAAGCCTTTGCTTATTACCCTTCCCGCGCTTATGAAAATCCCTATGCGCGTGCAAGAGGGTATTCGGTTCGCTGCATCAAAAATTAATTTTTAGGCAGGTTTTTCAGTAAGGATTACTCAAATCGTCTCAGTTTTGGATACATTTGAATGTACTATTTACTAGCAGCAGCTGTATGAAAAGAAGCCTTTTCCTCCTATTTTCTTTGTTTTTTGTTGGATTTTCCGTCATGGCTCAAACCTTGTCGGGCAACTTTCCTTCGCTTGCCAATCAAACGATTAGCCTGGAAGGTGCAAAGGGCTTGGATACCTATTCGATAGGGAGCATCAAAGCAGATGAAAAAGGGCAATTTACGCTCACCTATTCCCCTGGAGATTATGGGATCGCATTTCTTTCTGGAGAAGACCAAAAGCCTTTTGTGGTGATTTTGGAGAAAGAGGGAGTAAAGTTGGAGGGGCAAGCCTTGAGTGAGGCAACAACTATCCGAATTCTAGAAGGAAAAGAAAATCGTTGGTTTGAGCAGTATACTCAAGAACAGGGGAAGCGGGAGCAGGCCTTGAGTGCCTGGGGCTACCTTCAAAACCTGTATCAGAACGACCCCCTTTTTGCCAAGCAGCAGGTACCCAATCAGGCGATTCAATCGGAACTTTTACGGATTCAAGGAGATGATCAAGCCTTTATTGGGAGCCTTCCCACGGATAGTTTTGTTCGTTGGTTTTTGCCCATCCGAAAACTGATTAGTTCCGTAGGAGCGGTTGCCCAGTACCGAACTTCCGAACTTCCTCAAACAATCGCGGCCTTTCGAAATATGGATTATGCAGATCCACGATTCCAGAAGAGTGGGCTTTTTCGAGATGTCTTTGAAAGCCAGTTTTGGTTACTTGAAAACTCAGGTGGGACACTTGACGAGAACTATGAAAAAATGGGAGTATCGATAGATTCCATTTTATCGAGTGTGGAAAAGAATGCTCCCCTCTACAACGAGGTGGTTGCCTATCTGCTAGAACTTTTCGAACGACGTAGCCTGACCAATGCAGCGGAATACTTGGCCCTTACTGTACTCGAGCAAAATAAAGTTGCCCTGCAGCCGAGGTTAGCGAGACAGCTAGAGGGCTATCGTGCGATGAAGGTGGGGACGGTGGTTCCTGATGTCCAATTTGCAGGGGATATCTTGCTTCAAGGCAAGCCCATTACCTATCCCACCCGCTTAACTGAGGTCAAGGCCCCTTACCGCCTGGTGATTTTTGGTGCCAGTTGGTGTCCTGCCTGTTCAGAAGCAATGGGGGAGCTAATTCCTTTGTATGAAAAATGGAATAAGCTTGGCGTAGAGGCCATTTTCGTTTCTCTAGACACAGATCCAACCGCCTTCCAAGCCTATTCCGAGGGTATGCCATTTATCGCCTTTTCGGATTACAAGAAATGGGATACGCAGGCTGTTTCGGATTACTATGTAGCCAGCTCCCCATCTTTTTACTTAATCGATCAATCGGGTAAGCTCCTATTGCGGCCACAGTCTGTCAAGCAAATCGATGCCTGGGTGGATTGGAAAATAGGGGGAAGCCCTTCCAATTAATTTCTTAGGAAATTACAGAGGTAGCTAAGGGTAAATTAAAAA
>JBJOOF010000030.1:0-4159 GCA_046051425.1 Bacteroidota bacterium
TCAAAGGAGACTTGAAAGGAAAGTCTGCCTGGGCGACGCAGCAACTCAAGTATGCGGCGAAAGCTTCTGCTAATTTGGGGCTCAATGCGCATGCTACCTTCTCTGGTGCCTTGATGTGGCACACCGTCTATCCTTGGCCACAGCGCCCTGCTGGATTGGTGGAGACTGGGTTTACAGAGCTAGCTAACCGATGGATGCCTATCTTGGATGCCTTTGATGAGGTAGGTGTGGATGTATGTTACGAACTACACCCTGGAGAGGACTTGCACGATGGCATTACCTTCGAAATGTTCCTAGAAAAAGTTGGGGGCCACAAGCGCGCCAATATTCTGTATGACCCAAGCCACTTTGTATTGCAGTGCTTGGATTACTTGCAGTTCATTGATTTTTATCATGAGCGCATCAAGATGTTCCACGTCAAGGATGCAGAGTTTAATCCTACCGGCAAGCAGGGTGTTTATGGAGGATTCCAGGGCTGGGTAGAACGTGCCGGTCGATTTAGATCTTTAGGCGATGGTCAGGTTGATTTTGCAGGAATATTTAGCAAACTTTCGCAGTACAATTACAGTGGCTGGGCTGTATTGGAGTGGGAGTGTGCCATCAAGCATCCGGAGCAGGGTGCTGCAGAAGGCGCTCCATTTATCGACTCCCACATCATTCGAGTAACTGAAAAAGCCTTTGATGACTTTGCCGGTACCGGTGCGGATGAGGCATTTAATAGAAGAGTATTAGGAATTTAACGTATAAACCAAATCAAACCAATGAAACTAAATTTTCGAGCAACGAGTGTAGTTGTACTTCTAGCAGGTCTTGCTTTTTCTTGTGGAGGGGGTGAAAAATCAGCAGAAACAAGTGCTGAGGCTTCTACTCCAACCGAAACCGCCACTGCGGAGGTTTCCCTAGAGGACAAGTACAAGGATGATCCTGTGTACATCAAGGGATTGGAAAAAGTAAAGGGATCCGATTGTACCGGTTGCCATCAAGTAGAGCGTAAGTTGATCGGTCCTTCCTATGCGGATGTGGCTGCCAAATATGAAAATACAGAGGAGAATGTGACTATGCTTTCGCAAAAAGTAATTGCGGGTGGTGTAGGTGTATGGGGTGAAGTACCCATGTCTGCGCATCCCAACTTGAGCGAGGAAGATGCCAAGGACATGGTGCGTTACGTTTTACTTTTAAAAAAATAAGCCATGAAAATTAAAGTCCTAGCACTTCTAGCAAGTGCCGCGATCGGGATGGCTTTTATTGCCGCTCCTAAAGACGAGAATGAAGTAATTCCTACTCAAGTTAATGAGCAGGGAGAGTGGACTCCACTATTTGATGGAAAGTCCTTTGCGGGCTGGTCCAAGTATGGAGGAGGAGCTGTAGGCAAGGCCTGGAAAATTGAGAACGGCGAATTGTACCTAGATGCTGCCAATAAAGCAGGCTGGCAAGCAGGTGATGGAGGGGATATCGTCACTGCTGAGGAGTTTGAAAATTTCCATTTCAAGTACGAGTGGAAAATTGCTGCAAACGGAAATAGTGGGGTGATTTTCTTGGTCCATGAATCTCCGGAGTACCAATATCCTTGGCAAACTGGTCCTGAGATGCAGGTCTTGGACAACGCGGGTCACCCAGATGCAAAGATCATCAGCCATAGAGCTGGGGATTTGTACGATTTGATCGTGAGCAGCCAGGAGACTGTGAAGCCTGCGGGAGAGTGGAATCAGGCTGAGATTCGCATCAACAAAGGCAAGTTAGATTTCTTCTTGAACGGAGTGAATATCGTCTCTACCCAGCTATTTACGCCAGAGTGGGAAGCGCTAATCGCGAAGAGCAAGTTCAAAAGCATGCCAGGCTTCGGTAAGTATAAAAAGGGGAAAATTTCCCTTCAGGACCACGGCGATGTGGTGCATTACCGCAATTTGATGATCAAGAAATTGTAAGAGAAGCAAGAACCAAGAACCGAGAACCAAGATATTAGACTACATCTAGGTTTTTATTTTTAACCACATAGGCACATAGGGATTTATTTTCTAGGTGTCTATGTGGTTTTTTTTTGAGAGCAAGGCAGGCAAGACTTTTAGGGAAGTAATTTCAATTTTCAATGCGATGCCCTACTTCGGCATTCACCACTCAGAGTTGGACATTCGACATTAAAAAAGCATCAAGCATCTTCCTTACGGAAGGTAGGATTATGTTCTTTATGCGGATCCTTACTTGGTACTTGGCCTGCCTACCGCAGGCCTACCTACCGTAGGCAGGCAGGTACTTCGTATATTGTACAATTCTCCCTCACAATCTTGTCACATCCTCTTTCTTGATGTAGGCAGTCTGTTCCTTCCATTCGATTTCGTACCAGATATCTTGGGAGGATTTGATGGTCACCCGGTGTCCTGGCTCCACCAACTCCACAAAATCGCCTCCTGCTGAAGGCTCGGAGCGGATGAGCGTAGGGCTGGAGGTGACCAATCCAGTAGAGGGACCATTTAGAAAGTTATTTGTGGCAAAAATTAGCGCTAGCAATAGTATCGAGGGACCATAAAATCTACCCTCCTTCAATTTTTTTCCCTGTGACCAAAGTACAATCAAGGACATGATCAAGAACAAGGTGAGGCCTCCCACGAGAATCTCCTTGTATTCCACCAAAAAAAGAACAAAACGCATCCCATCACTTACCTCATAGCCGGCCAATTCAGCTTGACCGGTGAGTGTTTTGATTTTGGAGATGGTCTGTGGGTTGGGGCTCAAATCGTAATATTTACTGAGGTAGAGCGTAGCTCGTTCGCTATCTCCAATGCCTTCCGCAATGAAGGACATTTTGAGGAGCATGGAAGGGGAATAGATCCCAGATTCGAAATTTACCTCGTAAATCTCCATAGCTTCCTTGTAGCTTCTCTGGTTGAACAAAGAATCTGCAATCATTAACCGGGGCACATCCGCTTGACAATGAATGCTTTGCAGGAAGAATCCAAAAAATATGGAAACTTTTATGAGAAAGATGGATTTGATTCTTGGCATTTAGAATTCAGAGTCTTAAATTTGCAGTCCAATTACGGCATTGAAGTTTCAAAAAGCAAGTTCAATTAACCGAAATTAAGTACCGATTCCGTAGCTCAGCTGGTAGAGCAATACACTTTTAATGTATGGGTCCTGGGTTCGAATCCCAGCGGGATCACAAAATTAACTCGCAAGGAGTTAAAGAAAGTTTCGGGGTGTAGCGTAGCCCGGTATCGCGTCCCGCAAGGGTGCGGGAAGTCCTTAGGTTCGAATCCCTTAAGTAGCAAAAGGCTAGTTAAAAAAAAATTGAAGTAAAAAAGTTTCGGGGTGTAGCGTAGCCCGGTATCGCGCCACATTTGGGATGTGGAGGTCGTAGGTTCGAATCCTGCCACCCCGACTTTATTTGACTAGAAGTAGTCACCAGGTCCTGTAGCTCAACTGGACAGAGCAACTGCCTTCTAAGCAGTAGGTTTCAGGTTCGAGTCCTGACAGGATCACGATAAAAAGCGGAATGACCTTCCGCTTTTTATTTTGAAAAGCGTAGTTGCTTTTCGATTAAACTTAGAAAGTACCGATTCCGTAGCTCAGCTGGTAGAGCAATACACTTTTAATGTATGGGTCCTGGGTTCGAATCCCAGCGGGATCACAAAACACTGTCAATAAAATTGGCAGTGTTTTTTTGTTTAAAATCCATAGCTGAATAGCACTAATTCTGGGAAGAGAAATACTGTTGAAATACGATAGAAATACCCGCCGCGGCGGGCAGCTGCGTGAAATATCTAAGGGAAATACGATAGAAATAGACTTCGCTTCGCCTACCTACGGCAGTTAGGCTTTGTGAAATACCATCGAAATACGAATTGAATCCCCTATTTCCCTGAGCTTGCTCAGGCTATTTCTATTGTATTTCCAGCGTATTTCTACTCTATTTCTACTGTATTTCCAACATATTTCTACCCCATTTCCATTGTATTCCTAATTTATTTCTACCAGTCAATCCACTATCTTTGAAATCGTGATGCCTTTCAAAAGTAATGCTTGATTTAATCGATTTATCCCAGGCAGGGATTCTCTGTGGGTTGCTTTCCATTTATGTCTTGCTGTTCAAGAAAAATGCATTGCGTTCCTACTCGGACTACCTGCTTGCCACCTTTATCTTTTTCCAATGCTTGGCGGCAGG
>JBJOOF010000031.1:0-2744 GCA_046051425.1 Bacteroidota bacterium
ATGGGGTCCAGGTTGAGTTCCACCGCGGTGTCGAAGGTTTGTTTGTCAATAGGGAGTTTGTCTTCGTAGATGGTAGCGCCTACTCCAGAGGCTTTGCAGATGTGGAAAATCTCAGAAGCCAATCCATCCGAAATATCGATCATGCTCGTTGGGACCACTTCAAGTTCTCGGAGCTCATGGATGATATCCATCCGGGCATCAGGTCGAAGTTGACGTCCAGTGACCACCGTGTATTTTTCTAGTTCAGGCTTCATATCCGGATTGGAGAGGTACACCTGCTTTTCTCTTTCCAGAATTTGCAGACCCACCAAGGCGGATCCTAGGTCTCCCGTGACGCAGAGGATGTCACTTTCTTTGGCTCCAGAGCGGTAGGAAAGTTGTTCTTTCTTGGCTTGGCCCATCGCCGTCACGGAAATGATGAGTCCTGAACGGGAAGCGGTGGTATCTCCGCCCACCAAATCCACTCCATACTGTTCGCAAGCCGCATAAATCCCCTCGTAAAGTGCATTGACTGCTTCTACAGAAAAGCGATTGGAAAGCGCGATGCTGACCGTAATCTGGGTAGGAATCGCGTTCATGGCGGCGATATCGGATACATTGACGGCCACAGCCTTGAATCCTAGATGGGGGAGTGGGGTGTAAGAAAGGTCGAAATGAACTCCTTCCAGTAATAAGTCTGTACTCACCACAGTGACGAGATCGCCTGAATCAATTACAGCAGCATCATCCCCAATTCCTTTGAGGGTAGAAGGGTTTTTAAGATGGGCGCCTTTGGCGAGTTGGTCGATTAGGCCAAACTCTCCCAATTCACTGATTTCGGTTCTTTTCTCAGACATGTGGTTGTAGTTCAAACGATAAGGTCAACGAGGTACTTTTGCTCGATTTACTGATTTTCTGGATTGGGATCTTCTTGGCACAGTTCCACGAGCACGCCATTAGTACTTTTGGGATGCAAAAATACGACGATTTTGCGGTCAGCTCCTTTTTTGGGAACCTCATTTAAGATTTCAAATCCTGCTGTTTTTAGGCGATCCATTTCGGCATAAATGTCCTCCACATCAAAAGCAATGTGGTGGATGCCTTCTGATTTTTTGGAGATAAACTTGGCAATTGGGCTTTCTGCGGTACTCGCTTGAAGCAATTCGATTTTGGTGTCGCCTACCTGAAAGAAACTTGTTTCAACCCCTTCAGATGCAACTGTTTCTGATTTATAGGGAGCATTTCCTAGGAGACGCTGGAAGAGTTCATTGGATTTTTTTAGGTCAGCGACCGCAATTCCAAGGTGTTCGATTTTCCTCATGCCATTAATTTGTATCTTTGTCTGAATCTTTTCCTTCAGTAAGCAGTTTAACTGGGAAGAAGTGACAAGCCAAAGCGTAAAGATATAAAGATATGATCACCGTTTCCGACAAAGCCAAAGAGAGAATTCTTGAATTGAAAAAAGAAGAGGGGAGAATGGAGCAAGAAAACATTCGCGTTTCTGTGAAAGGTGGAGGTTGCTCGGGTTTGATGTACGAACTGGGTTTCGATGCCCAAGTGGTGGATACAGACCATGTCTTTGAAGACAAAGGCGTCAAAATCTTGGTTGATCGAAAAAGTCTCCTGTATCTAGCGGGTACCATACTAGAATTCTCCGATGGATTGAATGGCAAAGGATTTCAATTTGTCAATCCGAATGCGAGTCGAACCTGTGGATGCGGGGAAAGTTTCTCCGTATAAGCCACCCAAATCATTCCAATAGAAGCAGCTTCAACTAGCTGCTTTTTTTATGGGATTGGGTTAAAATAAATCCTAAGGTCTAAACCATTTTTTTTGGCATTGGTTACCTTTGCTACCGACTAAAAAAACGACAGCCCAATGGAAGCACCCATCAAAACTATTCCTTTAAATGACCTACATGCAGCACTTGGTGGCAAAATGGTGCCATTCGCAGGCTACATGATGCCTGTACGCTACAGTTCAGATATGGAAGAGCACCTCTGCGTCAGACAAGGAGTAGGTGTTTTTGATGTGTCTCACATGGGTGAATTTTTTGTGGAGGGCCCACAAGCCTTGGCATTGATTCAAAAAGTCACTTCCAACGATGCCTCTACTTTGGTGATCGGGCAGGCGCAATACTCCTGTTTACCAAATGCAACTGACGGTATTGTAGACGATTTGATTGTGTACAAAATGGCAGAGGAGAAGTACATGTTGGTGGTCAATGCTTCCAATATTGACAAGGACTGGGCTTGGATTTCAAGTCACAATACCATGGGTGCTACGCTCACCAATGCTTCGGACGAGTACTGCCTCTTTGCAGTGCAAGGACCTAAGGCTGCTGCTGCCATGCAATCCATTACTTCAGTAAATTTGACCGAGGTTCAATTTTACCATTTTACGGTAGGGGAGTTTGCAGGGGTGAAGGATGTAATCATCTCAGGAACAGGCTATACAGGTGCGGGAGGATTTGAAATCTATGTAAAAAATGCAGATGCAGCCCATGTGTGGGAGCAGATTTTTAAGGCTGGAGCAGCCTACGACATCAAGCCTATTGGTTTGGGTGCTCGTGACACACTACGTCTAGAGATGGGCTATTGCCTTTACGGCAATGACATTACTGACAGTACTTCTCCGATCGAAGCCGGTTTGGGCTGGATCACCAAATTCACCAAAGAGTTTACCAATTCCGCTGCGCTAAAAGCGCAAAAAGAGGCGGGCGTGAGTAGAAAGCTGGTTGGCTTTATCATGCAAGAGCGCGGTAT
>JBJOOF010000032.1:0-6972 GCA_046051425.1 Bacteroidota bacterium
AAGGGCTTAGTCGAATCAATTTGTATCCATGAATGCGAGTTAGCAAATCCACTTGCAAGTGATTGTAAGCGCTTAATTTCCATCCCGTGGCACCCACCCCATGAAAGTCTCCAGGATCTGAAGGGCTACCAAAAATTCGGGTTGCCAGTGGAGGTCCATCCCAAATTCGCTGGGGCATACCCGCCTTCAAGGCCTCTTTTTCAAAAGTTCTACAGAGCCTTTTGTGCCCTTCAAAAAAAGTGTACTGAAATTCCTCATACATCGAGGATCGCAAACTAATTCCACGGTAGCGATTAAAATTGACTTCCTCATCCCAAATCAGGAGGGTTCCACCCAACTTAAAATCAACTGGAACTTTTTCAAAAATGGGAAATGGTCCTGTTCCACCTAAATCTTCCAATGCAGCGGTCAACCAGGATTTACTGCGTGCATCCAAGTAGCGGGGTTGAACTTCAAAATCTACCTGCCAGTCGTAAGTAGCCCCCCCTTCTCTTAAAATCAGATCCAGTTGCCTGGTCATCAGGTGCTCCATGGGATTAACTTTCTTCGCGGAGAATTTCCCAGGTATGGTCCGCCAATAATTTGATTTCGGCAACAAAATTTGCCCAGTTCTTTTTTCGACCCCATTCTTCTGGAGCGATCATACTCATAAAGTCAGTACCATCCTCTTTTTGATACAAAAAATATCGGTGATTGATTAACGGTTCAAAGGAGATAGACGCCTGGTAGATTCGTTCTGAGACTTCAATTCGAGATTGAATTTTCTTGGCTTGATCTGCCAAAAGTTTCATTTGATCGTAGATTTGGGCCATTTGCATGTCCGTTTGACTATGCATCGCAGCCACTGCCCTACCCGTGATCTTCCCCTTATCTTCTGGCTTAATCAATGCACTTCCAGAATGATGTCCATACGGAAGAAGCCCCGGGTTCTCCGTGGTCTTCTCTTTCATCAAGTCCAGATCCAAACGATCTACATCAATCTTTTTTCCTATCATGCCTACTATTTTTCAACTTCTGTAGAAATCCGTTCTTTCAAATTACCCTTAGAGCCTGGAAAAGTAGTTCTTCTAGAGATGTCATAACTCACGTAGAGTATGGCTAGCATGAACAACACAAAAAGCAACAAGAAGATTTTTTTATTTTTCTGCATTAGTAAAAAGATTCAACGCACAAAATTAACGAATACTACCCTTTTTGTCCCTGTTTGATCCACTCATTTTTAGAATCCTTTCCCATCCAAACGGAACTGAATACTTGTTTCAAGGTCAATTATGAGTTTAAAACTCATTCCTTACCCAATTGTTAAAAAACTCTTCCTAAAAATTTACGAAATGAATTTCCACCAATGGAATGCCTTACATGTCTTAGATTTATAAATTGCAGGGATAACACCCTTGATTTCTAGTTCATGGATTTGAAATAGAATCCATTTTCCTTATTCACCATTAAATTCACTTGTTCTAGCCTTATGCTACGCAAAATCTTTCTTCTGCTGCCCCTAATTTGGGTATACTCCCTTTCTTCAGCGCAATCCCAATTGTCCGTAGAGTCCATCATGCGCGACCCAAGTTGGATGGGAACATTCCCCTCCGGACATTATTGGAGCGCCAATAGCAAGCAGATTTACTTCAATTACAACCCCGAAAAGAACCTAGCCGACTCACTCTACAAAATTGAGGCTATTGCAGGAGCCAAACCCAGCAAAGTCCTGTGGTCAGAAGAAAAAACGCTGAAGAAGGAAGAGATTTTATCCTCAGATGAAAGCCTAAAACTTTACAAAAAAGGAAATCAGGTCTTTTTGGAAGATGTAAAAAAAGGAAAAACAACCACCCTGTTTGATTGGTATGGTCCCTTGGAGAAACTCAAATTTCTGGCCAATGAAAACTACATCACCTTTAGTTCTGAACTAAATTTTTACCGATTTGATCGGAAAAGCAATCGTCTTGAAAAACTAACTTCCATCATAAACGGCACAAAACCAGCCAAATCAAAGCCGGCTGAATCTGGAAAAATCAATTTCTTGGAGCAGGAAAACCTTGCCTTGCTCGAGGAGGTTCGTAAGCGAAAAGAAGCCCAAAAAGCATCCCAAGCCTACCGAGTCAGCATCCGTGAAGCCGTCGAGGAGGAGTTTGTGTTTTATACCGAAGGGAAAAATCTCACCAACCTGCAACTGTCACCAGATGGGCGCTATGTCACTTTTTCTGTATTCACTCCTCCAGCAGGAAATAAAAGCACCAAAGTGCCTGACTACGCGGCGGCATCTGGCTACACCGAAGATCTCAACAGCAGACCTAAAGTGGGCACCCAATCAGGGAAGATGGAATTGGGGATTTATGATTTGGACCGAGATACCGTATACTACGTAAATACCGCCAGCCTCCCAGGAATACAGGACGCTCCAGATTACCGGGCTGATTATCCTGAAAAAACTTGGGAGAAAAAGAATCGGGAATTATCCCTTACGGGACCTTATTTCTCCCCTGATGGAACTCAGGCAGTACTTCAAGCGAGAGCGGTAGACAATAAGGATCGCTGGATTGCCTCCATTGATTTGACCTCAGGAGCCTTGACTACTTTAGACCGTCAGCGCGATGAGGCATGGATTGCGGGCCCAGGAATTGGATGGGGCGGCACCTTAGGCTGGCTTCCTGACTCCAAGCACCTGTACTTCCAATCCGAAGAAAGTGGCTATTCCCATCTCTACCTCTTAGATGTGACTACAAAAGAGAAAAAAGCGCTAACCGCAGGTAAATTTGAAGTATTTGATCCCTTTTTGTCCCAAGACAAAAAGTCTTGGTACCTGACCACCTCTGAGGTACATCCAGGTGAGCGTCATTTTTACCGCATGCCGTTAATGGGTGGAAAGATGGAGCAGTTGACCTCCATGGAAGGAGAAAATCAGGTGGTCCTGTCTCCCGATGAAAAGCATCTTGCCATCTTACACAGTTACTCCAATGTGCCGTATGAATTGTATGTGCAAGAAAACAAGGTTGGTGCCAAGCCCATTCGGCTCACCGATGGTCGAACTGAGGAATTCAAAAACTATGCTTGGCGGGACCCACAATTGGTACGCTTCCCTGCTCAGGATGGTGCTCAAGTACCCGCAAGGCTTTACCTACCCGATCCTAGCAAAAAGAATGGAGCTGCAGTAATCTTCGTTCATGGTGCCGGATACCTCCAAAATGTTCACAAATGGTGGAGCAGTTACTTCCGAGAGTATTTTTTCCATAACCTTCTTACTGACCTAGGCTATACCGTTCTTGATATTGATTACCGAGGATCTGCAGGCTATGGCCGCGACTGGCGAACCGGGATCTACCGCCACATGGGAGGCAAAGACCTTTCCGATCAAGTGGATGGAGCAAAATACCTGATGCAGCAGCACGGAGTCGAAGCAGGAAGAATCGGGATTTATGGAGGCAGTTATGGTGGGTTTATTACCCTGATGGCCATGTTTAACCATGGAGATCTATTTACCTCAGGGGCAGCCTTGCGTTCGGTTACCGATTGGGCACATTACAATCATGGCTACACAGCCAATATTTTGAATACCCCAGAAGAAGATCCCATTGCCTACCGTCGCTCTTCTCCCATCTATTTTGCAGAGGGATTGAAAGGCAATCTCTTAATCGCACACGGCATGCTGGATGTTAATGTCCACTTTCAAGATGTGGTTCGCCTTTCGCAACGACTGATTGAATTGAAAAAGGATAACTGGGAAATGGCCGTTTACCCCATTGAAGACCATGGATTTGTGACCCCAAGTTCTTGGACAGACGAGTACAAGCGAATTTTGAAATTATTCAACAACACACTCCCTAAAAAATGAGCACCTTCTCACGAACCGTATTTTCCTTTGCAATCACTTTAGTTGTTGCTGGTGGATTTTTTACCAAAAGTCTGGCTCAGACCACCAAAGTTCAAGGACTTGTAGCCGATAAAGCCATGGTGGTCTCTGCTCGGGAGGAAGCCTCTCGAATAGGAATTGAGATCATCCGGCAAGGTGGCAATGCCTTCGATGCGATGATGGCTACCGAAATGGCCTTGGCAGTGACTTTCCCTTTCGCTGGAAACCTTGGTGGTGGTGGATTTATGGTCTACCGCATGGCCGATGGACGGATAGGAAGTTTGGATTACCGCGAAAAAGCCCCTTTAGCGGCCACCAAGGATATGTATCTGGATGAAAATGGCAATGTCATCCCACAATTAAGTACTCAAGGAATTTTGGCTTCTGGAGTACCAGGCACCTTGGCTGGCATTTTTGAAGCTCAGGCAAAGTTTGGGAAACTGAAACCCAAACAAGTGCTTCAACCTGTCATTGATTTGGCTCGAAATGGCTATGTAGTGACTAAAAATCAAGGCGAAAGTCTACGAATGCATCGGCAACTTTTCATCCAAGTAAATGGCCCAAATACCTTTTTTGGAAAAGAGATCAAGGCAGGTGACACGTTGAAGCAACCCGCACTCGCAAATACCTTGGAGCGAATTGCTGAGAATGGGAAAAATGAGTTTTACAAAGGAGAGACGGCTAAGATCTTGGTCAATCATTTTCAAACCAATGGAGGAATCATTTCCAAAGAGGACATGGTCCAGTACAAAGCTGTTTGGAGAGATCCCATTGTTTTTCAGTATCGAGATCTGAAAATCATTTCTATGGCTCCCCCAAGTTCTGGAGGAATCACCTTGGGCCAAATCCTCAAAATGCTCGAACCCTATCCCCTACGCCAATTGGGGCATCATTCCCCTGAATACATCCAAGTACTGGTGGAGACGGAGCGTAGAGCCTATGCAGATCGCAATTACTACTTGGGAGATCCTGACTTTGTACAAATACCTGTTAATCAGCTTCTTGATTCTGCCTACCTAAAATCCAGAATGGGTGATTTTTCCTTCGAAAAAGCAAGTAAGTCAGAAGACATTGGCCGAGGAGACATTCAGTTTTCCGAGAGCATGGAAACGACCCACTATTCCATTGTGGATGCAGATGGGAATGCAGTTTCTGTGACTACCACCCTCAATGGAGCCTATGGATCCAAGGTATTTGTGGAGGAATTAGGCTTCTTCATGAACAATGAAATGGATGATTTCAGCGCCAAGCCAGGCATACCCAATATGTTTGGCCTAATCGGCGCCGAAGCCAATAGCATTGCTCCAGGCAAGCGCATGCTCAGTTCCATGACCCCCACTATCGTGGAAAAAGAGGGAAAACTAGCGATGGTTGTGGGTACTCCGGGAGGATCGACCATTATCACTTCCGTGTTGCAGACCATCTTGAATGTGTATGAATTTGATATGGGCATGCAGGAAGCGGTCAATGCGCCTCGTTTTCACCATCAATGGTTCCCTGACCTGGTCAACTTTGAACCCAAGGCCTTCGGAGCGGCATTAGTGGAGCAACTCAAATCAAGAGGGTATTTAATCAACGAAGGAAATAGCCCAATTATTGGAAAAGTAGATGCCATACGCGTCTTGCCAAACGGCAAACTTGAAGGAGGCGCTGATCCAAGAGGAGACGATAAAGCGGTAGGGTATTAATTCAGGCGATCATTGCCCCCCATTTCTAGTTCTAAATCGGTAAAGCTGTAGGACAAAATTCTTCCTTCAACTAGCCGATTTAGAACTTAGTTTTTCATAAAGTGCATCCAATTGAACTTTATGTTCCACTAATTTCTGACCAGTAATCTGTGCTTTTTTTGCCTGCCAAACCTTGGGGATTGCCCATTTACCCTGGGCCAAGGAATACATCCAAAGTAAGTCAAAGAAATTGATAAGGAGGTTGATTCTGTAAAACAAGGAAGGTTCAATGAGTTCAAAACCAATTCGTTGTACGGTGCGGTCACTAAAAAAGTATGAGGTTCCAACTATGTTCACCGATTCCGGTACTGCCTTATCCTCGATCAATTGAATGATCTTTTTCAAGCCCTCCAATTGAAATAGCAGCAACCTATTTCTCATTTCAATTCCTGACTTGTACTTCCGCATGACAAACAAATAATCAAAACTACCCCCACTATGCAAATCAATCTGGGTGTCAGATGGGGTATAACCCAGCAGCATCGGAGAATAATACCTGTAGACACCAAGCAGTGTAAAAAAGGGAGTAAAGGAAAATTGCCCGATGGGCACATAAAAAATAACTAAGAAGTAGGCAATGGGATGAGCATAACCTAATTCAATTAGAGCAAGGGCTGGAAAAAATCCGCTGACGAGCAAGAGTAAGGCAAGCACCCATTGCAGCACTTTCGGCAGTTTATAAAAGTCGTTCATTCTCTGAAATTAGTTTCTCTGATGGGTTAAGCGCAATTATTGAAGAGAATAGTAAAATCAACTACCTCTCTTTTTTTCCAAATATCTAGTAAAAATAGGACTCGCTCAAATTTCAATGGAGGGGAGGAAATGATTCTGGCTTGCCGTTGGTAAAAAATCCTTAAGAAACCCTCAGAAAAAGTTTAAATTGATGAAGTATTCCTCAAACAATGAACCTATGAAAAATCGTCGCGAGTTTATTCAAAAATCATTACTTGGATTTGCAGGAGCCCTATCAGCTCCAACTTGGCTACAAGGAGCCCCCGCATTTATTAAATCCCTTGGCAAGCCAAACTCCCTGATCAATGGAGTTCAGATCGGGTGCATCACCTACTCCTTCCGCTCCATGGCAGATCAAAGTGCTGAAGCAACGCTAAAATACGTGCTTGACTCTGGTATTTCATCCATTGAATTGATGGGAGATCCTGCTGAGAGTTTTGCTGGCATGCCAACTCCTACCTTCAATCGTTCACGAATTTTTCAATTGGGCGGAAAGCAGCGTCGCGGGGAAGCACTGACCGAGGATGAAAAAAAGGAACTTACTGACCTCCAAGCCCAAAGTACTGCCTTCAACAAAACCGTTGCCGATTGGCGTGCCAATGCAGACATGAAGAAGTTTGAACAATTTGGCAAAATGTACAAGGATGCGGGCGTATCGATCTATGC
>JBJOOF010000033.1:0-7659 GCA_046051425.1 Bacteroidota bacterium
ACTGTCCCAAGGAATGAAATTCGGCTGTTTGAAGCGGATGAGCCTGAGGCACCACCAGCGAAAAGGTATCACGATGCGCCACCTTACGTTCGAGTCCTTCAGGCAAGGAAGCCACACGCACAAATCCTAGGTCCAACTTGTCCTTTTGAATTCGATCAATTTGTTCTTGGTTACTCAATTCTTCCAAACTCGTGGTGATGGCTGGAAATCGGCTATTCAGTTGGTTGAGTAGATCAGGTAGTACCTGGTTGGCGGCGGAACCTAAAAACCCAATTCGCAGCTCGCCTTCCCGACCTTCGGCAATCTCCTTGACTTGCTGACCAGTAATCTTGAGGTGGTTGAGTACAAAATCTACCTCCTCTTTCAAATAGGTACCGGCCGCAGTCAATTTGACCTGCTTTTTATCGCGCTCGAATAGTGGTGCTTGCAACTCCTCTTCTAATTGCTTGATTTGCCGGCTTAGTCCAGGCTGGGAAATGAATAAACGGTCTGCAGCTTTTCGGAAGTTTAATTCCTCTGCTACCGCCTTGAAGTAGGTCAAGTGTCTCAGTTCCATTGATGCTTTAAAGGTATCAGTTATTAACAAATATAGTATTACTAGGCATCAAAAAGAAAAAGTAGATTTACAACTATAGGATTATCCGCAATCCTACCATTGGTTTAACATTAGTGTTATTTACTGCAGATAATCGTCCACAGACCACGGTCTGCAGGCAGACGACTGTCAACGGTTCATAGCCCACTTACTTGAACTTCAAACCTTATTTTCAAGAGGATAATCAGAAAAAACAAAATTCTTGAGGTTTTGAAAACCCCAACCAATATGAAGACATTTAGATACGGTGAGGACCAATTGACCGCGTCCATCGCACTAGGCTTGGCGAGAAAAGAGATTCAGGGAGTTCTCAGCCCTTCCACGATTCAAAAAGTAAACCAATCAGCCGCTGCTGTAGCTGAAATTGCAGCTGGAGAGCGGATTGTGTATGGAATCAATACAGGGTTTGGGCCGCTCTGTACCAGCAAGATCTCGGCAACAGATACACAGCTGCTGCAAGATAACTTATTGAAAAGCCATGCTGTGGGAGTGGGTGAACCCGTAGAAAATGAAATTTCCATCCTGATGCTGGTGCTCAAAGGTCATGCTTTGGCTCAAGGGTTTTCGGGCATACGACTCGAGACCTTGGAGCGCATCCTCTGGATGATTACCGAAGGAATCGCCCCACTGGTACCCATCCAAGGCTCTGTAGGTGCTTCCGGGGATTTGGCTCCCCTCTCCCATTTGTTTTTACCGCTCATCGGAGCGGGCAAGGTGAATTACCGCGGAGAAGTGCTTCCTGCAAGGGCGGTACTTGAAAAATTAGGGAAATCCCCCCTGACACTTGGACCCAAGGAAGGCCTAGCCTTGATCAACGGCACGCAGTTTATGGCTGCCCATGGAGTCAAGGTGGTCGAGCGCCTGCACCGCTTGCTTAGCCATGCCAATCTTACAGGAGCGCTGATGATCGAGGGTTTGCTGGGATCCATTGCTCCTTTTTCAGATGAGCTGCATCAGCTACGGCCTTATGCGGGCAACCTCCACGTAGCGAAGAGCCTCCACCAACTGTTGAAGGACTCCGAAATCGTCGCTTCCCATGCCAACTGTTCCCGTGTGCAGGACCCCTATTCCCTACGTTGCATGCCACAGGTGCATGGCGCCAGTTGGAATGCCTACCTGCATCTCAAGCAAACTCTTGAAATCGAAATCAACTCCGTTACGGACAATCCCGTGGTTTTTGATGCCAACCATACCATTTCTGGAGGGCATTTTCATGGACAGCCCATTGCCTTGCCATTGGATTATGCGACTTTGGCTGCCTCTGAAATTGGAAATATCTCCGACCGACGCATTTACCTATCCATCGAGGGAAATACCACAGGGGTACCCAAGTTGCTGCTTAAGGAAACAGGCTTGAATTCAGGATTGATGATTCCGCAGTACACCACAGCCGCCTTGGCCTCAGAAAATAAGGGGCTTTGCTTTCCCGCCTCCGCGGATTCCATCCCCACCTCTTTGGGCCAAGAAGACCATGTAAGCATGGGAAGCATCAGCGCTCGGAAAGCACTTCGAGTAATTGACAATGTGGAAAAAATCCTTGGAATTGAGTTGCTCTATGCTGCTCAGGCCATGGACTTCCATGCCCCTCTCCGTTCGGGCAAAATCTTGGATGCCGTCTACCGCAGCATCCGTGAAGTAATTCCACCGCTTGAAAAAGATCGGATTTTGTACGAGGATATGGAAACGGCCATTGACTTGGTGAAAAGTGGATCCTTACTTGTACTTGCTCATCAGGTGGCTCAGGAAACAGGTGCTCCGTACCAAACTGAGTGGACCAGCCTTTTTGACTATTGATGCCCATGAAAAAACTAATCGGCCCCATCCGCCAAGTGCTCACGCTGGATCAGTTGCCGCTGAAAGGCGCACTTCGAGACGAGCAACTGGAAATCCTTACCCAGGCAGGAATCCTGATAGAGGGGGAATACATTCAGAAAGTGGGCTCCTGGGCGGAACTGAAACAGGAATTCCCAGAGGCAGAAATCCATGAATTGGAAAGGGACTTTGTTGCCCTTCCGGGCCTGGTAGACTGCCATACCCATTTGTGTTTTGGAGGAAGTCGCGCTCGGGATTTTGCCTTGCGCAATGCAGGCAAGACCTATCTTGAAATCGCCACTGCTGGCGGAGGAATTTGGGATACCGTCACTCAAACTCGCAGTTTGAATCAGGAGACGCTCGCAGGAATTACGGCCAAGCATGCCAATCGGCTTTTCTCTGAAGGGGTAACAACCATCGAAGTAAAAAGCGGCTATGGCCTTTCCGTAGCGGAAGAATTGAAGTTGCTCCGCGCAATCAAACAGGCATCGGCTGACACTGCTGCCGATTTGATTCCAACATGCCTGGCTGCGCACCTATGTCCCAAGGATTGGAAAGGGAGTCCCAGCGACTATTTGAATGAAATCGCCGACCAACTTTTCCCGCTATTGCTGGCTGAAAATTTGTGCACCCGGATCGATGCCTTTGTGGAAAAAAGTGCCTTTTCACCAGAAGAAATTCGACCCTATCTCGAAAGAGCAAAGCAGCTAGGTTTTGACTTGACCATCCATGCCGACCAATTCTCCTGCGGGGGATCAGCCGTGGCGGTGGTGCTTGATGCCCGTTCTGCGGATCATTTGGAAGCCTCAGGAGAACCAGAAATCCTTGCCCTCGCATCTTCCAACACGGTTGCCGTGGCCTTGCCTGGCGCATCCATTGGCTTGGGGATGGCATTTACGCCAGCCCGGAAACTCTTGGATCAGGGTGCTATTGTGGCCATTGCCTCGGATTGGAATCCAGGATCCGCGCCTATGGGAGACCTGTTGGCCCAGGCATCCATCCTGGCCACCTTTGAAAAATTGAGTACGGCTGAAGTCCTTGCTGGCATTACTTTCCGTGCAGCAGCAGCCCTAGGCTTAACCGATCGAGGAAAATTGACCGAAGGTCAATTGGCCGATTTCATCCTCTTCCCTACTTCCGATTACCGCGAAATCCTGTACCAGCAGGGAAAAATGAAACCGGTGGGGGTGTGGAAGAAAGGGGAAAAATGGAGAACCAAGAAACAAGAGACAAGAGATTAGACTTTCAATTCTGCTTTTAGAAAAATTCTGCCTATTGATCTGGATTTCTCGCGGCTTTTTGTACCTCGATTCTCGTTTCTTGGTTCTTGGCTCTTGCATCTTGTTTCTTGCTTCTCGGCTCTTGTTTCTTGCTTCTTAACACTTGATACTTATTTATGACATTCAAAGCCCAAATCCTCCAAGGAATACCCAGCCAACTGCCGCCAAAGAAGGAGCGGACAGCGGGGATATCCCATGCACCCAAGCGCAAAGACCTGTTGTCGTCTGATGAGAAAAAATTGGCTCTACAAAACGCCTTGCGCTATTTCCCAAGTTCTTGGCACGAGACGTTGGCTCCTGAATTTTGGGAGGAACTGAAGACTTACGGGCGGATTTACATGTACCGCTTTATGCCGGACTATGCGCTCAAGGCTAGACCCATAGCCGAATACCCAGCAAACTGTGCGCAAGCAGCAGCTATCCAACTCATGCTTCAGAATAACTTGGATCCTGCGGTAGCACAGCACCCAGAGGAATTGATTACCTACGGAGGCAATGGGGCGGTATTTCAAAACTGGGCCCAGTACCTACTTACCATGAAGTACCTGTCCGAGATGACAGAGGAGCAGACGCTCCACCTCTACTCAGGGCATCCTATGGGGCTTTTCCCCTCCTCCAAAGACGCGCCTCGCGTGGTGGTGACCAACGGGATGATGATCCCCAACTACTCCAAACCGGAGGACTGGGAACGCTTCAATGCGCTGGGCGTCACCCAATATGGACAGATGACCGCAGGTTCTTTTATGTACATCGGCCCTCAAGGCATCGTTCATGGGACCACCATCACGGTCATGAATGCCTTTCGAAAGAAGCTGGGAGCAGAAATCGCTCCCAAGGGCAAACTATTCCTCACTGCTGGTCTGGGCGGGATGTCCGGAGCGCAACCCAAAGCAGGCAATATTGCAGGTTGCGTCACCCTCTGTGCTGAAATCAACCCTGCGGCGGCACATAAGCGCCATGAGCAAGGTTGGGTAGACGAACTAATTACAGACCTAGATCTCCTCGTAGCGCGCGTTAAAAAGGCCAAATCAGCCCAAGAAGTAGTTTCCATCGCCTACCTAGGCAATGTGGTAGACCTTTGGGAGCGACTGGATCAGGAAGAGATCCTGGTTGAACTCGGTTCGGACCAAACCTCCCTACACAACCCTTGGGCTGGAGGATACTATCCGGCAGGCTTATCTTTTGAGGAATCCAACCAACTGATGGTGGAAAATCCTGAGGCCTTCAAACAAAAGGTGCAGGATTCTTTGCGTCGACAGGCTGCGGCTATCAACAGCCATGCCCGCAGAGGCACTTACTTTTTCGATTATGGCAATGCCTTCCTACTCGAAGCCTCTCGAGCAGGTGCCGAAGTAATGGCCAGCAATGGCATTGATTTTCGCTACCCGAGTTACGTGCAAGATATTCTAGGTCCGATGTGCTTTGATTACGGATTTGGACCCTTCCGCTGGGTTTGCACCTCCGGATCTGCCGCTGACCTCCGCACGACAGACTTGATTGCCGCAGCAGTATTGAAAGGGCTACTGCCCACAGCGCCTGCAAGCATTGCGCAGCAACTTCAAGACAACATCACCTGGATTGAGGAGGCCGAAAAGAATCGCCTGGTGGTGGGTTCCCAAGCCCGTATCCTCTATGCCGATGCAGAAGGAAGAGCCAAGATTGCGGCGGCCTTCAATGAGGCCATTGCTGCGGGAAGGATTTCTGCCCCAGTGGTATTGGGTCGGGATCACCATGATGTGAGTGGAACGGATTCCCCCTACCGGGAAACGAGCAATATCTACGATGGTAGCCGATTCACCGCAGATATGGCCATTCACAACGTGATTGGTGACAGTTTCCGAGGTGCCACCTGGGTATCCATCCACAACGGCGGTGGCGTTGGCTGGGGAGAGGTCATCAACGGGGGCTTTGGCCTCGTGCTTGATGGCAGCGAAGCCGCAGCGCAGCGACTCCAATCCATGCTCTTCTTTGATGTGAACAATGGCATCGCCAGACGGGCTTGGGCACGGAATAGCGGTTCTATCGAAGCCATACAGCGTGAAATGGACCGCAGCCCACAATTGCGCGTCACTATCCCGCAACTCGTGGAAGATCGATTTATTGACAAGCTAATCTCCTAAGTGAAGTAACCCAGGTTTCATTTTAACAAAATAGGAAAAGTCTACAATTTTTGTAGATTTGTAGGCGAAAAACCAAACCTTTTGCACCCATGAATTTGCATCAGAATCCCTCTCCCTCCCAATGGACCGGTAGAAAATCCAGTCAAGTGGAGTATTGGCACCAAGCGGTCCGTACCCTTGCCAACTTGGCTTTGGACCAAACCTCTGCTAAAAAGGTAGGCATCATGGGTTATGCGGGTGAGGAAGGCGTCAAAAGAAACCAAGGCCGGTTGGGCACCATTGAGGGTCCTGCTTCCATTCGCAAATGTTTGGGTGCCTTGGCTCACCATCTTCCAGCTAGCCTTCCCCTTTTTGATTATGGGGACGTATTTACCTGGAATGGGGATTTGGAAGCATCCCATCAGGTCATTACTGAAATCACTTACCAACTCTTGCAAAGCGACCATTTCCCAGTTTGGCTAGGCGGAGGACATGATTTGGCCTTTGCACACGGGTCTGCTGTACTGAAGCATTCCCAGGAGCAGGGAAAAAAGTTGGGCATCATCAACCTAGATGCACACTTTGACTTGCGCCCCTTGGTGGATGGCAAAGGACATTCAGGTTCCCCTTTCTACCAGTTGGCCAGCAACCATCCAAGCCAGTTTCACTACCTCGCCCTTGGCATCCAACGTGCTGCCAATCCCAAATCCCTATTTGAAACCGCAGATCAAGTCCAGGCCAAGTACCTGGTCATGGAGGATTTCCGCTTGAAGCATTGGGAATTCATCGAGGAGCAAATCTGCTGGTTTCTAGACCAGGTAGATTCACTTTACCTGAGCGTGGATATGGATGGATTTTCTTCTGCCTTCGCGCCTGGTGTTTCCGCTCCTTCGCCGATTGGATTTGATCCTGAGGTTGCATTTAAAGTATTTGACCTAGTTGCCAAAAGCAAAAAGTTAATCAGTTTGGATGTGGTCGAACTCAACCCTGCCTACGATCAAGACCTGGCTACTGCTCGACTTGCAGCCCGCTGCGTGGAGTATATTATGCGAAAGAATTTTGGATGAGGGAGAGTGGGAGAATGAGGGAAGGTAAAAATTGGGAGTTGAGTCAAAACGACTAATCCCCTTGCCCCCTTACTAAGGGGGAGTCGCATCTTAGCTCGCCTCAAACATTAATTACAAAATAAGATTTTTGGGTTACCAATAACTGCTTGGAGTCCAAAACCAACAAATCCCCCTTGCCCCCTTACTAAGGGGGAGTCAACCCAATTGGACTCCAACTATTTATTCTAAAATCAAGTCCTTTAGGTTGAAAAAAAATCCAAATCCTTAATTAATTAATAAGGGTAGAAAAAGATGTAACTCCCCCTTTTCAAAGGGGGCAAGGGGGATTTCAGCATTATTAATGACAAATTAAAATCAAAAAAAAAGAGCCTGATTTTTTCAAATCAGGCTCTTTTTTTACTTTACCTAAATCAAGGTATCCATTTGATTTTCTTAAAGTTAGGCTTTCTCTTTTCAAGAAAAGCATTACGCCCTTCTTGGGCTTCTTCGGTCATGTAAGCCAGTCGGGTAGCTTCTCCCGCAAAGACCTGTTGACCCACCATTCCATCGTCGGTTAAGTTCATTGCAAACTTGAGCATTTTGATGGACGTAGGTGATTTGGCGAGAATTTCTTGCGCCCATTCGTAGGCGGTGTCTTCCAATTGATCGTGTGGAATGACGGCATTGACCATGCCCATATCCATTGCTTCTTGAGCGGAATAATTCCTTCCTAGGAAGAAGATTTCACGAGCCTTTTTCTGACCAACCATCTTGGCCAAATAGGCCGAACCGTAGCCTCCGTCAAAGCTGGTTACATCGGCATCGGT